>MKRO01000123.1:3592-10809 GCA_001896965.1 Sphingobacteriales bacterium 41-5 | reverse complement strand
ACTCATACCGGCCGCATCAATAGGTTTATTATTGAATGGGAAGTTATTACCTGCATTCAGCCAGCTGGCAGCCCCCTGAATGCAGGGAGACACCATAATATTTTCTTTGTTTAATGCGGAATAGAAATCATCAAAACTCCAGCCTGGCTTTGAAGGCGCCCATGCCATTTGACTATTTGGGTAAGATTGATAGCCGGATTCCCAATTGCCCTCGTCCCAGCCCCAATTGTGATATTCTCTTAAAAATCCAACCGCTTTTATTTTTTCAGCAGGATCATCTATGAAGCCGTTGGCCCCTATAAATTGATCCATAGTAATTTGAGAATTAGACACACCGGGACTGTTAATGGTGTCTAATGTATCTATAGGTGCCGATTCTTTTGCACTACTATTTTTTGAGCATGAATTACTCAATAACAACACAAACCATATAATGAAATGAAAATACATGAGCTGATCTGGCCTCAATAATTTCAAACTTTTTATTAGAGGATGTGCAAAGTTAGGTTTTTGGGATATAAAAATCGATTACCTCACAATAATATATATTTTAATTTTAAAGTTGCAGAATACCGCAATCCGAACACTAAAAATACAGCCGTTCTCCAGTCAATTGAATTGATTGATTACTTCCACCACTCTGTATACCTCGTCAGTAGTGTGGGCAAAAGAACAGGGCAGGCTTAGGGTTGTGTTATGAATTTGCTCCGAAATGGGAAATTCCTTCCCTTTAAACAATTCACTTATAGCTTTTTGGTGATGTGGGGCTATAGGGTAATGAATTTCAGTACTGATGCCGTTTTCTGCAAGATAATGCCGCAAATTGTCGCGTTTAGCGTGGCGGATGTTAAATATATGAAAAACATGGTAAAAATCGGGATGCACGACCGGCAAAATAAATTGCTCATTAAGATTATTCAAATAAATGTCAGCAAGCCTTCTTTTGTGACTATTTATCTCATTTAGGCGTTTCAGTTTGATGTTAAGAAAAATTGCCTGAAGCTCATCCAACCTTGAGTTATAACCAACCACTTTGTTATAATATTTTTTTGCAGAGCCATAATTTCGAAGGCGTTCTAATTGGCTATTGACTATTTCGGTGTTGCATAATATTGCGCCGCCATCTCCCAAGCCGCCTAAATTTTTAGTTGGGTAAAAGCTAAAGGCACCATAATCTCCAAATGTTCCCGATAATCTTCCTTTGTATAACGCACCATGCGCCTGGGCACAATCTTCTATTACGACCAAGTTGTACATTTTTGCTATTTGCAATATTTTATCCATATCACAACATTGGCCGTAGAGGTGTACCGGCATTATGGCCACCGTTTTACTGGTAATTGCCTGTTCTATTTTCAGCGGATCGATATTATAGGTATTGATGTCCGGCTCCACCAAAACGGGCTTCAGCTGACAATGTAATATTGATAATATTGTGGCAATGTATGTATTGGATGGAACAATAACTTCGCTGCCGGCTTCAAAATAATTATTTCTGAGAGAAAGAATCAACGCATCTAACCCGTTAGCCACGCCAACCGCATAATTTAAACCGTGATAGTTCGCGAATTCGTTCTCAAAATGTTTCAGGCCCTTGCCTAAAATATACCAGCCGCTTTCGATAAAACTTTTAAAAGCAGTTTCGAACTCGGACTCAAAAATCTGGTTTAATCTTTTAAGGTTTTCGTAGGGGATGTTCATAAGGGTCGAAAATATAGTCCGATGGATCGAAAGAGGTAGAGGCTAATACCAGTAAAATAGCATCGTTTGTAAAATCATGCATTACATGCCAATCTTCGGGCTCCAGTATCAGGCATTTATCCGGCGAGTCCAAATTAAACACCTGTTCATCCTGTCCGTTATCGTTAGTAATGATACAGCTTCCCTGAATACAAATGGCCGCCTGCCGTGTATTATGATGCCGGTGACCGCCTCTATCCGAATTATCTACGCCATAAATATAAAATATCCGCTTAATATCAAAAGGCACTATTGAGTCAAGAACCGTCAATGTGCCACGGGAATCTTTAAAAGTGGAAATAGATAAAATTTCAGCCATTTTAAGATGTTAAGTGTTGATCCAATAAGTCAAAAATTTCAGAATCCTTGCTTAAATGAAATTTCCGTGCAAATAAAGATTCGCTATTTATCAGTTTGTCAAAATCATTTTTCCCCAAAACCTTAGGGTGGCTTCCACCGGCTGACCAGTCAATGTAGCGATAATTATTGTTTACAATTCTTTCTTTATATTTAGAGTTCATAAGAATAGTAGAAAATACAAACTCATCAGCACCCCAGGAGTATTTAAAAAACTTAAGAAATCTTTTGTCATTTCTCACTTTATTAGCCACGTAGAGCGCACATTCGGGGCTAAGCATCCAAAACATCGAATCGCCATAAGGATGATAATTATTTGGCAACTTTTTCTCCGGTGACACCAGATTCATAATCCTCTCAATCAGGTATTTTCCTTTAAACTTAAAATTTACAAGAGAATATTTTTTAATACGAATCATTCCTTCCGGCCACGTGTTTTTGTAATCTTTAAAAGATAAAAACTCGCGCCCTCTGTTATTTTTAAAAAATTCAAAATATGTGCTGGAGATTTTATAAAATAATCCTGGCCGCTCAAAAAATTAATAAAATCATAATCCCACTCCGCTGCATGAATTTCATCAATACTATTAAAGGTTGCCACCAGAGTATTATATCCTGCCCATCTTACATCTTCCCTTTTCTTTATGAAAAAGGTGTTAGGAAATTGTTCTAAATAAAGATATGGCTCGATATTTACCTTTTTGTCAACATGTATATAAAAATCATACTCATCGCACTGCAGCGCCCTTATCATTCTTTCCGTTTGCCGGGGGCTGGTATAAGTCATTATAAGGTGTGCTATTTTCATAATGCAGTTCTTTTCAAAGGAATTACAAATATATCGATTTTAGCCCAAAAATCAAGGCGTTGATCGGCTCGTCAGGGCAAACGCATCTAAAATAGTTAGATATTTCAATGAAGATATTCATATTTCTGAATAAAATTGGCAACTTTTTTAAAAAACTTCGAAAAATTATCCAGGGTCGATTTTTGAATGCAGACGTTTTAGCAAACTCCTCAGAAAAAATACTGCTTTCTTTTTTTGATACTTCAGGTTGAGCGCAGCGGGATGGATAAATGAATGGCCAGCCTGGCCTGACAATATGCACTGACGGAGGAGCCAGAGTTACATGGTAAGCTGAAATATGACTGGTTAAACTAATTTTTATCGTTTGCTAATGGCATTGCTTCTCAAGAGACTATCACCGGATTTTCTCGGCGCCTGATCAAGAAGAATTGAGAAACTTCTTTTTAGATTGGGTTCAAATAAATGGCAAATGATTGTGAAATAGGAGTAATGGCGATGGCAAAAAAGGCTGTTGCGGGAAAACGCCATTGTAACGCCAGACGCTATACTGTGCCAAAAAAATATTGCCTGCCAAAATTGTGTCATCATCTAAATGAATTATTTTCTTCAATTTAATATTGACAGCTATCTTTACATATTCGAGTAACCGTCTATCGCAAAAAAATGAAAATAGCACACCTTATACTTGCTCATTCCAGGCCAGAACAATTAGGGCAATTGGTTTCATTATTACAACATCCGTCTTCACACGTCTATATTCATTTGGATAAGAAGACTAAGGCTGCCGATTTTAACTATTTAAAAGAAAATCGGCAAGTATCTTTTATAAAAAAGAATATTCGCGTCTATTGGGCGCATTACAGCATCGTACAAGCGGTTTTGAATTCTTTTGAAGAAATAATACCCGAAGGATATGATTACATCAATGTTATTTCAGGTCAGGATTTCCCGATAAAATCAATTGAAAGTTTTCATCATTTCTTAACCATCAATTATGGCAAACAATTCATCAGTTGTTTAAGTATTCAAAAAGACTGGCCTCAGGCTGCTGTCAGGTTATCAACCTACGATTTGCCCAAATACAAGTTCAAAGGCAAGTACAAACTGTTTGGTATCCTGAATAAAATATTGCCTGAAAAGAAATTTCCTTTGCCTTATGAAATGGTGGGAAGCTCCAACTGGTTCACAATTACTAAAGACGCGGCGAGCTATATTTTAACCGAAATAAAAAACAATCGGGCAATTAAAAGATTTTTCAAATATACCTGGGCTGCGGATGAAATTATATTCTCGACTATATTGTACAATTCCTCTTTTAAAAATATGATTAAAGCAAACCTAATGTATGTTGATTGGAATTGGGAGGGGGCCTCATCTGGAAATCCGAAAGTGCTGAGTCATAATGACCTGGAATCTTTAAAAATTTCCGATAAATTTTTTGCCCGTAAATTTGACTTATCCGTTACCCCAACAATTATTGACGACATTCACGGGTTGATATATCTGCGAAGACAAAATTCAGCGTTTTAAGCGTCTGAAATAAGTCAACTCAATAAGTGTTGGTACCTAATTTAAAAAAATATAACTGTAGGGATTGGGCATCGAATTCTCGTACGGATTAAACAAGCCTAAATAGTTTATTTTTCGATTAGTTTGATTTCCGTTTATAAAAAAATCTGAAGACAAAAGATAACTTCTTACGAGTTCAAACATATTGTCAGATCGTTTTACACCGGTCGCAGAAAAATAATAAACTTTCCACCGTAAATTACTTTTAAAATTTATATCATCCCCTTTGAAATAATCGTTCACGAAATTGGATACCCCTGTTTGGTCCAGCTCTAAATAATCAAGAGTTTTTATTATAACCTGTTCAGCATATTTTTTTGTGCCGGGCGAGCCTATATACATTCCCGTTGGCAGCAAAACACCAGCTGCTGCCGCCAAACTTATCACTTTAATAACCTTTCTTCTATTCATTAAAAATTTTTATCTGCAGCTAACATGGCCAATGCTGCAACGGTTAAAGTAGGATTAGAAGCGCTGTAAGTTGTGAAAGTACTCGCCCCTAATACAATTATATTTTTAATTTGATGATGTACTGAATATTTGTTTACAACGCTGTCCTGTGCTGTTTCGCCCATTCTTGTACCGCCTAATATATGCCCTTCCGTTTCAAATGCCTGCCGGTACTTAATTTTTTCAACAGGAAGGACGTCAAGTATTGAAGGCAGTTTTCTTTTTGCCTCTTCAAAAGCCTTCAAAGCATATTGTGACCTGCCGGCATTATAAAATACCTGGGGGATAAGCTTATTGTTTGTTGTGGTGATGTAATTACCGGCTTGAGGCAAATCTTCAAAAACCAGCCTGAACGACATGACATTAAACCATTTATCCTTCTCTAACCTAATATAGGGCGCGTTATTGGTTTCAATTAAACAGGCCGCATGTTCTTTTCTGTGATCACCGTCGTAAAGCATATACCCATTTGCATTCACCCATGTGCTACCTCCACGATTAGACAAATCTTTTAAATCAATAACCGCTTGTATTCCTAATTGTTCTCCGAAACCTTTACCGGTGAGTGGGTTTTTATCACCTGAGTGTAATAAAATATTTGTGTTGAACAATGGGTTAGCGCCTAAAATAAACACATCAGCCTCGGCCGATTCTTCCTTTCCGTCTTTTATAAAATTTATCTTGTGGGCCTCATCTGCCAACGTAGATAGCGAATACACCTGCGCTCCATAAACTACCTCCACAGCATCATTTTTATAAACATCAATACCACTGTTTTCAATCGTAAACTTAGCATCTACCGGGCAGCTATCGCATATAGAACTGGCAATACATTGGTTCCGCTTTCCGGTAGCTTGCCTTGCGCGGGCCGTGGGCTGACTGGTGTACTGTTTGCCGTATTTTTCGTTTAATATTTTATCGGGCGGCGCCAGAAGATGGGGAGGTTGAGGATATTTGTTCTTTCTTGGAAACATTGTTTCTGCCGGGCCGGACATTGCCATGGCTTCTTCAATTTCTTCATAGTAGGGTTCTAAATCTGCATATTCCAATGGCCAATCATTCTCCACTCCATAAAGAGATTTCAGTTTAAAATCGGATGGCATAAACCGGGGGGTACAGCCCCACCAGCAGTTTGATGAACCGCCAAATCCCGTGCTGAACATCCAGGCCTTATGGGGCGTGTTGTTTATATAGGCATCTTTATAATTTTCAAATAACTTTTCATAATCAGAAGCTATTCCCCTCTTTATTTTCATTCTCTCAGTGTGAGGTACAAAATGCCCACGCTCTAGTATTAAAATTTTTTTGTTGGTGTTTTTTTGTAAATATTTTTTCAGAAAAAAAGTTGATGCGAACCCCGTGCCCACCACTACCAGATCATATTTCATTATTGCTTGTTGTTTTGTGTATTTCGAATAGGGATTATAAACTCCCCGACAAATTTATAAAATTTTCTTTCATTGGACCCGATTGAG
Organism: Sphingobacteriales bacterium 41-5; assembly: GCA_001896965.1. Taxonomy (GTDB): domain Bacteria; phylum Bacteroidota; class Bacteroidia; order Chitinophagales; family Chitinophagaceae; genus Niabella. Next base: position 4,410 of record MKRO01000123.1, on the reverse strand, counting down.
CTGGGTATATAATATTTTTACCTGAGTATTGTTGAAATTTTCGGAGGCCAAATATCCCCGCTGGCGGGAGTGCCCGAAGGGCGAGGTGGAATCCACCCCCTGTCTGCCGGTAGCAAGCCTGTCTGCGGTAGGCAAGTCCACCAGCGGAGGATATGCTCCACGCAACTCTATAAAAATGTTATACACTCGGGCAGGGCAATTTACTAATTACTGCACAAACTAACTTTTCAATTTAAAATGATATTCTATAGCTTTGTTCCACAGTATTAAGAAACCTCCGCCTTTTGTAATGAAACTATTCTGCGATAAAACAATACTGAACTGCGAAAACAAATTAATCTACTTTTTTATAGCGGTAGGAATAGTATTAAGATTATATTACTTTTTTCTAAACCGCTCGTTATGGATTGATGAAGTGTATCTTTCTTCAGGTATTGTAATGAAAGACATTTCGGATTTACTGTCCGGAAACTTAATGTATTATCAAAAGGCGCCCCTGTTATTCTTATTTATACAAAAATTTTGCATCATTCTTTTTGGGAACAGTGAATTTAGTCTACGCGTTTTTCCGCTAATATGCAGCGTGGCGTCTCTTTTTTTTATGGCACCCGTTGCTAAATATTTTTTGCCGAAAAACTTTTCATGGTTAGCAATTGCCATTATTGCAATATCGGGCCCCCTTATTCATCACAGCGCAGAAGCAAAGCAATATGCCGCCGATATAATGGCTACATCACTTGTACTTTTGCTATATGTTAAAGCAAAAATCAACGATACACCTAAAGCCGTTGTGCTATTAGCGGCAATGGGAGCATTAA
>MKRO01000123.1:0-3570 GCA_001896965.1 Sphingobacteriales bacterium 41-5 | reverse complement strand
GCTGTACCTGTAGTTAGACAAAAAAGTAAAAAACTGCTATTCAAATATGGCGCGGTTAGTTTATTTTGGTTGATAAGTTTTGCCACCAGCTATTTTCTAATAACTAAAAAATTCGCAGAATCAGAATGGACGGTTTATTGGTTCAATTACTATAAATACTTTATCTCCATTCCTCAAACGTTTCAAGAATTAACATGGCTGCCGCAAAGATTGTATAGAATGTTGGGCTACCCAATGGGATTGTGGTGGAAACTTCCATCTGTTGAAACCACAATTTTTAGTACTGTGCTTAAATTAGGCGCTGCTTTCTCTTTCATTATTTTATTGTGCGGAATATTTAATGTTATTAGAATGAAGAAGCATGTGCTGGTACTGTTATCTCCTTTCTTTTTTGTACTTGTTGCAAACAGCTTGCGCCTATATCCTTTAGGTGACAGGTTTTGGGTTTTTTTAGCGCCCATTATTACAATATTAATGGCAAGGGGTGTTTTTTTACTATGCCATAACGTTAAATTCAAACTGGTTACCTATGCGTTGCCTGTTATTTTACTTATGGGGCCAATTATAACAAGCGCGCAGCTTTTCATCGATGAAAAAGAATTTCTACCGGAAAAAAGATCATCTCAAAGACAAACTCTCAATTACATTCAAGCCAACTTTAAACCAGGCGATGTGTTATATGTGTATTACACGGCAAAACCGGGATATATACTTTATAAAACTTTTTATCATTACAATTTCCCTGTCATATTGGACCCGGACCATCGGCTTGAAACCAACAATTACAAAGAGTATTTTAGTAAAATCAAACAAGATCTTGGAGACCTGCATAGTGTGAAACGGATTTGGTTGTTATTTAACTACGATTTTCAAACTGATATTGGCGAAGCAATAGATACACCCGAATGGTATTTTAATAAAACCAAACCCACCGACAACGTGGTTGTGTGGTTTAAAAGCTTTGCCACACCTGTTTTAGAAAAAAAAGATTCAGACACTCATACTTATTGTTTTCAAATAAATAAAAGCCCTTAGCTCAGCCTTTCAATAATTCAATTAAAAAAATTAACTCAACCCGTTCTATTGAAACAAACATTATTGTATTATGACGAAGTACTCAGCATCGGCTGGCAAAACACATTTTGCCCGTTAAATAACGATATACATGTTTTTTATTTTGACACCGGTTTGTTAGATTTTGATACCAGCCATTTTATTACCGATGAAGAAAGAATCAAAGCTGGCCGGTTTTTTCAAAAGCAGGACAAACTGAATTTTCTTTACGGGCGCTCGCTGGTAAGAATTTTGACAGGTAAATACAGCAATGCTCCTGCCGATAAAATAATTATCACCGCCGGTACTGGCAAAAAGCCCTATGCAATAATTTTTGAAAGTATTGAAAGATCAGAAATTAAATTTAACCTTTCCCACTCCCGAAACGGATTACTAATTGCTTTTTCTAAAACGCAGGTGGGCTGCGATATTGAAGCGGTTGTTCAAACAAAATATTACGATTTATTAGCTGACATTTTCACTCATGACGAGGTAGCGCTTGTTTCTAACAGCCTTAACCCTCTGAAAGATTTTTTTAAAATTTGGACATGCAAAGAAGCTGTTCTCAAAACAAACGGAACCGGCCTGATAGATGACCTCAAACAACTTGAGGTTTGTAAGGATGTTAGCCGGATACAGGCTCTTGAATTGCAATCAAATGAAAAATTTTTCTTAACAGGTTTTGCGATTGATGAAAGGTTTATTGCCGCCGTTTGTTATGAGGGCGATAAAAAGAGTACTATCCGATTTTTTGATGGGGCGCAAGTATTGAAGGGATTACTAATCCGCTAAACTTTCCGTTTTGATTTTTCCCAGGCTGCGCTTTGATTTTTTCTGAAATACCTGAAAATACCGGCGATCACGGCATAATTCATCAGGCAGAAATAATAAGGGATAAAGAAGGCTTTGATGCGGATATTTCGTTGTTCAAAAATATAGCCCGCAAAACTCAGTAAATAAAAAAGCACCTGGCCGCCAAACAGCAATTGATACAAAGGGGAAGGGTCTTTTATTAAAATGAGCCCGTTCAAAATAAAAACCACAATCAGCAAAAATGGTGTAATTGTCCATCTTAATACCCGGTGGCTGAAATATTGAAAAGTTAACAGCGGATTGTGAAAAGGATTGGCCGATTTTTTTAACCTTAGAATAGATTGCATACCGCCGGCTGCAATCCTTATTTTTCGTTTAATTTCCTCTTTGGTATTTGCAGATGCGGTTTCCAGCGCAAAGGCCGCAGGTTCGTATGCAATAACATAACCTTTTTCAGCAATTCGCATTGCGATCATGTGGTCATCAATGATCGTATCAGTTTCAACGGGCTGATATAATTGCCGCCTGATGCTGAAAAGCTCGCCCGCAGCGCCAACATTCGAAAATAATTCATAGTCCCATTTTTTTAATGCCGACTCATACTTCCAATAAAAGCCCTCTCCGGCCGAACTTGCATCGGCATGTTTTTCAACCTGTATTTTCTTTTCTCCCGCTACGGCGCCCACTTTGGGGTTCTGATAATGTTTTACAAGATTGCTAATTGCTTCGGGGTTGAGGAATGTGTTGGCATCAGTAAACACCACAATTTCACTTTCGATCATTGGCATTACCCGTTTGATTGCAGCCATTTTGCCACCCCGCTCGGGTTTATGATATAAGGCAACGTTATTGTATTTGTTTATTTTTTCCGGCGTTGAATCGTTAGAGCCGTCGGTCACAAAAGCAATCTGCAACTTATCAAAAGGATAATCCAGCTCAAAGCAATTTTTAACCTTTTCATCTATGTAGGATTCTTCATTGTAGGCGGCAATCAAAAGCGTTACCGTGGGGGTAAAGTTTTTGTTTGAAATGATTTTTTTTGGAGGTACAACCAACCTCTTGATTCTTACTAAAAGAAATAACAGAATCCCGTACCCCACGTAGGTGTAAAAAATAATAAATAACGATATCCAGAATGCGATTTTCACTTTATTTGATAGCCAAGTTTTCTCGAATTTTTATCATTTACAGCATTCCACCACAGGCCCCTCAGGGTTTGTCGGGCAAGATCATTTCTGCCATTAACCAAATATTTGAGCAATTGCTTTGGCAGTGCAAACATAATGTAGTAAATGGTAAACAAAATTATTGTGAGCCTACTTGCATTTTTTCTGATGTACAAGATACGATTGCGCGTCATAAAATAAGTTTTAATAGCGCTTTCTTTTCCCACACTCATGGATTCTTTATGATAAATAAAGGTTTTTCCCGTAAACCAAATCTTCTTGCCGATGTTCTTAAATTTTTCGCACCAGTCAAATTCTTCGTAGTATAGAAAATAGTTCTCGTCCATCAGGCCCGCTTTATCAAGATCGGCTTTACGGCACATCACTGCGGCGCCGTGGCAAAAACCTGTTTCCCGGCTTTGATTATCATACTGGCCTTTATCTTCTTCAAAGCTTCCAATACCTTTGTTGCGGGCTGTGAAATAATTCATTCCGGTGAAACCCGCATATTGAATAACATTTTTATCGTCCCAATATT
>MKRO01000122.1:14655-15073 GCA_001896965.1 Sphingobacteriales bacterium 41-5 | reverse complement strand
AAAATGACCATTGAAGAAAGTGAAAAAATGCTGCGTAAAATAGAACACGACTTGGAACATCTGAACATTCATCATGTAACCATTCAGTTGGAAACGCCCGCTCACAAACATGATAACTCAGTGTTGTGCAGCGTAAAAGCTGAGATAACGGCACACGATCGTCATTGATTTCGATAAATATTACAAATCATTTACAAAGTAATACAACAATACCCTCCTCTATTTTACCGAACTTTGTGTGATTAAGTAATCAAAAAAATTAGGATAATGAAAATAGAAATTTGGAGTGACATTGCTTGTCCGTTTTGCTACATAGGAAAGCGGAATTTTGAAACCGCACTGGCACAGTTTGCCGATAAAGAAAACATTGAGGTAGAATGGAAAAGTTTCCAGTTGGATCCTGATGCACCGCAGGTTG
>MKRO01000122.1:11759-14592 GCA_001896965.1 Sphingobacteriales bacterium 41-5 | reverse complement strand
AAACGAAAAGGAATGCCCAAAGACCAAGTGAAAGGCATGTTGAAGAACGTTACGGACATGGCAAAATCCGCCGGTTTGGATTACCACATGGATAAAACCGTGATGGTGAATACCCAAAAAGCACATCAATTAATTCAGTTTGCCAAAACCAAAAACCTGGGCGATGCGATGGAAGAACGTTTGTTTAAAGCCTATTTCACCGAAGGATTGAATGTAGCCGACAACGAGGTATTGACGAAGTTAGGCACAGAAGCAGGTTTAGATGCCACTGAACTACAGGCGGCATTTACGGATGACCAATATCTGTACAGCATGAAACAGGATATTCAGGAAGGCGCAAGTTTAGGTGTTCGTGGGGTGCCATTTTTTGTGTTCGACAGAAAATATGGAATCTCCGGAGCACAGCCATCAGCGGCTTTTACAGAAACTTTGGAAAAATCATTTACCGAATGGAGAAAGGCCAATCCTGAAATTAAGTTGCAGGTAACAGAAGGGCAAAGCTGCAGTGTGGACGGAACATGCGATTGATCTTTTTAGACGATAAATCTTACAAGTTAATCACAAAATCACGTAACAACAATGCCTTCTATTCTTCTGAAATTTGCAGTATCAATTAATAATTTAAAACAATGGAAAATAAAGAATTAAAATTCAAAACAAACCTCAACTGTGGAGGTTGCGTGTCAAAAGTACAAAACGACTTTGACCAGAACGATGGCGTTTGCCATTGGAATGTAAATACCGAAAATGCAGATAAAATCCTTACTGTAAGTTCCAACGGAATTACCGAGGATGAAGTTGTAGCCATCATTAAAAGCAAGGGTTTTAAAGCCGAACCTTTAAACGCTTAATAAAGTATTAATCTTTAAAATCTATAACAATGAAAGCCAACAAATTCTTGATCGCCGTCTTCGCCTCCCTGTCAATTTTCATTTATTCCTGCGGCAATAATAATGCAACAACGGACGAGCATAAACATGTAGATGGTGATGGACATAATCACGCCACAGAACAGGTGGACAAACAGCCTGCGGGGCAAGTTGCAGCCACAGACAGGAACAAAAAAAGCGAGTTGGTGGATGCTTCGGGCAACGTAATTGTAGGCTGTCCCATGCACAAGGAAATGATTGGTGCCGAAGGTGATTTATGCCCAAAATGTAATTACATGAAAATGGTACCCATCACCTGGGAAATAAGCGGTGTGGACACAGTGCGGGTGACAACACTTCCCGACTATAATCCGCCAAAGAGTTAATCATAAAAACAGAAAAAAAATGAAAAAGCTAGTTTTTGCAATCGCAATTATGTTCATTGGGTTTTCAGCAGTTGCCCAAAACACAAGCCATTTGTTAGATAAATATATTAGCGTGAAAAATGCGCTGGTAAATGGGAAAGATGCCAACACGGCGATAAAAACTTTCCACGATGCTGTAAAAAGTGAAGCCCATTTTGCACAAAAAGCCGAATTATTGAAAGCCAACGAAAAGTTGAGCAAAGCAAACGGTATTGAAAAACAAAGAGCAGTTTTCAACGATGTTTCTACCACCATGTGGAAGCTGACAAAAAATTCGGATCAAATAAATCAAGCGGTTTATTACCAATACTGCCCCATGAAAAAAGCCTATTGGCTGAGTTACGAAAAGGACATTAAAAACCCTTACTACGGTGCCTCCATGCTTACCTGTGGTTCGGTGGTTGAAACCAAATAATAAAAAATGAAGTAGTGAAGCGGAGAAATCCGCTTCACTACTTTTGAAATCCAAAATCGTATAAAGAAATATACTTGCCCAATGCATCCGCAAATAATGAAGAACGAACCGGGAAAATGTCCACTTTGCGGAATGGATTTAGTACCAATGGGTGGAGGTCAAAAAACGGCACATAACCACCACAACGAACATTCGCACCATAATGAAAACCATAGCCAACATTTGGAACACGGATATGACAAACACAAGGGTCATCATACCCACGATTTTCTCAAACGCTTTTGGATTAGCCTGATTATTACCGTCCCCATTTTACTGTTATCAAAAATGATACAGGAATGGTTTGGCTTCAACATTTCCTTTCCGGGAGATAAATATGTGTTGCTGGCTTTAGGAACTATCATTTACATCTATGGCGGAATGCCTTTCTTGAAAGGAATGGTAGGCGAAATAAAAGGAAAGGCCATTGGAATGATGACCCTTGTGGCAATTGCTATTTCAGTTGCTTATATCTATTCGGTGGCAGTTGTCTTTGGCCTGCCCGGAATGGATTTCTTTTGGGAACTGGCAACGCTTATTGTGATTATGCTTTTGGGGCATTGGTTGGAAATGCGTTCTACGATGGCGGCTTCAAAAGCCCTGCAATCATTGGTGGCACTTTTGCCAAACGATGTTACCGTTGAACGGCACGGAGAAGCTGTAAAAATAAAGATCGAAGAACTGAAAAATGGCGAAACCATCATCATTAAACACGGTGAAAAAATTCCTGCCGATGGATTGGTAATCGAAGGCGTTTCGTATGTAAACGAAAGTATGCTCACGGGAGAAAGTGTTCCGATAAAAAAAGAAACGGATGGAAAAGTGATTGCAGGTTCTATCAATGGCGAAGGTGCTTTACGAGTTACGGCAACCGGAGTGGGCAAAGACAGTTATCTCAATAAGGTAATCAATTTGGTTCAGGATGCACAGGCAGCCAAATCAAATACACAAAACCTGGCAGATAAAGTAGCAAAATGGCTTACCTACATTGCCATTGCCGTAGGCGTAATTACCTTTGTTTATTGGTTTGCCACCAGTGGTGAAATTGCATTTGCATTGGAAAGAATGGTTACCGTAATGGTTAC
>MKRO01000122.1:4382-11637 GCA_001896965.1 Sphingobacteriales bacterium 41-5 | reverse complement strand
CGCTTACCCAAGGTTCTCACGCAGTGGAAAAAGTTATTCCGCTAACCGACGAATATTCAAGTGATGAAATGATACAATACGCAGGGGCTGTTCAGCAATATTCTGAACACCACATTGCAAAAGGCATTCTGAAAATTTTAAAAGAAAGAAATCTGGAATTGTGGAAGTCGGAAAACTTCAGCTATATGGCGGGTATTGGTGTAAAAGCCATTGTAAAAGGAAAAGAAGTGGTGGCAGCCGGACCCAATTACTTTAAACAAAATAACCTTGCCGAACCTGAAACTCCATCTGAAATCAACCAAAATATTGAAACTGTAAACTATGTTTTCATTGACGGAGTAGTCATCGGAATTATAACCTTGGCAGACAGTATTCGTGAAGGTTCGCAGGAAGCCATTGACGGGTTGAAAAAAATGGATATCAAGTCAATTTTACTTACAGGCGATAATGAAAAAATTGCAGTAGCAGTAGCACAGCAGTTGAGAATGGACGGCTTTGTCGCCAATGTATTGCCTCACGAAAAGCGGAAAAAAATAAAAGAGTTTCAAGCAAAAGGTGAAGTAGTTGCAATGACAGGTGACGGCGTGAATGATGCACCTGCATTGGCACAAGCCGATGTGGGTATTGCAGTAGGTTCAGGTACGGATGTCGCAGCCGAAACAGCCGACATTATTTTGGTGAACAGCGACCCAAGAGATGTGGTTAAAATGATTGATTTCGGCAAACGGACTTATAAAAAGATGGTTCAAAATCTCATTTGGGCAGTTGGTTACAACGTAATAGCTATCCCACTTGCAGCAGGGGTACTTTATCCAAACTTTGTTCTGAGTCCTGCAATGGGTGCGGTTTTTATGAGTGTGAGTACAATAGTGGTTGCTATTAACGCCAGCCTTTTAAAAATCAATAAATGAAAATCTTAAAATGGATATACCGAAAGTTTTTCAAAAAAAGCTGCTGCCAATAGCATTAGGGCTTATGGTAACAACTTCAGTTTTTGCACAAAAGGTGGTTCGCTATAATTTAGTTGTAAAAGACACCATCGTAAACTATACAGGAAAAGAAAAAAGAGCTATTGCGGTTAACGGTCAAATTCCCATGCCTACGCTCACTTTCACCGAAGGCGATACGGCGGAAATTGTGGTACACAACCAACTGAAAGAAAATACATCGCTACACTGGCACGGCATTTTTTTACCCAATAAGGAAGACGGCGTTCCTTTCTTAACCCAAAAACCTATTCCGCCCGGAGCTACTTACACGTACCGTTTTCCGATTATCCAAAATGGTTCACACTGGTACCATTCCCACTTCGGAATGCAGGAACAGATTGGCATGTACGGAAGTTTTATCATTCACAAAAAAGCCGAGGACAAAACCTGGCGAAAAGGCATTGATGATTTGCCCGAAGTACCCATCATCCTCAGCGAATGGACGAATTTGAACCCGCACAATATTCAGCGGATGCTGCACGCCGGAAGCGATTGGTTTGCCATTAAAAAAGGCGCCACACAGAGTTATTCGGAAGCGGTACGAAGCGGCAATTTCAAAACGAAACTCACCAACGAATGGAAACGGATGGAAGCGATGGACGTGAGCGATGTGGCTTATGACAAAGTTTTGATGAACGGACAACACCTAACCGATTTAAAAAGCGTTGACGGAAAACCGCTGAAAGCCGGTGACAGACTGCGTTTGCGCATTGCCAACGGTGGTGCATCTTCTTATTTCTGGCTGCGTTATGCCGGTGGGAAAATCACCGTCGTGGCCAGTAATGGCCGCGATGTGGAACCGCATGAAGTGGACCGTCTCATCATTGCCGTTTCTGAAACCTACGATGTTGTATTGACCGTTCCCGAAGACAACAAAGCTTTTGAATTGATGGCCACTACCGAAGACCGCACCCAATCTGCCGGTTATTTTATTGGCAATGGTGAAAAACAGTTTGTTGGAGAAATGCCGCATCTGAAATATTTCGAAGGCATGAAAATGATGAACGGTATGATGAAAATGAACGGCGATTTGGATGATATGGGCATGAGCATGAGTTTGAACCAAATGGACATGAATGCCGTGATGTACCCCGAAATTAGCGGCGAAGAACAGAAAAAGCATAAAAAGGAAACACACGAAAATCATCAGCACGAAATGGCTCCTTCACCCTCGGAGAGGGCGGGGAGTGACGCTATTGTGACGCTCAATTACGCCATGCTAAAATCGCCACACAATACCACATTGCCAAGTGATGCTCCTGTGAAAGAACTGAAATTTACACTCACGGGAAACATGAGCCGCTATGTATGGAGCATGGATGGAAAAGTGCTGGACGAGAGCGATAAAATTCCGGTGAAAAAAGGTGAAATTTTAAAAATTACGCTGTACAACAATTCCATGATGCGGCACCCAATTCACCTGCACGGATTTGATTTCAGAGTACTCAATCAGCATGGGGAAAATTCGCCTTTAAAAAATGTCATCGACATAATGCCAATGGAAACCGACACCATAGAATTCCTTGCAAACACTGAAGGGGACTGGTTTTTCCACTGTCATATTTTGTACCACATGATGGCCGGGATGAACAAAGTTTTTGCGGTTGGCGATTATCAAAACCCTTATTTGCCCGATAAAAAAATGGCTTACAAAATGCTGCAACGCGAAAGCAATATGCCGCACTTTATGGCACAAAATGATTTTGCCACAAACGGAAACGACGGTTCGGCCATGTTGATGAATGCACGTTGGAGCTTAGGAACGGAATGGCGTTTGGGTTACAACGATATGCACGGTTACGAAACAGAAACCCATTTGGGAAGATACATCGGAAAGATGCAATGGTTCATGCCGTTCATCGGGTTCGATTGGCGATATCGAAAAATGGGCATTGACGAACATGAGAAAAATCTCTTTGGCCAAAAAAATGAAAAAGACAACCGAGCCTCGCTGAGCATAGGTTTCATGTACACCTTGCCGATGCTGGTGAATTTTCAGGCAGAAGTATATCACGATGGCATTGTCCGTTTGTCGTTGATGCGGGAAGACATCCCGGTTTCCAAAAGATTACGAGGCGGATTTATGGTGAACACCGATTTTGAATACATGGCAGATTTACGGTTCATCCTTACCCGCCATCTTTCCATCAGAACACACTACGACAGCGATATGGGTTTTGGCGCGGGCTTGACCTTGAATTATTAAAAAATTTCATTTTATAAAACAGAAGAGGTTGTAACGTTGATGTTACAGCCTTTTTTTGTTTCCGTTATTCCGAACAGGCATCATTACCAGATTGTACAAACTACATCATTCGTTTGGTAAATGGCCGCTGTAAAGCTGTAAATATCTTTAAACCCGGCGAATTTTCTAACCTCACAACAACCTGAAAATCAACCTGAGGTACCTGTCCTAAAAAAATTACTATTTCATTTTTATGTACTTTTAACCCGTTTCGCATCTTACTGATACCATAAATCATGGATGCGTAAAATTAAAATATCTTAGAACTATGAATACGATCAAATTTTTTATTGCTATACTAATAATCACAATGGCATTTATGAAATCTAACGCTCAAACTGTGAAAAATTATGAGGCAGAATGGAAAGCCATCGAAGCCAATATTCAAAAAGGCCTGCCCGCCTCGGCGCTTGAGCAGGTGAAAAAGATTTATGCAAAAGCAAAAGCAGAAAAACAAGATGCACAGATTGTAAAATCGTTGGTTTATATGACCACACTGCAACAGGAAAACCGCGAGGAAAATGAAACGCAAAGCATCAGGCAAATTGAAAAGGAATCAGCGGCAAGCAAAGAGCCGGTAACCTCTCTGCTAAACAGCTATCTCGCGGGTGTTTATCAGCAATACTACAATCGTAACCGTTACAAATTATACAACCGTACTAACACTGTCAATTTTAAAAAAGATGACATCGCAACCTGGACACGCGATGATTTTCATCAAAAGATCAGCGAGCTTTATCTCAGTTCTATTAAAAACGAACCACTTTTACAAAAAACAAAACTGGAAACTTATGATGCCCTGATTACAAAAGGCAACGTGCGCTACCTCCGCCCCACCCTTTACGATTTGCTGGCACAGCGCGCACTGAATTATTTTAAAAATGATGAGCGCGATATTAGCAAACCTGCTTTTGCTTTTCAAATTAACCAGGCTGAAGCTTTTGCACCTGCAACTGATTTTGTAAAATACAAATTCACAACAAATGATTCACTGTCGCTGCAACATAGGGCTTTATTGATTTATCAGGAGCTGCTGCGTTTTCATTTGAACGACGCAAAAACTGATGCGTTAATTGATGCAGACATTGACCGGCTGGAATTTGTGTACAATAATTCCGTACACCTGCAAAAAGATGAATTATATTATAATGGCTTGAAGGCGCTTGCTGACAAATACCCCCTAAACAGTACAGCAGACCAGGCAAGGTTTTTAATGGCGCAAACCCATTTCCGCAAAGGGATTCAATACAATGCCAATGAAGACACCACCAATCGCTACGAATTGCAGAAAGCAAAAGAACTTGCTGAAAAGATTCTGGGAAACAAAACCGAAAGCGAGGGTTACGTAAATGCTTACAATCTCAACAACCAGCTAGTGCAACCGAATTTTAGCTTTGAAGTGGAAAAAGTAAATCTGCCGGAACAGCCTTTCCGGATGCTGGTGAGCTATAAAAATATTGACAAAATATACCTGCGCGCTATCCCCGCTACCGAGGTGCTGAAAAACGCGGTGCGCGACCCGCGTGGCGAAGGAAAATACTGGCGCCAATTGGCAGCAGCTACCCTCGTAAAAAGTTGGACACAGCAACTGCAGAAAAATTCAGACCTGCAAACTCACAGAACAGAAGTAAAGATAGATGGGCTTCCGGCGGGCGAATACTTCATATTTTCATCCGCCGACAATGATTTCAGCCGCAATAAAAATATCCTCACAATGAGGTTGACCTATATTTCAAACATCAGTTTTATAAACAATAAAGAAGATTTTTTTGTATTGCACCGTAATAATGGCCAGCCTCTTTCAAACGCAAAAATACAGGTGTGGCAACGGCAGTACAATTATCAAACATATAAATACAGCAAAACAAAATTTAACGAATATACCAGCGATAAAAATGGTTATTTCAAATTCCCGCAATTAACTGATAACCCAAGGCGCGGCAACAACGGCTATTTGTTTGAAATAGATTATGGTAAAGAAAAATTCTTCATGGATGAAGATGTTTACAACTATTATTATTATAATCCTTTTAATGAAGAAAACAATAAGAAAATAAATACTCAGGTATTTTTGTTTACTGACAGGAGCCTTTACCGCCCCGGACAAACTGTTTATTTTAAAGGTATTGCCGTAAACAGGCAGAACGATGGAAAGAAGGCAGATGTGAATGCATCTTACAAAACTACTATTACGCTTTACGACGCCAACCAGCAAAAGATAGATAGCATAAGGGTTTCAGTGAATGAGTTTGGCTCTTTTAATGGCAGGTTCACATTACCGCAAAGCGGATTAAACGGTGTTTTTTACCTAAGGACAACTGATCGAAGAGGTAATGCTAACTTTCGTATGGAAGAATACAAACGTCCTAACTTTTATGTGGACTATGAAAAAATGAAGGGCACTTACAGGGTGAATGAGGATGTGAAAGTCACCGGCATCGCGAAAGCTTATGCAGGCAATAACATAGAAAATGCCAATGTGAAATACCGTGTGGTAAGGCAGGCTCGTTTTCCCTATCCGTGGATGTTTTGGCGCGGCTGGTGGCCACGTGTTGAACCTCAGGAAATTGCTCACGGAGAAACCACAACAGATGCTGAAGGTAAATTCAATATTAGTTTTAAAGCCATTCCTGATTTAAAGGTTGACCCAAAACTGGAGCCGGTTTTTGATTACAGAATTTATGCTGATATAACTGATTTGAATGGAGAAGTACGAAGCGGCGAGAATATGGTTTCTGTTGGTTATAAATCTTTATTGCTGAAAGTTGATGTGCCCGATAAACTGCCGCTGGATAGTTTGAAAAATATTTCTGTTCGCACAGAAAACATGGCAGGCAATTTTGAAAAAGCAAATGTCAGCATCAGCATCAGCAAATTAAAAACTGAGCAACGCTTGTTGCGCCCGCGGTATTGGCAACGCCCCGATCAGTTTGTAATGAGTAGAGCAGAATATATCCAGAATTTCCCTAACGATATTTATGATAATGAAAACGATCCTAAATCGTGGGCCGTTGAAGCCAAAGTGCTGGAACAAAGCGGCAGCACGGATTCTACAGGAAAGTTGGCGTTGAATAAAACCGGTTTTGAGCCCGGGTTCTATATTATTGAAACCACCGCAAAAGATAAGGACGGCAAAGCCATTGTTGATAAACAATATGTTGAACTTTTCGACAGTAAACAAAGCAAACCCGGTTATCCGCAATACCTGTTCACCAAAGCGCCGGGCGCCATTGAACCCGGAGAAAAGACTGACGTACAAATTGGCACCAGCGCAGACAATCTATTTGTGATAAAAGGCATTAGTAAGCCCGACACGAAATACGATTTTTTAAAACTTGATAAAGCGATCCGCACAGATAATTTTGGCGCAACCGAGGCTGACCGTGGCGGTTATGGCGTATCCTATATGTTTGTAAAGCACAACCGTGTTTTTCAAAGTAATAATACGATCGCTGTCCCTTGGACAAACAAAGACCTGAAAGTGGAATACAGCACTTTCCGGGATAAAACGTTGCCCGGGGCTGAAGAAAAATGGACGGTAAAAATTTCGGGTTACAAAAATGAAAAGGTCGCTGCTGAAATGCTGGCAAGCATGTACGATGCATCGCTTGACCAGTTTTCTCCGCATCAATGGCAAAGACCCGGCCTTTGGTATAATTATTATAATACAGCACAGTGGAATACGAACAACAATTTTGCTTCAGCAAATGCAAATGTGGATAACAGCAATAATTACGACTATAAAAATTTTGAGAAAAACTATGATTGGCTATTTAATGATGAAGCCCGGGGCTGGCAAGTTTCCAGGGGCTGGCTAGGTCCCATTGGCCGTCAATTACAGGGACGCGCTGCCGGAGTTGACATGGTATATTCAAAAGCCGAATCAAGTGCAAATCAGCAATTGGATGAAGTAGTGGTTGTTGGATACGGGACACAGAAAAAAGAAGAAACAATGGGAAGTGTTGCAAGGGATGCAGCAGCCCCGGCTCCAATGGTAAACCAGGAGGGTTTAGCAGATTCG
>MKRO01000122.1:3724-4335 GCA_001896965.1 Sphingobacteriales bacterium 41-5 | reverse complement strand
AAACCCGGATTCGTAAAAATTTTATCGAAACTGCCTTCTTCTTCCCTGACCTGAAAACAGACAAGGATGGCAATATAAGTTTCTCATTCACCATGCCCGAAGCGTTAACAAGATGGAAGTTTCAGGCGCTTGCGCATAGTAAAGACCTCGCCATGGGTTACAGCAGCAAAGAGATTGTTACACAAAAGGACCTGATGGTGCAGCCCAACCCGCCACGCTTCTTGCGCGAAGGAGATAACATGGAGTTCAGCAGTAAAATTGTAAATCTTTCAGATAAAGAAGTTACCGGCATAGCAACACTACAATTGTTTGATGCCGCCACGAATGAACCTGTTGATGGCTGGTTTAAAAATTCCATACCGCAACAATACTTTACTGTAGCAGCAGGCTCCAGCGAAGCGGTTAAATTCCCGATTGAAGTTCCCTACCAGTTTAATAAAGCACTTACCTGGAGGATTGTTGCAAAGGCTACCGGTAATAACAAAGCATCTGCATCACTAAGCGACGGCGAAGAAAATATGCTGCCTGTACTTACCAACCGCATGATGGTAACAGAAACATTGCCTTTACATATGCGTGGCAGCGGTACAAAAAATTTCAGCTTTGATAAA
>MKRO01000122.1:3256-3704 GCA_001896965.1 Sphingobacteriales bacterium 41-5 | reverse complement strand
TGAAACGTTGACGCATCAGGCATTAACAGTAGAATACACATCAAACCCGGCATGGTATGCGGTGCAGGCATTGCCTTACATGATGGAGTATCCGTACGATTGCGCAGAGCAGGTATGGAACAGATATTACGCAAACAGCCTTGCTACATTCGTCGCCAATAGCTCGCCTAAGATCAAAAAAGTATTTGAAACCTGGAAAACAGAAGACACAGCAGCATTAATGAGTAATCTTGAAAAAAATCAGGAACTGAAAGCGGTGTTGCTCGAAGAAACACCCTGGGTGCTACAGGCCAAAAGCGAAGCCCGGCAAAAGAAAAATATTGCACTGCTATTCGACCTTGTAAAAATGAGTGGAGAGCTAAACAAGGCCTATGACAAACTACGGCAAATGCAAAGTCCTAACGGTGGTTTTGTATGGTTCAAAGGCGGGCCTGACGACAGATTTATC
>MKRO01000122.1:0-3186 GCA_001896965.1 Sphingobacteriales bacterium 41-5 | reverse complement strand
TACAGGCCGCCATGCCTTATCTTGATTTCAAAATTAAAGAGGAATACGATAACCTGGTAAAATATAAAACAGACCTGGCCAAATATGTACCTTCTTATTATACGGTGCAATACCTGTACATGCGCAGTTTCTTCCCTCAAATAAAAGTGGCGGCTGCATCTCAAAAAGCTGTTGATTATTTTACGGGCAGGGCTCAAAAAACGTGGATGCAGCAAAACAAATACATGCAGGCAATGTTGGCGCTGGCTTTCCATCGCAGTAAAGATTTATCCACACCAAAAGCCATACTCAAATCGTTGAAAGAAACATCTGTCAGCAATGAAGAATTGGGAATGTACTATAAGGATCATGCGAATAGCTGGTGGTGGTATGACGCGCCAATTGAGCGTCAGGCGTTAATCATTGAAGCTTTTGAAGAAGCAGGCAAAGACACAAAAACGGCCGACGATTTAAGAACATGGCTGTTAAAGAACAAACAAACCAATCATTGGGCCAGCACCAAAGCCACGGCGGAGGCTGTTTATGCGTTGTTGCTAAGAGGTTCTGATTGGTTGACGGTGACACCGGATGTAACCGTTCAACTTGGTAATATGAAGATATCATCAAAAGAAGAAAAAACGCAGGAAGGCACAGGTTATATGAAAAAGATGATAGAAGGCGATAAAGTGCAGCCAAACATGGGCAATATTTCGCTCACTGTATTTAGCGAAACCTCGAAGGCTTCCCCTTCCGGAGGAGTCTTGGGCGGAACTCCAACCTGGGGAGGTGTTTACTGGCAATACTTTGAAGACCTTGATAAAATAAGTTTCGCGGCCACGCCACTCAATCTCAACAAGAAATTGTTCATTGAAAGCAATACCGACCGAGGCCCTGTGTTGAAACCTGTCAATGACGGCGATGCAATAAAAATAGGCGATAAAGTTAAAGTTCGCATTGAACTTCGTGTTGACAGGGATATGGAATACGTACACATGAAGGACATGCGCGCCAGCGCTTTTGAGCCAACAAATGTTTTAAGCAGTTACAAATGGCAGGGCGGCCTGGGTTATTACGAAACAACGAAAGATGCAAGCACCAATTTTTTCTTTGGTTATTTACCAAAAGGTACCTTCGTTTTCGAATACAGTTTATTTGCAACAGTTGCCGGCAATTTCAGCAACGGCATCACCACTATTCAAAGTATGTACGCGCCGGAATTTACAAGCCACAGCGAAGGGATAAGGGTAACTGTAAAATGATATAGAGCATTTTAAGAGACACCTTTAAAGTTTATCTAATCTCACGGTAGTAAACATTTATAACGGTAAAGTTTATTGTAGCTTACACATCCATAAGTTACAATAAACTTTTAGTGGGCGATGTTAATCAAAAAGTTTTAATAACTTTAGTGTTAAACAACTACTATGAGAGCGCTACTATTAGCCACAAGCTTTCTAATATGTACACCCTCTTTCGCCCAGAAAGGTTATATTGATAGTCTGAAAAACATTCTGAAAACCGAAAAAAAAGATACCAGCCGGGCTAAGATATTATACAAGCTAAGCTACGAGTATGTGCTTACTAAGCCTGACACGGCGCTATTATTGGCACAGGAGGCTTACGATATTTCTGTTAGAAAAAATTTTTTAACCGGCGAAGCTTGGTCTTTAGCCCAAATGGGAAATGCTTTTAGAGAACTTGGCAATAATGCGCAAGCCATCTGGTATTATTTAGAACAACTAAAGATTGAAGAAAAAAGAAAAATCCCTGAAAACCTCGCTACCGTAAATATGGCTATTTCCCTGGCCTATAACCGGGAAAAAGACACTGCCAATGCCATCCGGTATATTCATTTAGCAGATTCGATTGTAGATGCGAACAACATCCAATATCTTAAAATTTATACGTTGCTGAATAAAGGCGACATCTATGAAAAGGCAAACCGTCTGCAAGATGCGATGCAATACACCCGGCAGGCTTATAATTTGGCTGCAACTGAAAATGACACCATCATATTAGGCGCGGCATTAAATAATTTAGGTAACATCCTGCTGAAACAGGATCAGCCGTTGGAAGCCATTAAGAATTATGGGCAAGGTATCGCCTTTCTTAAATATGCTAACGACAATAAAAGCCTTTCAGAGGCCTATCTGGGGATTGCTAAAGCATTTTATAATGAAACAGAACTGGACTCTGCGTTGCTATTTGCAAAAAAATCCTATTCCATTTCCGCGGGCGATGGCTTTTTAAAAAATGCAGTCCAGACAACCAATTTTCTATCAGTATTGTATGGCAAACTTGATAATATTGATAGCGCTTTTTCTTATCTTCAAAAAACCTTTGTACTGAAAGATTCGGTAGAAAGTATGGAAAAAATAAAAAAAATAGAAAGCCTTACAATTGAAGAAAAATTGCGGCAAATGCATTTAACTGCACTGTTAGAGGCCGAAAAAGAAGAACGAAGACAAAAACTCGAATTGTTGGCCATTGGCATAACCATACCGATGTTCTTTTTATTTAGTTTTTATATTAGCAGGAGAAAAATTAAGAAAAAACTCGTTACATTTTTTGGGATTTTTTCTTTACTTTTTCTTTTCGAATACCTAACATTATTTATTCACCCGTTTGTACAGAAAATTTCACATCACTCTCCGGTGATCGAAATTATAATATTTGTCGCCATCGCTGCATTAATGATACCTGCTCACCATCGCATTGAACACTGGTTTACAAAGCGTCTTGTATTGATACATGAAAGGCGGTTTATACAGCCGCCTGTTGTTGAAGCAATAGAACGTGAAAACTTGAGCGGCCAGGAAATAATTCCGTCCGAAAAAACAGAGGAACCGGAGGTGAAAGTTATTATTGCTAACACCGCGCCTCAAGAATATATTCACGAACCCGGTACTATAACAGATGCGGATGACAGTACGGAAGAACCGATTCCTCCGCAAACAGGCGATACAAATACCGGTGAAAAACCCCCTGATGAACTGGCTTAAAGATCCTTTGGCCTTGGCATTACTTCGGTAGGCAAAATGATAACAGTATCTTTCCGAAGAGCGGGATCATTCGCCTTTGTTGACTTTTTCCCGGTATTACAGGAAATGACAAATACTGTAATAATCAGAATTCCTAACAATAAAAGTACTGACCTTTTAAAGGAAATTTTCGTTGGTGTCATGGTGTTTTTTTAAAGGATTATTT
>MKRO01000121.1:12243-13897 GCA_001896965.1 Sphingobacteriales bacterium 41-5 | reverse complement strand
TTATAGCGCCCAAGAGTATGAATTCAACTTCAGTAGCCCAAGCAGTACCCGCCGGAACCATTGATATAAAAGCTGCTGCTGTTGATAAAACAAAACCCATTTATCTTGGGTTCAAATTACGTAAGTTCCCGGATAGCGATCCTAAAGGCGGAACCCAAAGAAACTGGTTTGTAAGAAGCCTCAAAATTGAAACCGGTACTCTGTTAGGAAGTGAGCTATTTTCTGACATGAGAAATTTGAAGCTGGTTTATGACAGTAAACTGAATACTCCGGCTTTACAAACAAGTTCCCTGTCATCCACATCTATGACAATCAGAGTGCCAAGCTCATTACCTGATGATACCCTGGTAAACTGGGCGATCAGTCCTCCACTTTCTGCTAAAGAATTTGATAACGGACCTGACAGGCCGGTTCCGATCAGAGGTTACAGAGATGAAACTATAAAAACGTATGAGTACGTGTATCATACTCCCGGCACCTACAACGTTGTATTTGTGGCAAGAAACTCAAACATATATGGAAGTACAGAGGAAATTGTGAGAACGATCCCCATAACTATTACAGAATGATAAGGTGCTGTTGGTTTTAAAGAATCCGGATGGTGCAATAGTTAACAAAGCAGAACGGAGATTTATTTTAGTTTCTGTTACTAATTTTTAATATAAAATTTACAAGTGTGAAAAGAAAATTACTGACTTTCACCCTGGCAATCTTTTTGGTTATTGCAGCAAATGCGCAACAAAAAAAACCGGCGGCAATCCAATATTACTCTAAGGAAGTACTGAACGAGATTAACGCGACGCCGCAACAACATAAGGCTATTAAAGCCTTAATGGATCAATCGCAGAAAGACGCACGGGCAATAAAAAGTGATGAATCATTAAGCCAGGAGGATAAAAATGTAGCGGTTAAAAAAATCGTTAGTGAAAGGGCAAAGGCATACTGGGCGCTTCTTACACCGGAGCAAACGAAATACCTGCAGGATAAAAAGAAAAAGCTGGCAGAGGATGCAAATTAGGGCGTTAGCCTTGTACTTTTCCATTATAAAAGTTAGAAGTTAAGCAACAGTAACTTACGTATTATGAAGATGAAACTTATCACAAAATCATTATTAGTATTGGCTCTTCTTTTTTCCATGAGCGTTTCAGCGCAGCAGAAAAAATTGTCTTTCTTAAGTTCTGTGCAATACGGAACGCAGCCTGACAACCTTTCGGTATTAATATCTGATAATGTAAAAGATATCGGTGATTTGGCAGCAGTAAATGCGGCCACGTGGATCGACATCACTAAAGAATTCAAACTGGCAAAAGACAAGGAGCCATCAGCGTCAGGAGGAGTAAGCCTGAACAAGTATATAAAAAATGGGAATCCACTTTACATTGCATTCAGATACCTGGGCGATGCCGCTGCAAAGCCTTCCCAAAGAAACTGGGTGGTAAAGGATATTTCTGTTAGTAAAGACAAACAGGCAACTGTAATACCGGTAACTGACCTTACGGTGTTAAACAGTCCTAAAAACAATGAAGGCGCGGGCTGGCGGATAAATAAAAACAATAATTCAATCGGGTTTGTTTCAAACCGGTCGTTGATAAAATCTGAAAGTTGGGCAGTAATAAAAATTGATTAAAAAGACAGCGGCGCACGTTCTTTCTGT
>MKRO01000121.1:4717-12134 GCA_001896965.1 Sphingobacteriales bacterium 41-5 | reverse complement strand
AGTGACAAATCATGATGCGGTTACATTCTAATTACACGGTACACGTTTTTATAGTATATCTTTTTAGTATTATTCTTTCATCCTGTTCCGGCTCTAAACAATCGGGCAGGAACTCTTGGATTCCCCTTTTCAATGGCACATCTACCCAATACTGGCGCTCGGTAAATAGCGATGATTTTCCAAAATCGGGTTGGAGGATCGACAATAATATTTTGGTACTTGATTCCGGCAGAAAAGGAGGCGACATCATTACGAGTGAAAAATTTGGAGCGTTTGAACTTGAACTGGAATATAATATTTCCAAATACGCCAATACGGGCGTGAAATATTATGTAGATTTAATACAAAGGCCTAATGCGAAAAAAATGACGGGCATAGGTTTTGAATACCAGATTATTGACGACCATGATTATCCGTTAGAGAAAACACATAAAGATACTAAAGTGCAAACCGGCGCATTGTATGAACTGTACGGCCCGGCGGCAAACAAAATTCTGCATCCTCCCGGCAGTTGGAATAGTATTAAAATCATTGCAAAGAAAAATAAAGTGGAGCATTGGTTAAATGGTAAAATGGTCGTTCAGTTCCAAAGAGGTTCCGATGATCTTAAACAGCGAATTCAAAAATCGAAGTTTGCTGAATTTCCCGGATTTGGAATGTCGCCCGAAGGATATATTTTAATACAGGATTACGGTAATATGACACAATTCAGAAACATTAGAATAAAAAAGTATGATTAAAAAAGGGGTTTTAGCGTTAGTGCTGCTGGTGTATTTTCAGGGCATTTCATTTGCTCAAACTGAAACTGAAAGAAGAAGTGAATACCTGCAGGATGTTTTAAAAATTATTATTCCCCAAAAAATTCAGAAGAATACAAGAAGGGTATCTGATAAAGACAGTACCTGGGTTGAATGGTTGAACAGAACCCGCGAACTCCCCCCCGATTTTTCTAAAATGAGGTCTTATCCTTTTTTGCCCGAACCATTGGTGATGGAAAAGGATGGGAAAGACATCCCAATTACAACGAAGCAGCAATGGGAAGAAAAACGAAACTGGATAAAAAAAGAATACCAACAGTGGATATCCGGACGGTTTCCGCCGGCGCCCAATAATATCCGATCAGAAATTTTATCACAAAAGATTGAGGACGGAGCGTTGGTTCAGATGATCAGGTTAACATTCGGCCCCGCCCATAAGGCCGTCATGACATTTGAGTTAATGATTCCGCAGGATCGTAAAGGCCCGCTGCCCGTATATATGACCCAGTGGACACACAGAGGTTGGGCGCAACTGGCCGTTAGAAGAGGCTACGTAGGTTGTGTGTACGCAGGAGCTGATAGCTGGGACGATACCGAAGAATACAAATTTGTTTACCCTGAATTTGATTTTAGCATGCTGATGCGCCGCGCATGGGGCGCTTCGAGAGTGATTGATTATTTGTTCACCCGTAAAGAGGTTAATAAAAATCAAATTGCAATTACGGGCCATTCCAGAAATGGTAAACAATCATTATGGGCTGGTGCTTTTGACGACAGGATTGCGGCAGTCATATCAAGCAGTTCAAGCACCGGTGGCGATTCTCCCTGGCGGTATAACGATCCCCAATATGCCAGCGAAACGATAGACCTGGTAACAGCTTATAATAGTCACTGGTTCCATCCCCGTTTACGATTCTTTTTCGGCAATGAAGATAAACTACCTGTTGATCAGAATCTATTGGCAGCCTTAATCGCCCCCAGAAAATTGCTGTTTCAGTATTCAATTTATGAAACAGGGCTTAATTCATGGTCAATTGAGCAAAACTATTACTCGGTAAAAAAGGTGTACGATTTTTTTAAACTGCCCCAAAATATTGGCGTGGCAACCCGCATGGGCCGCCATGCAATTGCAGCAAGGGATATTGAAAACGCAATTGATTTTTTAGACATTTCTTTTAAAAAAAGAGCAGGTGATTGGAATAATGTTTTTTATTTTCCTTACAGCTACGATGCATGGTTGAAAAACAACGCTCAGGCTGCCTTAGAGGCTAAAAAAATTGACAGGGTAGTATTGAAAGAGAACTATTCAGGTACCCACGCGCCGGGCAATGACAAGGCAAAGATTAAAAGCAACCTTAAATGGCTATTGGGCGATCAGCCTGCGGGAGTGAAACCGCTTCCGCCAACTGTATTAGACCCGGTACGTGTTGATTGGATGCGATTAGTAACAGTGCTCCCCACAATAAAAGGTGCGAAATTGATTGAATTTGGTCCCTATGAAGCCGTTGGGGATTACATGTACTCCGCACTGTACGTACCGGAACAGTTTGCAAATGATCTGTCAGGAAAAAAGAAAATACCCGTCGTGATATATCTACATCAGTACGCACATTCATCGGGTTTTGTGAAAGGTTATGATAAAGGCAACGAGATTAATAAGCAAAAACTGATCACTAATCTGGTTAGACAGGGTTTTGCAGTTTACGCGTTTGATATGTTTGGCTTTGGTCCCCGATTGGAGGAAGCAACTCATTTCTACGACAGGTTTCCGCACTGGTCTAAAATGGGCAAAATGGTGATGGACGTAGGCAGCGGGATTGACGCATTACAATCACTGGCTTACGTGGATACAAAAAATATTTTTGTGGTGGGTAATTCAATAGGAGGAAGTGTGGGATTGATGGCCGCGGCTTTGGATGACAGGATTGCGGGTTTGGGAGTAGTGACGGCTATGTCGCCTTTAAGGGCTTCAAACAACCGTTATGAAACAATCAGAACGTTTTCTCATTTGTTTGGCATGATACCGCGCTTAGGGCTGTTTGCTGATGCGCCTCAAAAAGTTCCCGTTGATTACGGAGAAATCCTGGCAATTATCGCGCCCCGCCCGGTAATGATTATTGCGCCGGATATGGATTGGCATACTGATATTAGTTCGCTCAGAAAAATGTTAGGCCCGGTAAAAAAAGTTTATGAGAATTATAAAAAACCCGGATCGCTGGATATTCGCTATCCCCATGATATAAACCGTTTGCCGGAAGAATTAATACCGCAAATCGGTTCATTTTTTAAGACTTATTTAAATTAAAAAATGTTACGAAAGAAGCTCTTGGTGTTTTTGTTCCTGTTGTGCGCCGGCAGTTTGTTTGGCCAGGAAACCGTGAAGTACGACTCTTCCTACAAAAAACCAAATTTCGTCAGAAAAATGGAATTTTTTCAAAATCTGCCGGTTAAAAAAGATGCCATCGTTTTTCTTGGAAACAGTATTACGGAAGCCGGCCGGTGGCAGGAGATGGATCCTGACCGGATAATTTTGAACAGGGGAATCGGTGGCGATAATACATTCGGCCTTTTGGCAAGAGCAAAAACTATCATTGATTTAAGGCCCCGAAAGCTATTTATCATGATTGGGATTAACGACATGGCTCGAAGAATTCCCATTGACATTGTAATGAGGAACTACCGAAAACTAATCACAGCGTTTAAATCAGCGATTCCCCAAACTCAGGTTTATGTGCAAAGCGTTTTACCTGTTGATACGAAACTTTCAAAAGGTAATTATCAAACAGCAAACCCTTTGGTGATCGAACTCAATAAAGAGTTGCAGAAAATGGCCAAAGAACTGCAAGTCACTTACGTTGATTTACATCCCGTTTTTGCTGATGCAAACGGAGAATTAAAAACTGAATTTTCCAAAGACGGCGTCCATCTTTATGACAGGGCTTACATGGCTTGGTTCAGGTATCTTAAAGAAAAGAAGTATTTATAAAAGTTGAAGCAGATGCATGAATCAATTAAATTGAGAGTTGTATTTTATTTAAGGTTAGCCGGATTGTTTTTATTGCCGGTAATGGGTAGTAACGTTACAGCGCAACCTGCCGATCTTAAAGTGTTTTTATCAGTTGAACAAGCTGTTACCAGTACAGCGGTTAAGAACGGGGATTATATAAAAGTATTAGGGTACTATCATGCCAATGATGGAGGAGCCGCTGAATATTTTGTAAAGCGGGCCGAAGCAGCAGATAGTTCTGAATTGGTGCTGAAACTTGCCAAAGGCCTGAACGCAATACTATTAGCGCCCCAAACTGTAAACTATAAAATGTTTGGAGCAAAAGGCGATGGCGAAAATAATGACGTGGTACAAATTGCTAAAGCTCATGACTACGCCAACAAAAAAAATATACCGGTTGTAAATAGCAACGGCGAGTTTTGGCTGAAGGCCGCAAAAAAAGTAGTTATAAAAACAAATGTGAATTGGGGTAAAACGGTCTTCCACATCGATGAAAGTTTCAATACCCCATCCAGCACAAGGTTTGAAATTGCCTCAGATTATAAGCCTGAAAATATAATTTTAACGCCGGCTGAAAAATCGGCGCTGCTCAACGCAGTGAAACCGGGTGCCAGCCTAATACCACAACTGGCGAAATATAAAAATCATCTGGTATTTATCGCTGATGCCCGGGATAAAATTGGTTTCAGATCAGGAGCAAATTTCACAGGACAATCATGGTCACGCGAAGAATTTTTTTATGTGGAAGAGAACGGTAGAATTTTGGGTGACATCGCGTGGCAATTTAAAGACTATACAAAATTGGTAGCCTACCGGGCAGATGAAAATTATTTGAAAGTAGAAGGCGGTACTTTTTATTTGTCGGGCAATAGCCCTACTACAAAGTCAGGAAGCTATTTGCAAAATGGAATTGTGGTAACGCGAAGCAGAACAATCATCGCCAACCAGTGGGTGGGGCTTGAACCGGGAGCTGCAGATACAAGTACGTTAAATCCAAGAAGAGGCTTTTATAGTTTTACAAGTGTGTATGATGTAAAATTGGAGAATATCCGGCTGATTCCCTACGAACAAAACCGCGGCATCGAAGCAAGAAATGTTACAAGCGGAACCTACGGTATATCGATGGGGAGGGTGCTTGATTGTACCTTTAAAAACGTAACGGCAGAAGGCAGCTTGGTTCATTGGGGTGTTTTTGGTTCTAACCTTGTAAAAAATTTCAACGTTGAAAACTGCAGGTTAAACAGGGTCGATGTTCATTTTCATTGCTGGAATTTAAAAATAACCGATTCCGAAATTGGCTTCAAAGGCATTACCATTACCGGCGGCGGTAAACTTATAATAGAAAACAGTAGTTGCGCCGCGCGCAGCTTTGTTGGCTTTAGAAGTGATTTTGGTTCGAAATGGGATGGGGATATAAAAATCTCAAACAGCACATTTAAAGTTTCCTCCGAGGATAAAGCCATCAGCGTGCTGGCATTTGCGCCTAGGGACTTTGACTATAAATATCCGGTAGGCTTTGGCCGCAGCCTCATTGTGGAAAATTTTACTGTTGATTTTAGCGCCGTAAATAACAAAGATGCAACTTGTTGGTTGATGCGTGTGCCTTCTTTTGCACAAATGAAAGTGGGGCAACGATTATTTTTGCCCGAGCAACTCAGGTTTGAAAATATCCGGGTCATTGGCCGGGAAAAAGGGCTAAGATTGTTAGAAATAAAAGACGCTGCATCGTATGGGTTATCCAGGCCGGGGAATAACGATCACGGGTTGGTGCCGAACGCTAATTTCAGTTTTGAGAATATTCAGTTGGAAGATTTGAAAAATGAGCCGGCTTCAACAAATCATTTCTCTTTAACTGCCATCAATCCCTATAAAGACCGAGCCGGCCTTTACCCGAAAATAAAGTTTAGCAACTGTAATAATCTGGTAGTGAAGTCTACAGGAATTGCCGATTTTTCTGTGGAGGATTGTAATGTGGCCGGATTCAATTCGGATAGCGGCACACTAATTCAGGGCAGGCTTGTTTTTACAAGGTGTAATTTCTATCCGGCTATTAAAGACAATATGCAAGGCATTTATAATCTTTCTTCTTTAGGTGGAACCAGTTTTACCGATTGTAAAATATTTGCGCCGGTATTGAAAGATAAGGTGAGGCCTGATTTGTTTGATAAAAACGGAATTGTTACAATCAATAAAACAGTAAGGTTTAATCACACAAACACGCTTTTAGGAAGTGATATTTTAAATTATTACCGGGGTAAAGGAATTACGTTAAGCCCCAAATTCATTTCAATGTTAAAGAGTCACCATGAATTGGAAACTGAAAATGTTCAATAAATTTTTAATGTGCATATGATGAAGTCTGTGTGGTTTTATTTTCTGTGTTTTATTGTGGTTACATCGTGTAACAACAATGAGGTTCGAAATAAAGTGGAAGATAATATTCAACTGGATTCTACCATACTCGCATTAACCGTAGTTGCCGACAGCATTCAGGTGCCCTGGGACTTAACCTGGGGGCCGGATAATAAACTTTGGTTTAACGAACAAAATGGAAGTATTTATGAACTGGCCCCTGAAACAGGTAAGAAAAGGCTTTTATTAAAAATACCCGATGTTTGGATGAAACGTACTGCCGGTTTATTAGGAATGGCGTTTTTCAACGGCTGGAAAGACAGCTTGTATCTATTTGTGGCGTATACGGGCAAGCCGGCGAAAAATGTGGTATCGAAATTAGTTCGGTACACCTACAAAAACAATCAACTGGTAGAACCAAAACTGCTCCTTGAGATCCCTGGCGGGAACGGGCATAATGGCTCGCGCATCGAAATTTCCGATGACAGGAAATTATTTTGGGCAACCGGTGACGCGCAGGATTTTGACAATGCCCAGGATTCAACCAGGCTTAACGGAAAAATTTTACGTTTGAATTTTGACGGTACAATACCTGAAGATAACCCCATAAAAAATAGTTTTGTTTTTGCATGGGGCTTTAGAAACATTCAGGGGTTAGCGTTGACTAACAACGGAAACCTTTTTGTATCCGAACACGGAGATGCAATTGAGGACGAGATAAACTTAGTAAAGCCATTGAAAAATTATGGCTGGCCGGTTATTGAAGGTATGCATGATAAGCCCGATGAAATTTCCTACGCAAAAACACATCTCACAACCGAACCAGTAAAATCCTGGACGCCTACCATTGCTCCCTCCGGTATGGCTTTTTATAACAATGATCAAATTCCTGAATGGGAAAACTCATTGTTATTAGCCAATCTGAAAGACCGCAGCTTAAGAGTTCTAAAACTCAATAATGATGATACATCTATAACTGATGAACAAATTTTTCTACAACAAAAATATGGGCGGTTACGCGACGTGTGTGTATCTCCTGCCGGTGATGTGTATATTTCTACAAGCAACAGGGACTGGAACCCGTACAACCATCCCGCCGCAAATGATGATAGGATCTTAAAAATATCAAAAGTTAATAAGGCCGTGAAAACGCCAATGAAAGGAATCGCTCCGGGCAGTGGTTCGGTTATGATGAACAATGGCAGGGATTTGTACAAAATTTACTGTGCGTCCTGCCATCAAAATGATGGTGGCGGGTCTGCAAGTACGTTCCCGGCTTTAAAAGGCTCATTATTGGTTA
>MKRO01000121.1:3508-4678 GCA_001896965.1 Sphingobacteriales bacterium 41-5 | reverse complement strand
GTGATAAAACAAAATCCGCACAGATGCCTGCATTTAAATTTTTAAGCCCCGAAGAGAGTGTTTTGATTTTGAATTTCATCAGGACGAATTGGGGGAACCAGGCAGACAGCATCACCGTTGCAGACGTTGAAAAAAGGGTAAAAATTTCAGCTAAAAAATAAATAAGAATATTGAGGACTGTTAATATTGGTTTCATCTTATTGGTTTATTCTGTTTTCGTTGTATCCTGTTCTAACAGAGCCATGCCTGTTAAGAACACGATACCTGAAACAGTAGCAGAGGACGCAGCCTGGTGTTGGTTTTCTGACCCACGCGCCATTTATCATAAGGGCGCTAAAGAGGCAGTATATTTTGGATATATCAATATGAAAGGCGACGTGATGGTCAGGAGCCTCAATTTAGAAACGAAAAAAATACAGGAATTTAATTTGCATCCGCAATTGCAGGTTGATGATCACAATGTACCCTCCTTTCTTTTTCTGCCTGATGGAAAAATTCTCGCTTTTTATAACCATCATAACGGTGATGTATTTTTGAGAATAACAAAAAATGCCGAGGATATCACGCAATGGGAAGAGGAGCGGGTTTTGGTAAAGCAGACAAAAGCGGATAGGTTTTGTTATACCAACCCGTTTATGTTAAGCGATGAAAATAACCGTATTTATATGTTTGGGAGAAAGATCACCAGAAGCGGAACGGCTAAAGTGTACACTGCAACCCATACTTATTTTATTTTTAGCGACGATTATGGCAGAACCTGGAGTGAACGCAAAATATTGCTCGATAATTCGGGCCGTGACACCCCACCTTATGTAAAATACACATCCGATAATAAATCACGAATAGATATTTTATTTACAAACGGGCATCCCAAACTGGGTAATGATGTTGCTGTTCATCACATGTACTACGAAAAAGGTTCGTTTTATCAGACCAACGGGAAAAAGATTGCAGACATGAATAGCTTGCCTGTCGTCATAAAAAATGTAGACATGGTTTATAATCCTGATGTTACCGGCGTGCGGGCATGGATATGGGATATCGCTCTTGATAAAAGCAAAAAGCCCGTGGTTACTTACGCAAGGTATCCTTCAGAATTAGACCACCAGTATTATTATGCAAAATGGAATGGCACAAAGTGGCTTGACCAGAAAGTTGCCGACGCCGGCC
>MKRO01000121.1:0-3488 GCA_001896965.1 Sphingobacteriales bacterium 41-5 | reverse complement strand
ATTATTAAACCCGGTAGAAAATTGTTGGAGGCTCATTATTCGGGCGGGGTGGTGCTCGATCACAACAATCCTGATCATGTGTATTTTGCACGGAAAGTTGAAGGGCAATATGAAATTGAACACAAAAATATGAAGACCGGCAAACAAGCGAGTGCGATCACTAAAAATTCAAATGTTGACAATTTGCGCCCGTATGTGGTAGACAGAAAACCGGGTAATAAACCCATTGTAATGTGGATGAGTGGCCGATATTACCACTATACTGATTTTGATACCAATCTGAAAATGAAAAAATAATAGCATGAAATAGCCATAAGCAAAAAGTTGCTTACAAACTATGATGATTATTTGGCGTATTCCCTGCCCGTCCCGTCAGGCGGGCATGTGACCATAAAAAAAATAAAAAATATACGAATGAAAATAACGTATCTCATTATTGGTTTCGCAATTATTGCGATCACAGGTTGCAGTTCATCGCGAAACACAGCCGTCCAAAAAGATCAATTGGGTTTAATAGACAAGGCTCTGTCCAACGCAGTATCCCAGTACAAAATACTGATGACTACCGTTCCCGAAGGCCGTATGCCCCATTCGTATCAAAATAATAAAATAAGAGCAGTAAGGCCAACCGGGTGGACAGCAGGTTTTTACCCCGGTACGCTTTTGAATTTGTATAAAGCAACAGGAGATAAAAAACTGTTCGAAGAAGCCTTAAGAGAAATTGTTGTGATGGACAGTGTGCAGTTTTTTACTGACCATCACGATTTGGGCTTCATGATGTATTGCAGTTATGGTACGCTCAACTCAATAAGCCCGAAAGAAGCGTATAAAAAAATACTTGTTAATTCTGCCGAATCACTTATAAAAAGATATAGCCCGGTGGTGAAGTCCATCCGGTCCTGGGGAAAAATTGACGATGATAACGAGTTCACCGTTATTGTTGATAATATGATGAATCTTGAAATGTTGATGTGGGCCTCTAAGGCCACCGGCAACCCCAAATACCGCAACATAGCCGTAGCACATGCAAATACAACACTGCAAAATCATTTCAGGGCCGACAACAGTTCTTACCATGTGGTGGCCTACAATCCTAAAACCGGCGCGGTAATGCAAAAGAGAACAGCGCAGGGCGCTCAGGACGAATCAGCCTGGGCGAGGGGCCAGGCCTGGGGCCTTTATGGCTTTACAATGATGTACCGTGAAACGGGCGATAAGAGATACTTTGAGCAGGCGAAAAAAATTGCAGCATTCATTCTTTCACATCCCAATCTTCCAAAAGATAAAATTCCGTACTGGGATTTTAACGCACCTGACATTCCTAATGCGACCAGAGATGCATCGTCAGGAGCAAAAATTGCATCTGCTTTATTAGAACTGTCAGGATTTACAAATGGTTCTTTGTCAAAACAATATTACAACGAAGCATCCGAAATGCTGAAGTCGCTTGCGTCTCCCCATTATACCGCGGCAATTGGTTCTAACGGAGGGTTTATACTCATGCACAGCGTTTCTAATTTACGCAGGGGGGTTGAAGTAGATGTACCTTTAACTTATGCTGATTATTATTTTATTGAAGCTTTGATGCGTTTAAAGAAAAAAATACGCAGCTAATTCACAAAAGAAAACGTTTTAACAATATTTAAATCAAGGTAAACGAATTTTATGCAAAACAATTTCAACAGAAGAAAATTTGTAAAAATAATGTCGATAACAGGAGCGGGAATCGGTTTAGGAGGTTTCCGGTCATCGGCATCAGGTACAAGAAACATGGCTGCAAAAAAGGCAGGGATCATTGGGTTAGATACCTCTCACGCCGTAGCATTTGTAAAGTCTTTAAATGCTGCAAACCCTGATGCTGATTTCAAAGGCTACCGGGTTGTAGCAGCCTATCCCAAGGGTAGTAACGATATTAAAAGCAGTTACGATCGTATTCCCGGTTATACTGAAGAGGTAAAGAAGCTGGGCGTTGAAATTGTTGGGTCAATTGACGAGTTGCTAAAAAAAGTTGATGTTGTTTTTTTGGAAACAAACGATGGAAGGCTGCATTTACAACAAGCCTTGCCGGTACTAAAAGCCAAAAAACCTTTGTTTGTAGATAAGCCTGTGGCGGCTTCTTACAAAGACGCCAAAGCTATTTTTGACGCTGCTGAAAAATGGGGTACACCTGTTTTCTCCTCTTCGTCGTTAAGGTATATCACGGGTATGAGTGATGTTTTAAGTGGAAAGATAAGCAAGGTTACCGGCGCAGATGTCTTCAGCCCCGCCAAATTAGAATCAACGCACCCCGACCTTTTTTGGTATGGCATCCACGGTGTGGAAATGCTTTTTACGGCAATGGGTACCGGCTGTAAAACTGTAAGCAGAACTAATAATCAGGGTAATGATTTAGTTGTCGGGGTTTGGGATGATGGAAGAATTGGCTCTTTTCGTGGTATCCGAACAGGAAAAGATGGTTACGGCGGTACTATATTTGGAGAAAAAGGAATTATCACCTTGAGTTCCTTTAAAGGATATGACCCCTTGTTAAAACAGATTATAAACTTTTTTGAAACGGGTACCCCTCCTGTAAATAAGCAGGAAACGCTCGAAATTGTAGCTTTCATGGAAGCAGCCGAAATAAGTAAACGCCTGAACGGAAAACCTGTTGCGCTGGCAGATATTTTAAATTCGAAAAAATAATACTTTCATTAAATAAAATACAAAACGATGGAAAAGAACACAAATTCACGAAGGGATTTTGTAAAAAAGACTTTGCTTGCCTCTGCCGCAGTTACAGTAGGTGGCGTACTACCCGGCTTTAGCGCATCCAGCTACCGAAGAATAAAAGGAGCCAACGACCGGTTCACCATTGGAGTGATGGGTGTTAATAGCAGGGGGGCAGCTTTAGCCAGCACATTTGCCAGTCAGGCAAATTGCACCGTGGGTTTTATTAGCGACGTTGATTCCCGCGCTTCGGCCAAGTGTATAGCCAGGGTTAGTAAAATTCAGTCATCAACACCTAAAAGCATACCCGACTTTCGAAATACACTTCAACAAAAAGATTTGGATGTAATGGTGATTGCCACTCCTGACCACTGGCATGCACCTGCTGCGCTTTTAGCCTTGCAGGCCGATAAGCATGTGTATCTTGAAAAACCATGTAGCCATAACCCAAGAGAAGGGGAACTGTTGATTGCAGCACAAAAAAAATACGGTAAGGTATTGCAAATGGGCAATCAACGCCGTTCATTTCCAAATGTGAAACTGGCTATTGAAGAGTTGCATAATGGCGTTATTGGCAAAGTACACTACGCAAGAACCTGGTATGCCAACAGCCGGAAACCCATTGGCACAGGAAAAGTGGCCGCTGTTCCATCCTGGCTTAATTATGATCTTTGGCAGGGGCCGGCACCAAGAAGGTCGTTCAAAGATAATTTGATACATTACAACTGGCATTGGTTTTGGCACTGGGGAACGGGCGAGGCGCTCAACAATGGAACCCACAT
>MKRO01000120.1:12097-13673 GCA_001896965.1 Sphingobacteriales bacterium 41-5 | reverse complement strand
CAAGCCGGTTGTAGGAAACTTTGCCCAGCCGTCCACTTCAATCGGGCCGGTCAGTTCAGTGTTCATACCCCAATGCGCAATGTCAATATGATGCACGCCCCAGCCTGTTATCATGCCAGCGCCAAACTGCTCTAACCTTAACCAGCCGGGCCTTGATTCAAAATTGGTGGGATGATGCACGCGGTCTTCCGTGTAATAAATGTAAGGCGTAGACCCCAGCCACATATCATAGTTGAACCCTTCCGGTATGGGCATTTCCGTTGTTTTACCTCCTGCGGGATCAGAGGGCAAGCCAACCTGTACCTCCTTTAATTTTCCTATTCTTCCGTTTCGCACAAGCTCGCAGGCTTGCTTAAACTGTGGCCAGGGGTTCATGGAGCGCTGCTGGCTGCCTAACTGAAAAACGACCTTTGATTTACGAACGGCATCGCTCATGTGGCGGCCTTCTTCAATAGTTAAAGAAGTTGGCTTTTGCAGGTAAATATGTTTTCCCGCCAAAGCCGCTTCCATAGCGGGTTGTGCGTGCCAGTGGTCGGGCGTGCTGATGATGACGGCATCAATATCTTTATTGGCCAGCATATCATGATAATCATCGTAAAGTTTTACGTTGATATAATTAGCGTTGCCTGTTTTTTTTGTGTACCAGCCTTCAATTAATGTTTTACCCGCTTGCTGCCGTCTCTTATCAACATCAGCAACGGCAATAATTCGCGCCACATCATTTTTAAAGGTTTCGGGTAAATCGTGCGTGCGGGCAATACGGCCGCAGCCAATCTGCGCGATATTAATTTTATTGCTGGGCGCATTTTTGCCAAACACTGTTGAGGGTACGATTGTTGGGGCGCCGGATAGAAGAATGGCTCCCGCGGAAATTTTTGCTGAGTTTTTTATAAAATGACGACGTGAATTTGTCTTGTTTTCGTTCATGTTGATCTGTTTTTATTAAAAGTGCTGTTATAAAAAAAGAATATTCATGTGCTATTCGACTTTCAATGGTGTTTTATTTTTTTCAGCACCGGGGTAACCGATATTTTGATTGATGATGCCTTTAATATTTGTTGAGATTACGGTTGACGGGACGGGCCATAAAATATGGTGCACGCTTATTTTGTATTCAGCCCATTTATGCTTCACGCCTTTGTTATAAAAGTTGCTTTTTGCAACAACCCGGTCGTACCAGAAATTGACTCCTGTTTGTTTTACATTTGAATTGGTGCCACCCGGGCCGCTTAAATTATCAAGTTTGTAAACCCTGCCACCAAATACCTCGCAAGGTTTACCTGTTTTTGCGTAGATATATGAGATTCTCACCAATTCAATATGCCGGTTTTCTTCGTAATACAATTCCCTGGCCCTTTCATCAAGAATTTCGCCTATATTAATATCAGCAGCGGTCAACGGCGTTGCGCCAGCCCTCGTACGCACTTCATTCAAAGCATCTGCCGCAAGCGCAGGTTGATCTTTCCAATAATAGCATTCACCTAATAAAAGATACACCTCAGCCGTTCTGTAAATATACCATGGAGTTTCTCCACCCGCCCATTGCGATTGTAACGGATCCGGAACAAAAACTTTA
>MKRO01000120.1:8027-12055 GCA_001896965.1 Sphingobacteriales bacterium 41-5 | reverse complement strand
AGCAACGTATGGTATCCTCTACACTCATTGATGTAGGCTTCACAAAATTTTTGCCATACCAAACACTATTGTTTTTTTTCAGGTCGGGATGGTTATACCTCAGGTCTTCCATTTTCTTCCAACTATCTTTATTAAAAATCCCACGCATATCATTCGCTTCTTTGGTTGGGCGCCAAATTTCATTTGTGAAATACCATGTTGAGCGTAACCTTCCAATTCCCCTGCCGTATGTTTTGTTTAAGTCGAGACTTTGATCTGTTTCATTAGCAGCGATGGTAATGCTTGTTCCCGCTTTGCCATCAGGGGTTTTTACATTTGCACTGCTCCAATATGGCACCGCGTTGCGCATGGTTTGAATACGGTCTGATCCATCTATCTGCGGGTAGGATACCACATACATAAGCCCCTCAGTATTTGTCATATCCAGTTTTGCTTCAATGCTGTGCAAGTCAAACATTAAATTAGTATTTGGTTTAGTTCTGTTGGGCGTAAACCTGTTTCTCATTAACGGATTTTTCGCAACGATTTCTTTACCGACTGCTATTGCCCTATCAAAGTCGGTTAGAGCCATGCAGACTTTCATAAGCAGTAATCCGCAAGCCGCTTTTGAAGTACGTCCTCTGTCAACTTTTTCCGGGACCCATTGGTACGAAAATTCCAAATCCTTTTTCATTTTTTCCAGGATGCTCCATCTGTCATGCGTATAGAAATCATATTTAGGCTCACTGATTTCTTCGCCAATAAATGGGACATCGCCAAACTGATGCGTTAATTTAAAATACCTGTAGGCGCGGTGAAAATATGCTGACCCCAGGACAGCATTTTTTTCAGCAGAATCTTTAAAAGCTGCGTTGTTGATTCGGGCAATGACAGAATTGGCATATTTGATGCCCTTATAACCTTCGTACCAATACCATCCAACCTTTGTTCTGTCATTGCTATTTAAATTTGCATCCGGCATGAGCGAAATGTCCATATCCATTTGCGGCCCTGCCTTATCTGTTGTGCCTTCCACTGCAACTTCCGACTGAATGATTTCAGTTAGGATAGGAGCGGCATCGCCAAAAAATTCATGCCGCATGTTTCTTTCGCATGTTGTTAAAGCGGCATACATTCCCTGAGCATCTGACAACGCGATGTCAGGTTCATAAAAGGCCATCGGTTTAGGTTTCAGCCAATCTTTACTACAGGAAAAGGCGACTATTGTGAGCGTTGCCAATAAAACTATTTTTAAATTTTTATTCTTCATTTTTATTACATTAAAGTGACAAGTTGAAATTTAAAGTGTAAGTGCGCGGTGTGGGATCAGCTCCTGACTCGGGGTCCCCAAACGTCCAATGAGGAGCCCAATAATTTGCATTTCTAACAGCTGCTGAAATGCGTAGCCCTTTAATTCTGGCTTTACTTAAAAGATATTTAGGTACTAAATAGGAGAGGCTTATGTTATCTAAACGTATAAAAGAGCGGTCAACATAATTGCTACTTATATTTTTAGAACCGATCCTTGCATAATCGTTGATAGGGTTGTTCGGCGTCCATCTTGGCATTGCATAATCAGTAGCCCTATCTGCAAAACTGGAAACGTTTGCGGCGCGGTTGAACGTACCATATTGCCCCCAATTGGAGTAAATGAAGAAGGATAGATTGAAATTCCGATAATTAAATTCGTTTCGCAAAGACCACCTGAAACGTGGTGTAGTGTAGTTCTGAAAAACTTTATCAGCATCACTCATCAAGCTATCCTGATTTTGATCACGATATTTAAAGTCGCCGGCCTGGAGCCCGTATTTATTATTAGCTGATAACTCGCCAACCTGCCACACACCGATACGCTCATAGTTCCAAATGCGGTCAGGGTCTTGCCCGATGAACCATTGGTTTTTAATATCATCAGCTTCACGCTGGCCAATCACATTACCTTGAGCGTCTAAAACATTTATCATATCGCCATAAAGCTTAATAATCTCGCGGCGATTTAGCATGAATATCAGGGACGAATTCCAGTCAAAGTCCTTCTTTTGCACCAAAACGCCGTTCAAAGTAAATTCAAATCCGCGATTTCTTAATTCGCCAAGATTAGCGGCAACGCTGTTATAGCCAATAATTTCGGGGAGTACCCGGTCTACCAGGAGATCTTTTGTGGTGGCCGTATAAATATCAAGGGAACCACTAAACCTGTTTTTAAACATTGCAAAATCGAGGCCTGCATTATATGATTCTTTATTTTCCCACCTAAGACCAAGATTAGCCATGCGGTTTACGTAAAGTTGAGATGAAATATATACATTTCCTTTTTGATCAATGTATGGGTGAAGACCGGAAGTCATATCTGACAGGGCTTCGTATTCGCCTATATCCCTGTTACCATTTCTACCCCAGGATAGGCGTAATTTCCCATAGTTCAGCCATTTTCCTGCGGGGTGCATAAACCCTTCCTCAGAAAAATCCCATGCCAGGGCCAAAGCGGGAAAAGTGGCACGCGGATTTTGCGCTCCAAATGCTGAGTATCCATCCCTTCTCACTGATGCTGTTAACATATACCTGTCTTTGAGAGAATAGAACAAGCGTCCCATCAAGGCGTCTCCGGTTACATATGTGTCGTTGCTGCTGTTTAAAGGGACTGTTCCAGCCTGTATGCGATGCCATCCCAGAATATCGCTGGGGCTATAATTTGAAGTGGTGGCGGTTGTTCTCCAATATTGCTTTTTCTCAGCGTTTTGTAAAAGTGTTACTTCAAAATTATGTATATCAAAACGCTTTTTCCACCTCAAGACATTATCAATTTGCCAGTTAAAAGTTTTAGAGGTGGTTCTTTCGCTGCTACCGCCTTTTGCTTTCCACTCAGGATTTTTTGATGATTCGTGCAGATAGTACTCACTCCAAATAAAAGATGGAGTATAATTCGATTGAAATTCGAAACCATAAGGAAGGGTGACAATTCCAAACAGGCTAGAAAAGAGAGTGTTGTCCCTATCAACTACGTCTCGATACATATTATCATGAAACGGGTTTTGTGGAGTAGGATCACCCGTTGGCAACCGCCGGTAGAGACTGGTAGGATCGTCGAGATTATTAGACCCATAAGGGGAAATAACAGCTGATTGTCCCCAATTTGCCGAAAGAAATCCTTCGTTTCTCGTGGCGAAATTAGCGTTTACCCCAACTCTTAGAAATGAGGTAATTTTAGACTCAAGATTTAACCTCGTTCTGAAGTTTTTGTAGCGGTTCCCCACAACAATTCCGTCCCTGTCAACGTGATTTAAAGACAAATAATAACTCGAGTTGTCATTTCTATTAGAAACACTAGCGGAATAATCCTGTTGAAACCCTTTTTGAAAAACCAGGGATTGCCAATCAGTAATTTTATTTGCTAAATAGTTATCTATTTCGGGCGCTTTTAGCTCAAGCCTCGTTAACCACGTGCGCAGTAGTTGTTCTTCATTAACGGAAGTTACGGGCAGCTTTTGATCGTAGTTATACCAATCCAGTTGGGTTGCGCCTGTTAATTTTCGGGGGTCAACAAACATTTCAGGATATTGTTGAAGATATGCATCTGTGCGCCGTCCAACTTCATAATCATACCGGTAGGCAAGAAATTCTTCCGGACTCATGACTCTTGGCATCCGTGCATTTTCTACAAGTCCTAAATTCGCGTTGAATGTTATCACTGGTTTTCCCACGGCACCTTTTTTTGTAGTGATCAGTATCACACCATTGGCGGCTTTTGCTCCATAAACGGCCGCTGCACTCGCGTCTTTCAGAATGTCAATCGATTGAATGTCATTAGGGTTAAGATCCGTAAATGATCCATTAAAAATTACGCCGTCAACAACGTTCAACGGGCCGCTTCCTGCTTTGAGCGTACCTACACCCCTTATTAATAAGGATGCATCAGCCTTGGCTGAATTGCCCTGCCCGATGATCATACCAGCAGCATTGCCACGCAAAAGATCCTGCACAGACCTCGGGGCTTCTTTTTCAAGTTTCGCGGCCTGCACAGAGGCGACAGCACCTGTAACATCTTTTCT
>MKRO01000120.1:7504-8007 GCA_001896965.1 Sphingobacteriales bacterium 41-5 | reverse complement strand
TAACAACAACTTCGTTCAAATCAGAAGCCGCTTGACCCATAGCTACATTAATGTTGGTTTGCCCGTTTACAGGAATTTCCTGGCTGCTGTAACCCGTGTAACTAAATACCAGTGTGGCATCGCGAGGAATACCCGTTAAAGTGTAGTGGCCCTCTTCGTTGGTAATGGTGCCCACCATAGAATTTTTAACCTGAACACTCACGCTGGCGATCGGGGATGATTTTTCGTCAACCACGCGGCCGGTTACGGAAATATTTTGCGCCCAAACCCCAACAGGCAAATATGCCGCGGCGATCATTAAAGAAGTATAAAGCAGCTTCTTTAAACCGATGTTATTTGTTTTGATTTTTAACATATCCTAAGTTTTTATTTTTATACTCCGCTAAAAATTGAAAACCCGCCATCCACATTGATAACTGTTCCGGTTACGAATTTGGATGCATCGCTGAGCAACCATATTAACGCACCGGTCAATTCGTGGGGGTTACCCAGCCTTTTAAAGG
>MKRO01000120.1:0-7426 GCA_001896965.1 Sphingobacteriales bacterium 41-5 | reverse complement strand
GTTCTGTTCTGTTAAAAAGAAGCCGGGTGCAATCGCGTTCATTCGTACAACATCCTTATACCTGTTTCCCAATTCCATGGCGAACCATTTTGTGTACGAATCAATGGCGCTTTTGGCCAAACTATAACCCAGTACACGAGTAATGGCGCGCTGCGATGCCATTGAGGAAATATTTACAATGGATCCGCCTTCTGCATTGTTTGCAATAGCCTGGCCAAAGACCTGTGTGGGTAAAATGGTGCCGAAAAGATTTAGCTCAACCACCTGCTTTAATGCGGTAACATCAAGCTGAAAAATATCTGTGTCCGGTTGTACAACGGCTTTGGGCATGTTGCCACCTGCTGCGTTTACAAGCCCGTCAATCCTGCCAAATTCCTTTAATACTTTTTGTTTTGCCGCCACCAGGTCATTTTCGCTGGTAACATCAGCAATTAAGGCCAAAGCCCGGCCGCCGTTATCCCTGATCTTTTTTGCTCGCGCATTTGCCGTGGCTTCGTTTCGGCCCAAAACACCTACAATGCCGCCCGCTTCCGCGATCCCGTCAACGAAGGCCTGCCCTAAAATACCGGTGCCCCCCGTTACAACAATTACTTTTTCGTTTAATTCAAAACTGTTCATGTTTGTGCCTCACGATAACTTTTTAGAACGAATAAAAAATGGCTTTAAAAGCAAGCTTAAGAAATCAATTTTTCGTTAGTAAGATTCATTCGAAGCAATCGTATTTGCTAAATTATAGAATAAAAGCGGTGCAAAATCCCAAACGGCAATTACAACGTTTGAAATAATTTTGAAAACTGAAAAAGCAGATTAGTTGGCACTCTGACAAAAAAGTTATATCTTTTTATTTATGAAGAAGGGCGTTACGATAAAAGACATTGCACGTAAGCTGAACATGTCTGTTTCAACGGTTTCAAAAGCGTTGAACGATCACCCCTCTATTAGTGTCCTCACAAAAGAGCGCGTTAAAAAACTCGCTGATGAATGGGTTTATATTCCTAACGAAGCGGCAAGGCATTTCAAACAAAACAAATCATTTACCATTGGTGTTATTATGCCCGATCTGCTGGACCAGTTTTATGTTCTTGCCATTAACGGTGTAGAAGAAGTTGCGGTTAAAAATAATTATAACGTGGTGGTATCTCAGTCGCACGAAGACAGTGAAAGGGAAACCGGGCTGATTGAAAATATGATCAGGAACCGTGTTGACGGGGTGATTATAGCAGTTACGAAAAAAACCTGGAATACAGAAAAGTTTAAAAGGTTGAATACTGCCGGCATTCCGATGGTTTTTTTCTCACGTTCAATTTCTGCTCCTGAATTTGATTATGTTTCTACCGATAACGAGGACGGCGCCCTGCAGGCTATGAATTTTCTTTTTAACGAGGGGCATCGGCGCATTGCCCACCTGATGGGGCCGCCGTTTCTTAGAACCAGCCAGCAACGGTTTGACGGATATAAAAAGGCGCTTGCGCAAAAGGGCATTCCATTTGATACCGGTTTGGTGGCAGAAGTGGATTTCACCCAACAACAAACGGTGGACGCAGTAAAAAGGCTGATGAAACTAAAAGATCCCCCAACCGCTTTCTTTACATTCAAAAGCTACGTGGGCCTGGATGTGATAAAAATATTGCGGGAGAAATATCCGAAAATGGCCGGGAAAATGTCTATTATCGGGTTTGGTAATCTCCCGTTGATACAATATCTCGAAGACAAACCAATGGGCTCCATTGATGAAA
The DNA here is from genome assembly GCA_001896965.1 of Sphingobacteriales bacterium 41-5. Lineage (GTDB taxonomy): Bacteria > Bacteroidota > Bacteroidia > Chitinophagales > Chitinophagaceae > Niabella. The sequence continues at coordinate 5,690 of MKRO01000120.1, read as the reverse complement.
ATTCATTTCAAATGGGGGTGGAAGCTGCACAACTGATATTTGACAGAATAGATCAGCAGGAAGCTGATGAAGAACCAAAACCAAAATTCATTAAAGTCCCTTGTAAGATTGTGGTGCATTAAGCCCGAAAAATAAAAACCGCCCCATATTTGAGGCGGTCAATTAGTCGTCATCTTGCACCAGCCGGTTGGATATTCGGCAAGTAAATTCGGTCAGTAGATAGCTATTTTACGAATTTCTTTGATCTTCCTATCGGTGCCGCAAGATGACAATATCTTGCTATTTCCCTGTCATCAATTTTCTAAGGTTTATCAATCCGTATCTCATCCTTCCCAAAGAAGTATTAATACTACATCCGGTGATCTCGGCAATTTCCTTAAAACTCAGGTTGGCAAAATGCCTCAAAATGATCACTTCCCTTTGTTCCTCGGGCAATTGCTCCAGCATATCCTGTGCTTTACCAATACTTTGGGTTGTAATAATTTTTTCTTCAACAGTTGCTTCGGCATAATTGATGGTTTCCAGCACATCATTTTCAACGCTACTTTTAGCAAAAGGGATCTTTTTCAGTTTCCTGAAATAATCCACACATAAATTATGTGCTATTCTCATCGCCCAAGGCAAAAATTTCCCCTCCTCTTTATACTTACCGTTTTTAAGAGTTTCGATGATTTTAATAAATACTTCCTGTGAAATGTCCTCTGCGTGATATTTATCTTTTACAATAAACAGGACTGCGTTGTAGAGTTTGTCTTTATATCTATTTATCAGCGAGTCAAGAGCCTTATCATGCCCATCGCTGAATAAATCAATTAGTTCGTTATCGCTTTTTTTAAGATAAGCTACCATTTCCTCATTTTATTTTTTTGTTTTCCAGCCACATTCTCATGCGATCCCGGAAAGTTGATTCTGAAAAAACAATATTTTCAAAATACGGTGAAGGATAGTTCTCTGTACAGGCCAAATTTATAACCCGACGTTTGCAAAAATAGGGTAATGATTGTTTATGGATACTGCTAAAAATCATAAAACCTGCTATTAATATAAAAAATATGTTAAAATTTCTTTAACAATTTCTAACTATTTTATTTACAGTTATTTATAATAACATCTTCCGGTGCCCAAAACGGCAAATAATGCAAAAAAAATGCTAAGATTTAATTGCGGGTGAAGCAGCCTCCCGAACATTTTCTTATGGTCAGGATGCATCGGCATCAAAAAATTGGCGCTCTAAAATTTTTAGTAAAACCGGTTATAAAAGTTACATTTGCAGGTTAAAAAAGAAATTAGTGGCTACTAAAAATAAACCGGAAGATATTCAGATAAAAGGGGCGCGGGTTCATAATTTAAAGAATGTTTCAGTGAACATTCCCCGAAACAAATTTATAGTGGTAACAGGTGTTTCAGGTTCCGGAAAATCGTCATTGACGATTGATACTTTATATGCCGAAGGCCAGCGGCGCTATGCCGAAAGCCTGAGCGCATACGCCCGCCAGTTTTTAAACCGCATGAACAAACCTGATGTGGATTACATTAAAGGGTTGTGCCCTGCCATTGCCATTGAGCAAAAAGTAATTACACGAACACCGCGTAGCACGGTGGGAACCATGACGGAGATTTACGATTACCTGCGCCTGCTTTTTGCGAGAGCCGGCGACACAATTTCGCCGGTATCAGGAAAAATAGTAAGAAAAGATGATGTGGCCGACGTGATAAAAGCAATTGAAAAACTGCCGGAAGGAGATAAAGTTTTTATTCTCGTAAAATTCAAGCAGCACCGCAACCGGAATGTAAAGGAAGAGCTGAATATTTTGCTACAGAAAGGATTTACGCGGGTATGCCCCCCTATCCCCCGAGAGGGAGATTTACAAATTCTTCGCATAGAAGATTTGCTGGAAAAAAGCGGTGCAGAGCTGAACAAAATATTTCACAAACAGGAAGGCCCGATGGGCGATGGCGCCATATTAATAGACCGCATTATTGTAAAGCCATTTGACGAGGATGATATCCACCGCTTAGGCGATTCGATTGGAACCGCTTTTTACGAAGGCGAGGGAGATGTATTTGTTGAAGCTGCCGGCAAAAAAAGAAAACTTCTGAATTTCAATAACCGCTTTGAATTAGACGGAATCACTTTTGAAGAACCGCAGCCCAACCTTTTTTCATTTAATAACCCAATCGGCGCCTGCCCCACCTGCGAGGGCTTTAGCATGGTTTTGGGTATTGACCCTGATCTTGTAATCCCCGATAAACGCTTGAGCATTTACGATGGTGCCGTGGCTCCCTGGAAAGGAGAGAAGCTGGGTAAATGGAAAGAAAGGTTTATCAAGTCCGCATCTAAATATGATTTCCCGGTTCAGAAGCCTGTTGCAGATTTAACTAAAGCACAATTTGAGTTGTTGTGGAAAGGTAACAGCGCGGTTTACGGAATCAATGATTTTTTTAAAGAGGTTGAACAAAATCTTTATAAGGTTCAGTACCGCGTATTGCTGAGCCGTTACCGTGGGCGAACTACATGTCCTGATTGTAATGGTTACCGTTTGAAAAAAGAGGCATTATACGTTCAGGTTGGCGGTAAAAATATTGGCGAACTTGCAGCCATGCCCGCCCGGGATTTAAAAACCTGGTTTGAAAAATTAAAACTTTCAGATCACAAGCAGCAAATTGCAAAAAGAATTTTGCTCGAAATCAATAACCGGCTTGACACTTTATTGAAAGTAGGATTAGGTTATTTAACCCTGAGCCGCGTGGCCAATACTTTAAGTGGCGGCGAAAGCCAGCGCATTCAGCTAACGCGAAGTTTGGGCAGCAACCTCACCAATTCGCTTTACATTTTAGATGAACCTTCCATCGGGCTGCACTCGCGAGATACCGATAACCTCATTAAAGTATTAAAAGAGCTTCGCGATTTGAATAATACGGTTGTGGTGGTGGAGCATGATGAAATGGTGATGCGGAATGCCGACCATATTATTGACATGGGCCCGTTTGCCTCGCACCTGGGTGGAGAAGTGGTGGCCGAAGGAGATTATGATGAACTAATCTATAATCCAAACAGCTTAACGGGTAAATATTTAAGCGGCGAGCTGAAGATTGAGCCCCCTAAAATATTGCGCAAATGGAACCGCTCAATTAAAGTGGAAGGCGCACGTCAGAACAATTTGAAAAACATAGATGTTGAATTTCCTTTGAACATTTTGTGTGTGGTAAGCGGCGTGAGCGGCAGCGGAAAAACTACTTTAGTGAAGCAAATTTTATATCCTGCTTTGCAGAAAATAAAAGGCGCTCCGATAGCTATCGGGGTCAGCGGCGATAAAGTAGGTTTTCACAAAGCCATTAGCGGCGACATAGAGAGTATTCAGCAGGTGGAGATTGTGGATCAAAACCCAATCGGAAAATCATCGCGCAGCAACCCTGTTACCTACATCAAAGCTTATGACGAAATACGTGATCTTTTCGCGAAACAACCTTTGAGCAAGATGCGCGGCTTTCAACCCAAACATTTTTCGTTTAACGTGGATGGCGGCCGCTGCGATACCTGCAAAGGCGAAGGCGAACAGGTGGTTGAAATGCAATTTTTGGCAGATGTGCATTTGATTTGCGAAAGCTGTGGCGGCAAACGTTTTAAAGAGGAAGTGCTGGAAGTAAAGTACAAGAATAAAAGTATTTATGATGTGTTGGAAATGAGTGTTGATGAAGCCATCTCTTTTTTTGCAGGCGAACCAAAATTGGCCGGGGTGCTGCAACCCTTGTCTGACGTGGGTTTGGGCTATGTGAAGCTGGGCCAGTCATCCGACACGCTTTCGGGCGGAGAAGCGCAGCGGGTGAAACTGGCTTCGTTTTTAGGAAAGCCCGCCCGGATGACCCGGTCGGACGGGGGAAGGAGCACCAACAAAGTGCTGTTTATTTTTGATGAGCCAACCACCGGCCTGCATTTTAACGATATAAAAAAATTGCTCGCGTCTTTCAATGCGCTGATCGAACAAGGCCATTCAATTATTGTAATTGAACACAATATTGATGTAATCAAAAGCGCTGACTGGCTGATTGAGCTTGGCCCGGAGGCGGGAGACGGCGGTGGCGAACTGGTGTTTGCAGGTAAACCAATGGATATTAAAAAGGTGAAGGAAAGTTATACGGGAAAGTATTTATAGAGCATTATAAATCTCTTTTTGACGCAAGTTGCGCTTGTTGTGTTTTCGCAGCGCAACTATTGACAGAATGGGCCCGATAATCGGAATAAAAATCGTCGCTATGAAAAGTGCAAAGCCAAGATTGAAGGTTAGGTTTTTTGATGTAGAAAGCATCCACAGGCTGGTAATAAGCAGCACAAGATGAATGAACATTATTGTACTCCATATTGCTAATCCCCAATCTGGGCTTAAAAATACCATGTTATAAATTTTCCTTTTCCAAATCCAGCAAAAATTTCTTCCTCCACAAACCTCCGGCATAGCCCGTTAAATTTCCGTCACTACCGATTACGCGGTGGCAGGGAATGATAATAGCGATACGGTTCATTCCATTGGCTGTGGCTACAGCTCGAACCGAGTCAGCATTTCCAACAGCGATAGCCTGCTCTTTGTAGCTTCTTGTGGCACCGTAGGGAATGCCTTGCAGTTCCTTCCACACTTTGTTTTGAAAAGCCGTTCCCGGTGTGAAAAGCGGCAGGTCGAATTTTTTGCGATTGCCATCAAAATACTCTGATAGTTGTATTGCAGCTTTTTCATTGTGAGGGTTATCTCCCTGAACGATAACGGCATTTAATCTTTTCGCTAAATCCTTCAATTCTGTTTCAAGCATTTTACGATTAGTGAATTCCAAAAGGCAGACACCCTCTTTAGTAGCGCAAACAATCATTGGCCCCAGCGGGGTGTCAATTCTTTTCAGGTCAATAACGGTTTGTTCTTTGCTTTGCTTTGGTGATACTCCAAAAATATTTTTAAAACTTTCACCAAACCCGCTCAGTGAATCAAAACCCGAATCAAAAGCCGCTTCGGTTACGGATTGGCCCGATTGAATTTTTTTAAATGCTGAGTTGATACGAAACATTCTTTGATAAGCCTGAAAAGTAATGCCATGATTTTTCAAAAACCACCGGCGCATAGTGTTGGGCTCAATTCCACGCTTTACTAAATCATAATCTTTAAATTTTAAAGAAGGGTCGTCGGCAAGTTCTTTTATAATCTGGTTGATGTAATCCGGCGTGGCATTAGGGTTTTGCATCGGGTTGCAAACCTTGCAGGGGCGATAACCGCTTTTAATGGCATCCTTGGTTGTTTTGAAAAACTCCACGTTTTCCCGTTTGGGTTTGCGGGCGGTGCATGACGGGCGACAAAAAATCCCCGTAGTTTTAACGCCCATAAAAAACAACCCTTCAAATGAAGCATCCTTTTTTAGAGCGGCTTCAAACATCACATCTTCCGACAATAATTCCAATTGCATGATTTTGCAAAAGTAGCACGGAGTAGGTTTTAAAAACAACCGAAAAAATGACAAGCATTTTACGGGAACAAAACTTTCCTTAACGCCTCTGCGGCTTTATGCACCTGAATGTTCCAGTCATCTGCCGCGCCGCCGTCTGCACCGTCGGAAATATATTTTAAACAAAGAAAAGGGATGTTTTCCTTTTTTGCCACATGTGCCAAAGCAAATGCTTCCATGTCAACCACATTGTAAACTTTGGCGCT
>MKRO01000119.1 GCA_001896965.1 Sphingobacteriales bacterium 41-5 | reverse complement strand
TCACGGCTTTTCGTACCTTGCAACACTTATGCAGGATTATTTAAAAGGATTGAACGAAAGGCAGAAAGAAGCGGTTTTACATATTGACGGCCCTCTCATGATCATTGCCGGTGCAGGTAGCGGCAAAACAAAAGTACTCACCACACGCATTGCGCACTTAATGGCAAGCGGCGTGGATTCATTTAATATTCTGGCCCTTACTTTTACCAACAAGGCTGCCAAAGAAATGAAGGAAAGGGTTGAGCATATTTTAGGTAACAACGAAGCAAGAAATTTATACATCGGTACTTTTCACAGCGTGTTTGCAAGAATTTTAAGAGCGGAAGCGCACAGGCTGGGTTATCCCAATAATTTTACGATTTATGATACTGATGATGCCAAAAGTGTGGTAAAAACCGTGATCAACGAGATGCAGTTGGATGATAAACTGTACAAGCCATCCACTATTTACAATCGTATTTCATCAGCCAAAAATGCCTTGGTAACGCCTGTTGAATATGCCAATGATTATTACATTCAGCAGGAAGACATGCGCGCTAACCGCCCGGCGATCGCTAAAATTTTTGATGCTTACTGCAAGCGCTGTTTCAAAAATGGCGCGATGGATTTTGACGACCTGTTGCTGAAGTTTTACGAGTTGTTGAAAAATTTTCCTGAATCTTTAAGCAAGTACCAGCATAAGTTTAAATATATTTTGATTGATGAGTACCAGGATACCAATCCGGCGCAGTACGAGATCATAAAATTACTCGGCGCCATGCATGAAAATGTATGCGTGGTGGGCGATGATGCACAAAGTATTTACAGTTTTCGCGGGGCAACCATTCAAAATATTTTACAGTTTCAAAAAGATTACGACAATGTGAAAGTGGTGAAGCTGGAGCAGAATTACCGCAGCACCAAAAGCATTATCAACATTGCCAACGAAATAATTTCGAACAACAAGGGTCAAATCCCCAAGGTATTATTTACCGAAAATGCGGAAGGGGAAAAGATCCGCATTGTTCGGACGATGACGGATAATGACGAGGGGAAATTTGTTGCCGATACCATTCAGGAGCAACGGTTGCGCAATCACTACAACAACAAAGACTTCGCAATTTTATATCGTACCAATGCCCAAAGCCGGGCGTTTGAGGAATCGCTCAGGCGCATGGCAATTCCGTATGTAATTTACGGGGGCATCAGCTTTTATCAGCGAAAAGAAATTAAAGATTTGGTGGCCTACCTGCGCGTCATCATCAACCCGCGGGATGAAGAAGCGTTGAAAAGAATTATCAACTACCCTGTGCGCGGCATTGGTAAAACCACTATCGATAAAATCATCCTCTTTGCCAACACGCACAACATTACGATGTGGGAAGTATTACAGAACGCGTCGCAGCTCGGTTTCAGAAGCGGAACGGTAGAAGTAATTAATGAATTTGTGCTGATGATTAAAAGTATCGCGAGTATGCTTGAAAAGCACAATGCCTACGACGTGGCGCAGCACGTGGGCAAGCAAACTAATCTTGTAAAAGAACTTTTTAACGATAAAAGTACTGAAGGGTTGCAACGTTACGAAAACATCCAGGAGTTGCTCAACTCTATTAAAGAATGGGTGGAAAGCCCTGACAATGAAAGCGGCGAAGTAATTGATAAAAGCCTGGGAGCTTACCTGCAACAGATTACTTTGCTTACCGATGCTGATGAAAAAGACCCTGATTCTGATACCGTGAAGTTGATGACGATTCACGCGGCCAAGGGATTGGAATTTAGTTGCGTTTTTGCAGCAGGCCTGGAGGAAATGCTGTTTCCCAACGCCATGAGCATTAATACCCGTGAAGAGCTGGAAGAAGAGCGCCGCCTGTTTTATGTAGTTGTCACCCGCGCCAAGAAAAAGCTTTGGATCAGCTATGCCAATACCCGCTATAAATTTGGTTCCTTGGTTCAAAATGAGCCGAGCCGGTTCATTGATGAACTTCCTGAACAGTATGTTGACAAATCTTTCGCCGGAGGCGGCACCAAAATGTCAACCGGCTTTGGGTTTGGAAATTCGGCCTTCGACCGAATGAACGGTGGCGCCGGTTGGGGTTCACAGAAAAAAGCAGTCAGCAACGCCGAAAAAAAATACGGCCCGCCACCGGGAAAGAAGCCTTCGTCACCTTCATACCTGGCCCCCAAACCTGAAAACAAGGTAGTTGAGCATATCCCTTCCACCGATTTTCAACCAAGCGATATTTCTCAGTTAGCCACTGGACAAAGAGTCGAACATCAAAAGTTTGGGTTTGGTGAGGTAATTAAGATCGAAGGCGCAGCCCACAACCCAATGGCTTTTATTAAATTCGATCAGAACGGGGAAAAGAAAATTTTGCTGAACTATGCACGGCTTCGAATTGTATGATCAGCTCATAATTCTCGAAATCATAGTTAAAATCTCCGGTACTAACTAAATTTTTTTTAATTTTTAATGTCTTGTATATCAGTCTACTTGATTAAAATTAACCTGTGTGTCAGAATTTTTTTCCCAAGTAATCCACATTCGGAACAACTTTTGCTATTTTCAAACTGATCTTTTATATGTAATAGTAAAATGCTTGACAAAAAAGTGATACCGATTGATGAACATGGTTGTTATTTTTTAACCCTTGAAACAGTGGATATGGTGGACGTGTTCACTAAACCTGTGTATAAGCAAATTGTGGTACACACTTTAAATCATTTTGTTGATAATAAAGGCCTTGTGGTATATGGCTGGTGCCTGATGACTAACCGTTTATATCTTATTGCACAGGCGCAGCGGCACGTACTTTTGGGGGATATCAGAAAAGGATTTAAACAATTCACGTCTGAAAAGATTATAGAAGCCATACATTCCGAACCAATGGAAAAACAATCCTGGATGCTGCAGCGGTTTGAAAAACCGGCCGGGCTTTTTTCGGGCCATAAAAAACCCGGATGCTGGAAAAAAGTAAAAGACCCGATTCTTATTGACTGTAGTAATCCGGATTCAATGGCTGAACATTTGGAGTTCATACATAATGCGCCTGTTAAGGAACGCGTTGTTCAGTATCCGGCAGACTATTATTATAGTTCGGCACGGGATTATGTCGATGGAATTTCGGGGTTGGTAAAAATCACGAAACCTTCGGGTGTGGAGCAGGCTTTGGAAGCTATGGAAAACCGCAAAAGCAGTTTTAAAGTTAAATATAACAGGTAGCAAATTTTTTTATTGATAGCGGTTTATATTTGTTGCCCCGGTATTTCCGGGGTGTTTTTTATGTCCCCACGAAAGAGAAGAAAAAAATCAAATTATAATAACTATTATCTGGCAGCATCCATTGCTTTTTTGGTGCTGCTTGTGATTTTTCTATTGCGCTGGAACGAATCCCGCCGGGTGAAATTTGTAAAATATGAGAAGTTTGGGATAGAAATTCCTGCTGACTATCAGATTCATGGCATTGACGTAAGCCGTTATCAAAAAAACATAGCGTGGGACTTAGTGAAAGATATGAACGTTGAAAAAATTAAAATTGGTTTCGCTTTTATTAAGGCAACTGAAGGGGAGAATCTTGTTGATCCTAACTTTAAACAAAACTGGAAAAACGCTGAAAAAAGCGGCGTTACAAGAGGTGTGTATCATTTTTTCAATCCTGCAAAAGATGCCGTAAAGCAGGCAAGGTTTTTTGCAAAACAGGTAAAATTAAAGCCCGGCGACCTGCCTCCGGTTTTGGACATTGAAACCACGGGTAACATTCCAACCGGTCTTTTAAAAGCAAAGGCCAAAGGCTGGCTTAAAGTGGTAGAAGCTGTTTATGGTGTAAGGCCAATTATTTACACCAATGCTGATTTTTATAAAAAATATCTTGGGGGAGAATTTGATGAATATCCGCTTTGGGTGGCGCATTATTATGAAAAACGGGTGCCGCGAATCAATCGTAGCTGGATTTTCTGGCAACATAATGACCGGGGAAACGTGGATGGGATTAAATCTAAAGTAGATTTTAACGTGTTCAACGGCGATTCTTTGGCTTTTCGGGAATTCTTAATAAAATAGAAACCGGCTCAAAGCAATTTAACACTTCCGAAACATTTCGTATTTGGCTAAAATCTTTATCTTTGAAGTACGAAAGAAAACGTAGTCAACTTCAAAAATCAGTTTATGAAATTAAATTACCTTATTGCCGCTATGCTGCTCCCGGCATTTTTATGGGCGCAATCACCCGAAAAAAATCAGGAAGCAGAGCAAATTATCATCACTAGGAAAGGAGCAAATCCTGAAAAACTCAATATCATTGTTGATGGAGATAAGGTTACCGTTAATGGGAACCCTGTGGCTAATGATGATCAGAGTGGAGATATCACGGTTATCCGCCGCAAAATAAAAGACCTGGACGGGTTGATTGTTGAAGGAGGCCCCGGTGAAAGAAGAATTATTCGCAGGGTTGATTTAGCCCCGGGCCTGGGTCAGCCTGCACCCGTGGCACCGTTTCCCCCAAACAAAGCAATGCTTGGGATTGCCACCATGAAAGTTGAAGATGGGGTTAAAATTATGTCGGTGACAAAGCAAAGCGCTGCCGATGTTGCCGGTTTAAAAGAAGGCGATATTGTACTTGAAGTTGAGAGAAATAAAATTGAAAAACCGGACGATCTTACGAAGATTTTCAAAGATAAAAACCCCGGCGACAAAGTAACTATTTTATACCTGAGGGATCATAAGCAGCATACAGCAGTAGCAACACTTAAAGAGTGGGAGCCGCCGGTTATGGAGGGTTTTAACGGCAATTTGCCCGCGTTTCGCGATTTTGACATTGAAGAGTTAAGAGGCAGGTTGGGTGATTTTGAAAACAGACGAGGTGACATGCAATTACGCGCTTTTGGTTTCCGGTCAGATAAGCCAAAATTGGGAATTAAAATTCAGGATATGGAAAAAGGTTCCGGCGTTAAAGTGCTTGAAGTAGAAACAGGGTCTGACGCGGCAAAGGCTGGAATTAAAGCGGGTGACGTGATTACAGAAGTAGATGGGAAATTAGTTGAAAATGCTGATGACATGCGTATGAAAGTTTCGGGTGTAAAGCCGGGCAGCGATATGCAAATGAAACTGAACCGTAATGGCAAGACACAAAACCTGAACATAATGTTCAGTAAAAAGATAAAAACAGCAGAATTATAGTTTTTTTTACAACAAAAGAATACTAAATAGCGTTAAATATTTTAATAGAACTCAGGAATGTTTTATTAGTTTTTAAGTTTGTGATTTAGGGTTTAAATAAGCCGATTGTGATGTAAAAGTCACTTTCGGCTTTTTTGTTATACTTTGCGCCTTGATCATATTTCCTGTCGCGCGAAAGATTTGCACAAACCGTCAACCCTTATAGCAAAGCGTTTATCTTTGAAGCATGTTACAAACAGTTCTACACGAAGCCGTGATGGCGGGCGCGCAAGAGATCAAACGCTTTTTCAATCAAACATTTACAATTAGTAACAAGGAGGGCAGAAACAACCTGGTGACAGAAGCTGACCATGCCTCAGAAAAAGCGATTATCGCAGTCATTCAGAAAAATTATCCCGATCATTTTATTCTCACCGAAGAAAGCGGTGAACTGCCTCAAAACTCTGATTATAAATGGATCGTTGACCCGATTGACGGCACAATAAATTTCGCACATGGCATCCCGATCAATTGCGTGTCCATCGGTATTGAATACAAAGGCAACGTGATTATGGGAATGGTTTATAACCCGCACATGAATGAATTATTTTTTGCCGAAAAGGGAAAAGGTGCTACGCTTAACGGCCAGCCGATTCAGGTGAGTAAAGAAACTGATGCCATGAAAAGTTGCCTGGTCACAGGGTTCCCCTATATCTATTTGAATATTGAAAATAGCCCGTTGCAGGTTTTTGAAAGATTCATCAGTCAGGGAGTGCCGGTACGCAGGCTGGGTGCAGCAGCAATCGACCTTTGCTGGGTAGCTGCCGGGCGTTTTGATGGATTTTATGAGCATAAATTAGAAGCCTGGGACAGTGCCGCAGGCTACCTGATCGTTGAAGAAGCCGGAGGAAAAGTTACTGATTTTACGGGTGGGAAATTTTCAGTTTACCAACACCGTATTTTAGCCACCAATGGATTGATTCATGATCAAATGCTTTCAATTATAAATAACACAAGCCCATCTGCTTAACACCTCGTTTTTCGCCTCATATCCCCCGAACCCCGAACCTCTTATCTTTGCCCCATGGCAGATACCAGCAATTTTGTTGACCAGATACGCATCTTTTGCCGCAGCGGGCACGGTGGCGCGGGAATTAAACATTTCCTTCGCGATAAGTTCACGGCAAAAGGCGGCCCCGATGGTGGCGATGGCGGGCGCGGCGCTCATATTATTTTAAGAGGCAATCGCAACCTTTGGACGCTACTACATTTACGGTATTTCAAGAATGTTTTAGCTGAAAACGGCGAAAGCGGTGGCCATAATAATTGCACCGGGCGTAGCGGTAAAGATGTTATTATTGAAGTGCCGTTGGGAACGATTGCTATGGATGAAGAAACCGGTAACCTGGAAGCTGAAATTTTAGAGGACGGCCAGGAAATTGTTTGGATGCCGGGCGGAAAAGGAGGTTTGGGTAATGCCAATTTCGCTACAGCAACGAACCAAGCGCCAGAGTATGCGCAGCCCGGCCTGCCGGGCGAGGAAGGCTGGAAAGTTTTAGAACTGAAAGTACTGGCAGATGTGGGTTTGGTGGGTTTCCCCAATGCCGGAAAATCTACTTTGTTGTCAGTGATTACTGCAGCAAAACCCAAAATTGCCGACTATGCTTTTACAACCATCACTCCAAATCTTGGAATTGTTGAATACCGCGATGGCAAAAGTTTTTGCATTGCCGACCTGCCCGGTATAATTGAAGGCGCCGCAGAAGGCCGCGGCTTGGGGCATCGCTTTTTAAGGCATATTGAACGCAACCCGGTGCTGCTTTTTTTAATTCCTGCGGATAGCAACGACCACCGAAAAGAATTCGAAATTTTATTAAAAGAGCTTGAAGAATACAATCCTGAACTGCTTCACAAGCAAATGCTCATTGCAATAAGCAAAAGCGATATGCTTGACGACGAACTTAAAGCGGCCATCAGTGAAGATATCCCTGAAAACGTTCCCCATCTTTTTATTTCATCAGTTGCGCAAAAAGGCCTTACTGAATTGAAAGATAAGTTGTGGGAAGCGCTGAATGTGAAGGAAGATTAGCTGTTGCTGAAAATTTCGGCTGCGCATAAATTGTAATAGAAGTTGTTTTAACTTTCCACAACCGTGTAGATTTCGCTTAATGAATCGAACAATAATCACTGAGAACAAAGAGTACAGAGATCACGGGGTTTTTCTAACTATTAACGCGAGTTCGACAACGTTAAGCTGCTAATGTCATCCAGAAATTGCGTTGATGTGACCTGAAGGA
>MKRO01000118.1:2166-7508 GCA_001896965.1 Sphingobacteriales bacterium 41-5 | reverse complement strand
TTCAATATCCTGCAAAGAAATGTCAGTATCTTCTACCGTATCGTGCAGCAGGGCTGCCACCGCCGAGCGAACGCCCAACCCGATCTCTTCGGCACAAATTTTTGCCACGGCGATTGGGTGTAAAATATAGGGTTCACCGCTTTTGCGCCGCATGGTGCTGTGCGCTTCAGCGGCTATTTCAAACGCATGGCGTAAAATCTCCTTGTCTCCCGGCTTAATTTTATCTTTGAGTGAACGCAGGAGTGACCTGTACTCTCTTACAATCAGCTTTTTTTCCTGTTCCTCATCAAGATTGTATGTGGGCTTTTGCTCAATGGTCTTCATAAATATCTTCCTGCTCCTTTTCCTTTTAAGACGATCCTTGCTGCTTATTAGCAGTATCACTGAAATAGTTGTCTGTTTAAAAATACGATTTTTGTCGTTTTTAGTTCGTTTTATTCGCGAAATTGGCAGATTAGACGTCTGAAAAACTAATACAATTTTCATTAAAACCCCTACCTTTGCAGCCCTGATTTAGTTCTTAACCGGATGTGGTGGAATTGGTAGACACGTCAGACTTAGGATCTGATGCCGCAAGGTGTGGGGGTTCGAGTCCCTTCATCCGGACTTTAAAAAGGGTTTAGGGTTTAAAAGTTTAATTTGCCTGCCGGTTGGCAGACTGGTTTAAAGGTTGACGTTACAGGAAACACCTTTTCCGATTGTAAACCCAACTTTCAAACCTTAAACCTTTAAACCTTAATTTTTTTATGGCTACTATCACAAAAAAACCAATTGGTCAGTTGCACGAAAAAATCAGTGTAAAACTTGACAAGGCTGACTATCTTCCCGCGTTTGAAAAATCGTTAAAAGAATACAGCAAAAAAGCTAATATTCCGGGTTTCCGTCCGGGTAAAGTACCTGCGGGTATGATCAAAAGAATGTACGGCCCTTCTCTATTTATGGATGAGGTGCTGAAAACTGTTGACAAAGAATTGATTGGCTATCTTCAAAACGAAAATGTTGACATTTTTGCCCAGCCGCTTCCTATGGAAACCGATGACCTTGCGAAGTTGGATGTAAATAATCCGTCTGAATATACTTTTGATTTTGAAGTGGGACTGAAACCCCGGTTTGATATGGCGGATCTTGGTGAGGCAGACATCAAAGCTTATAATATTGACATCACCGATGAAATGGTGAATCAGGAAATTGAAAGGCTTCAAAACCGTTTCGGCAACATGACTGACAAAGAAACCGTTGACGGTGATGAGAACATCGTGAACATAACTTTTGAAGAATTAGATGCCGATGGCAACTTGGTTGAAGGTGGCAAAAAGGTGGAGGATTCGGTACTTTTAAAATATTTTTCTGAAGAAACAAGAAAAGATTTTATTGGTAAAACAACCGGCGACGAGGTTGTGATCACCTTGGGAAATGCTTTCAGCACAGGCGATGCCGAATACATTGGCAAAGACCTTGGCCTTGATGAAAATGATGCTACTTCAAAGGATAAAAAATTTAAAGTAACCATCACAAAAGTTGGACAACTTGATAAAAAAGAACTGAACGAAGAATTTTTTGAGCAACTGCATCCCGGTGGCGAAGTAAAAACCGAAGACGACCTGAAAGCAAAAACTAAAGACGAGATATTAAAATACTGGGCAACTCAAAGCCGCAACCAAATTCACGATCAAATTTTCCACAGCCTGGTTGATCATACAAAAATTGACTTTCCTGAAGCATTTTTAAAGAAATGGATGGTGACCCAAAACCAGCCACAGGAAGGCCAGCCGGGCAAAACCGAAGAGCAGATTGAAAAAGAAATGCCTTCATTCCTGAATCAGTTAAAATGGACTTTGATCTCCGATAAAATTGTAAACGATCATGCCATTTCGGTTTCTCCGGATGAGTTGAGAGATTTTACAAAACAGCAACTGTTCAATTATATGGGAGGTAATGCACCTTTGGTTGAAGAGCAGGATTGGGTAAACGATTATGTGAACAGGATGATGAAAGACCGCAAATATGTGGAGGAATCTTATAACCGCTTACAGTCGGAAAAAATTTTTGAGTGGGCCGAACAACAGATCAAACCCACATCTACGCCTATCAGCGCAGATGATTTCACCAAAATGGTAAGCGAGCATCAGCACCATCATCATTAAGCCCGGGTAGCAATATAATTTTTAGTTAAGCAGCTTTTATAGGCTGCTTTTTTTATAAATCTTTTCCAACAAAAACAACAAAGGGCAAAAAACCTGATATAGCCTCATTTCTTGGCTTCAACCGATATAAGGCGGTTGTAAATCACAGCGTAAAAACTTCTTCGTGCCGTTTGCACCCACTTCGCGCACTTTGTGGTAAATTTAGCCATCACAAAACAAAAACAAGTAATGAAATAGCCATAAGCAAAAAGTTGCTTACAAACTGTGATGATTATTTGGCGTATTCCATGTGACCATTAAAAACATAAAAATAAACACATGAAACATCTTAAAAAACTCCGCTTCGCAACAGTACTTTCACTTTGTAGTTTCGTGGCTTGCGATAACGCCACCGAAACAAAAAGCAACAATGAAGCCGACAGCGTTCAGGATCGCGCGGCAACAACATTTACTTTCAAAGAGGACAGCCTCACTTATTCCGGCGCAGGAAAAAATTTTAAAACAACCGTGGCTTACAATGATGCCGCAGCATCTCCGCTGCCGGTGGTTTTGGTGGTTCCTGAATGGTGGGGCGTGAACGACTACACCAAAAGCCGTGTAAAACAACTGGCTGAGCTTGGCTACCTCGCCATGGCCGTTGACATGTACACCGAAGGCAAAACCGCTGACAATCCCGAAGATGCACAAATACTTGCCATGCCTTTCTACAAAGATCCGTCGATGGCGAAAGCTAATTTTGACGCAGCCCTCGCGAAAGTAAAAACCCTGCCGCAGGCCGATACTTCAAAGATAGCCGCCATCGGCTATTGCTTTGGCGGTAGCATGGTGCTGAACATGGCAAGGATGGGCGAAAACTTAAAAGGCGTGGTTAGTTTTCACGGCGACCTGAATGGATACGGCCTTTCTGCCAAAAAAGATGAAGTGAAACCCAAAGTGCTGGTATTGCACGGTGAGGCAGACTCAATGGTGCCGGCTGATGTGGTGGCTGCTTTCAAAAAAGAAATGGATGGTGCTGCGGTTGATTATAAATTCATCGGATATCCCGGTGCAAAGCACGCTTTTACCAATCCCGGCGCCACAGCCGTTGGCGAAAAATATAAAATCGATATTGCTTACAACGAAGCCGCCGACAAATCTTCCTGGGAAGAAATGAAAACTTTTTTGGCCGGGATTTTTAAATAAGAAATTTTTATTAGGCCGGCTTTAGAATATTTGGCGGCTTCGTTGCGTAACCATATATTTTTTCTTGTATATTAATCCATTTAACAAAAATCCTCGAACTTGTCTTTGAAGTTGTTTATACTTTAAGAGCCTGTTTAAAAATATTTTATTAAAGCCTTATGGCGGATAATTTGACCATTTCTTCCGAGGATTCCATCAGCAAATCCAGGATCCGCATTCAAAAAAGCACCTCTGCAATCTATTCCGGCCGGCTCCAAAATGTTTGTCATATCTTCAAACAACCTGGAAATCTCATACAGGTCGTTATGCTCTCCGACTTGGCTTCCCCCACTATTATCGCTCAGATATAAACTGTTTGTGGTTTTGTCAGACTTCCTGCCTTGATAACCTACAGCTTCTCCTCCTCGTTTTTTCGACGTATGGCTTCCATCAAGTAGTACGCTGGCCATATCCAAATATTGCCTGTTGGCTGACAGCAGGTTGATCCAAACCTGTTTGAAAGAACCATCTTTACTCCATCTATTAAAGTATCAATAAATATTTTGCCAACTGACTTTTCCTTGTTCAAAGTATTCCTTTAAGACACAACACTCGCCATTGACAACCTGTTTTCATTCGCTTCAAAATCAACAATACAACTTTTGTTAAATCAATTTTAGGCTTAAAGCCTCTTTTACCTTTGCTTAAATGCGGTAGAAACCATTTTTCCACCTTACCTTCGTCTATGAGTCCCGGAATTATTCGTTTTTATTTCCAAAACAAAAATCCTTAATCTCTGGGGACTTTCTCTATTTAAAAAGTGTAAACAACTTCATTAACATAAGTGGCAAAGGAAAAAAACAGCAGAGGTTATTTAGCATCGGTATTAGGGTGTTATTGTCCCAGATGCCGCGAGGGAAAATTATTTGAAAAGTCGCTAAGCTTTAAGTTTAACGATATTCTGAAAATGCATAAAAACTGTCCGGTTTGCGGCCAGCCTACTGAAATTGAAGTGGGTTTTTATTATGGTACAAGCTATGTGAGCTATGCAATGGCGGTTGCCATCAGCGTTGCAAGTGCTGTGGCATGGTGGGTTATCATTGGTTTTTCTGTTCATGATAACAGAGTTTGGTACTGGCTCGTTTTCAATGCGATTTTGTTGATTGCTTTGCAGCCCTGGCTGATGCGCCTGGCGAGGAGTTTATGGATATCTTTTTTTGTAAGATTTGATCCCGACTGGAGGGAAAATGGGCCGGTTGATGTTTCAGAAAGGATCAATGACCAGGTGGGTAATGACTGGTGATGTACGCTTTACGCAGTTACCGGTTTCTGGTTTCAGATTTAAAGTTGGAAAAAATAGCAAAGATGATTTTAAAACGCAATATGCACAGGTGATAAAGAGTGCGACGCAACGATGCCGCCATAAGCACTTCAGCCGGCCCAATAAAAATAATCCCGACTGCGCTCAATCAAATCTGTAATCTGCAATTAAAGTCTGTAATCTGCAATTAAAGATAATACCAGGGGTTCCTCTTAGAAGACTGGATAAAATTTTTAATATTCTTAGTGAAAGCCAGCATCATGTAAATAATGATAGGAGAGCCCATGGTAACCACGGAAGTATAAATAAAATACTGCCTGATGCGGGAAGGCGCAATATTTAATTTGTCGCCAATGGAGGAACAAACACCAAAGGCATTCCATTCAACAAAACTTCTCAGTTTATTCATAAGAAATCTGTTTAGCGTTTCAAACAACAAAAATATAAAATACTTGTTTCATTTGTACGCAGATGGTTTTAAAAACCTTAAAATTTCTGTAAATTCGCCGCAATTGCTACATTATCAATACAAAATAAAAAATTTAATATGGTATTTGATCTCGATCTGATTAAGAAAGTTTACACCGAATTTGAGGGAAAAGTGAATGAAGCGAAGAAATTGCTGAACCGTCCTATGTCCTTCACCGAAAAAGTTTTGTACGCTCACCTGCACCAGCCTGTTAGCTCGGCCTACAAAAGGGGCAGCGATTATGTGG
>MKRO01000118.1:0-2027 GCA_001896965.1 Sphingobacteriales bacterium 41-5 | reverse complement strand
TACATAGGATTTGGCCGTAGCCAATTCTGAAAGTAAAGAGGTGTATGATTTTCTGGCTTCTGTTTCAAACAAATACGGCATTGGCTTTTGGAAACCCGGCGCGGGCATCATTCACCAGGTAGTTTTGGAAAATTACGCTTTCCCCGGTGGGATGATGATTGGTACTGACAGCCACACGGTAAACGCCGGAGGCTTGGGTATGATCGCAATTGGAGTTGGTGGCGCTGATGCCTGCGACGTGATGGCAGGCCTGCCCTGGGAGCTGAAAATGCCGAAACTGATTGGTGTAAAGCTCACAGGAAAACTAAACGGTTGGGCGGCGCCGAAAGACGTGATTTTAAAAGTTGCCGGAATTTTAACCGTAAAAGGCGGAACCGGCTGTATTGTGGAATATTTTGGAGAAGGCGCTGAATCGCTGAGCTGTACAGGAAAAGGCACTATCTGTAATATGGGCGCTGAAATTGGAGCCACAACCTCCACTTTCGGTTATGATGAAAGCATGAGCCGCTACCTGAAAGCAACCGGCCGCGAAGAAGTGGCGGCGCTGGCTGACGGCATTAAAGAACATTTAACAGCCGATGCTGATGTGTATGATAATCCACACGAATATTTCGATCAGGTGATTGAAATTGACCTGAACGATCTTGAGCCGCATTTGAACGGGCCTTTCACACCCGACCTGGCTACGCCGGTTTCTAAAATGAAAGAAGAAGCGGCTAAAAACGAATGGCCAACCAAGGTTGAAGTGGGTTTGATTGGAAGCTGTACCAACTCTTCTTACGAAGATATTAGCCGCGCCGTATCGCTGGCAAAGCAGGTGGCCGAAAAGAACCTGAAAACCAAGGCCGAATTCACGATAACTCCCGGCTCCGAACAGGTTCGTTACACTATTGAAAGAGATGGGTTTTTAGAAACTTTCGATAAGATTGGCGCAACGGTTTTCGCGAACGCCTGCGGCCCCTGCATTGGTATGTGGAACCGGGTGGGAGCCGAAAAGAAAGAGAAGAACACAATTGTTCACTCTTTCAACAGGAACTTTGCAAAACGCGCGGATGGCAACCCCAACACTTTTGCTTTTGTGGCTTCGCCGGAACTCGTAACAGCCCTCGCAATCGCGGGAGATTTGACCTTTAATCCGCTGACGGATACTTTGGTCAATGAAAATGGCGAAACCGTAAGGCTTGACCCGCCAAGTGGTGACGAATTGCCTCCAAAAGGATTTGCAGTAGATGATCCGGGTTACCAGGCACCTGCAAAAGACGGTAGCAACGTTGAAGTGATCGTTGATGCCGAAAGCAAGCGCCTGCAACTATTGGAGCCGTTTGCGGCATGGGAAGGCAGCGATCTGAAAGGATTGAAACTGCTCATTAAAGCAAAGGGCAAATGTACCACGGATCATATTTCAATGGCAGGCCCCTGGTTAAAATTCCGCGGCCACCTCGATAATATTTCCAACAATTTATTAATTGGTGCGGTAAATAATTTCAACGATAAAACTGATAATGTTAAAAATCAATTAACCGGAGAATACGGCCCCGTGCCGGCCACGCAGCGCGCTTACAAGGCCGCGGGAGTCGGAACCATTGTTGTGGGTGATGAAAATTATGGGGAAGGTTCTTCGCGTGAGCACGCAGCCATGGAGCCGCGTCATTTAGGAGTTCGCGCGGTATTGGTGAAATCTTTCGCCCGTATTCACGAAACTAACCTGAAAAAACAGGGTATGCTGGCGCTCACTTTTGCCAACAAAGGAGATTACGATAAAATTCAGGAAGATGATACAATCGATATCATTGGCCTGCAGGATTTCGCTCCCGGAATTCCTTTGACAATTGTTTTACGTCATGCAGATGGTTCGATAGAAGAAATTCAGGTAAACCATACTTATAATATGCAGCAAATTCAATGGTTTCAGGAAGGCGCTGCTTTGAATATTATCAGAAGAGAGTTTGCGAATAAATAGCCCTGCCTTCCGTGATGTATGTTGATGCACGGAACTTTCAGACAAGGTAATTATTGATAAGATTCCG
>MKRO01000117.1:5381-7313 GCA_001896965.1 Sphingobacteriales bacterium 41-5 | reverse complement strand
CATGAATCACGCCGACGATAATTCCGGTTTGTGGGTAGCCAAGTATCCCATCTATCCTACCGATGACCCCAATACCATGACTTCGTCTTATGCAGAAATAAGGCTGGCAGAAGTTTATTACTCACTGGCGGAGTGCAAGTTCAGAGCTGGTGACAAAGCGGGTGCAGCAGTACTGCTCAATGCAGTGCGCAAGCGTAACTATCCTGCCGGATCGCCAAGTTTGTACCTGGCAAGCGGTGTACAATTGTCTGAGCAGGAAATGCTGGACGAGTGGGGCCGCGAGTTCCTGTTAGAAGGCCGCAGGCGCATAGATCTCATACGCTGGGGCAAATTCAATACAGGCAAATGGTGGGATAAAGAGCCTGATAATGATGATCATACCAAGATCTATCCCATTGGTCAGGAAGTGATAAGTCTTTCTCCACAACTGAAACAAAATCCAGGCTACTAACAAATTAAAAAACTGGCAATCATGTATAACATACTCCCCAATAAAAAATATACGTTACCGTGGCTTTTTACCCTGGTTTCCATTTTTACAATCTTCAGCGCTTGTAAAAAAGAACTGGATGCACCTACTCCGCTTCCATTCGAAACGGGCATGCTGGTAGCCTCGGAAGAAAATCTGGTTATCAATACAACTACCCCCGGCGATGAAGCACTGCGCCTCACCTGGGATGCATTTCCAAACTCAATGGTTTCGTACAAACTTGTTTTGTTCACAGCCACAAATTCAGATACTGTTTCAGTTGCCTCCGGCGCTATCAGCCGCCGGTTCAACCACGGTGAGCTAAACAACCTGATTGTAGAAAACCTGGAAATGGAAATAGGAACCACAGCAACGCTGTCTTTCAAGCTGCTGTGCTTTATAAATTCCAAAGGGCTGGATGCAGAGTCCAATACTGTAACCATACAAGTTACTCCCGCTGCTACCGGTGCAGCCTACAGCGAGCTGTGGGTAGTAGGTGGCGCAGCACCTGCAGGCTGGAATATAGACAATCCCAATCCAATGAAAAAGGATCCAACCAATCCATTTCAGTTCAAGTTCAACGACGTGTTTACCGAAGGTGAATTTAAAATTCCAACCTCTACCGGAAACTGGGGTACAGACTTCTTCATGCCGCTGGAAAACCATCCCAGTCTTACCAGCACAGGCGTACAACTGGTGCCGGGCGGTAATCCGGATTACAAGTGGTATATATCCACACCGGGCGCCTACAAAATTCTGCTGAACATAAGTGCAGCACCGTTTATTGAAATCAAACCTTTTACACCTTTTGCCAAATTGTATATGGTAGGCGATGCCACACCTGCTGGCTGGAATATAGATGGGCCTACACCACTAACCGCTACACCGGGCAATCCGTATGAGTTTACTTATACAGGGCCCATGAGCGCAGGTGAGTTTAAAGTGCCCACAAGCACCGGCAACTGGAATGGCGATTTCTTTATGCCAGTAACAAACGGTGAAGGTGTAACTTCTACAGACGCAATTTTTGTGCCCGGCGGACAACCAGATAATAAATGGAAAATAACCGAAGCCGGAAACTATAAAATAGTACTGAATCAACTGAAGGAAACCATTTCCATCACAAAACTTTAGGTATGCAATTCTTACATTTCTTTCTGGTAACTGTGCTGCTCATGAGTGGCTGCAAGAAAAATGAAACCCCCAATGGGCCGGATGTAGACCCTCCTGTGCAGGATTCATTTTACAATCCTTACAAGGGGCCACTATACTGGAGCACGTATGAGTACAACATCATAAAGGATGATTATATTCCCGAAGATGAATGGGAAAAAAACATAGACTGGGTAGAAAAAAATCTGAAAGACTATGGTTACAAAATGATTTGTATAGATGGCTGGGGCGATGACTCGCAGTTCAATCAGGATGGATACCGCACTTCGCCCTCCACCAAGTGGAAACAC
>MKRO01000117.1:0-5334 GCA_001896965.1 Sphingobacteriales bacterium 41-5 | reverse complement strand
AGGTATGTACAACAATCCACTGTGGATTATTAAAACAGCTGCCGATGCTGGCGTTAAAATAAAAGGGACAAACATACCGCTCGCCAGCATTATGAACGAAGGCGAAAATGCCACCTGGTTCAAATGGGTGCAGGTAGATAAACCCGGCGCAGAAGAATATGTAAAAGGTTATATTCAGTATTATGCAGACATGGGTGTAAAATACCTGAGGGTAGATTTCTTATCCTGGTTTGAAGATGGCTGGGACAGGTACATGGGTACCACCGGGCCCAAGCGCCCTGCAGCCTATTACGAAACAGCGCTGCGCTGGATGCGGGAAGCCTGCGATAAAAATGGCATGTTCCTCAGCCTCGTAATGCCGCATTTGTACAACGATGCAGCTATCGAAAAAAAATATGGCCACATGATCCGCATAAACGAAGATACAGGCGATGGTAAATGGTGGAAGTGGAACGACAACGCACGCGGTGTAAAACGCACCGGCTGGTCGCAGTACGCCAATCCTATGGATGGACTGACGTACTGGTCCAAAATTTCGGGCAAAAACAAAATGATTCTGGATCCGGACTTCCTTAGAATAAACACATTTTCCGGTAAAGAAGAGAAAAAAACAGTGATTTCTGCCTGCTTTATTTCTGGTGGTGCCGTTACAGTTTCAGACAGGTACAATTCCATTGGCGATAACCTGTGGCTGTACCAAAACCGGGAACTGCTGGCGCTAAGAGAAGAAGGATTTGTAGGCAAGCCGCTTAGCAGCGAACCTACCGATGAAAAGAGCCAGATATGGACCGGAAAAATGGCAAACGGAGATGTGGTAGTAGCCCTGTTTAACCGCGAGAATTCCTTTAAAACCCGGAAAATAAATTTTTCCGAGTTGGGATTGTCTGGCAGTAAAATGGTGCGGGATTTATGGGAACATACAGACCTGGGCAAAATGGATAATTTCTCCAAAAGCATGGCGCCCCATAGTTGTGTGGTTTTAAGAATTTCAAAATAAGACTGCCCGGTAAGGTGGAGTCTATGGGTTTGAACTAAACTTTAAGTAATGATAAAAAAATATGTGAGTTTCCTGGTACTGTTTGCAGTGGCTACAACGGTATGGGGGCAGCAACTCAAGTCGCCGGATCAGAAATTTACAATGGATTTTTCGCTGGAGCAGGATGGTATTCCTAGCTACGACTTAGTGTATAAAAATAAACTGGTTGTAAAAAAGAGTGGCCTTGGCTTTGAACTGTGGGACAAGGCAAACAAAATGGAATTTGGTACCGAGATCAAAAAAGATCAGCCGGTAGACCCCCGCAATGCGTTGTTTAATCACTTCAAAGTAAAAGATGTACAAACAGGCAGCTTCGATGAAACCTGGCAACCGGTGTGGGGCGAAACAAAGGATATTCGCAATCATTACAATGAGCTGGCGGTAACCCTTGTGCAAGATGACACAGAGCGGGAAATAGTGGTACGCTTCCGCCTGTTCAATGATGGCCTGGCTTTCCGCTACGAATTTCCTGCGCAGAAAAATCTCAATTACTTTATTATAAAAGAAGAGCGTACACAGTTTGCCATGACCGGCGATCATACCGCTTACTGGATAGCAGGCGACTACGATACGCAGGAGTATGATTTTACTACTTCCAAATTATCTGAAATTCGTAGCCTGATGAAGGGCGCAATTAGCGGCAATGCATCGCAGACACAATTCTCACCTACAGGGGTGCAAACTTCGCTAATGCTCAAAACAGTCGATGGTATTTACATCAACCTGCACGAAGCAGCCCTCATCAATTATGGTTGTATGCACCTGAATCTGGATGACAAAAATATGGTATTCCAGTCCTGGATTACACCCGATGCCAACGGTACCAAGGGCTATATGCAAACCCCGGCCCAAACACCCTGGCGCACCATCATAGTAAGTGATGATGCCCGCAATGTTTTAGCATCCAACATGACGCTGAACCTGAACGAGCCTTCAAAAATCACAGATACAAAGTGGATAAAGCCCGTAAAATACATGGGCGTATGGTGGGAAATGATCACCGGAAAAAGCGATTGGTCGTACACACACGATGTGTCCAATGTGCACCTTGGCATTACTGATTACTCCAAGGTAAAGCCACACGAAAGACATGGAGCCACTACGGCCAATGTAAAAAGGTACATCGACTTTGCTTCCAAACATGGTTTTGATGCACTGCTGGTAGAAGGCTGGAACATAGGCTGGGAAGACTGGTTTGGCAATTCAAAAGACCATGTTTTTGATTTTGTTACACCCTATCCAGACTTTGACTTAGTGGGAATAAGAGAATATGCCAAGAGCAAAAATATAAAGATGATGATGCACCACGAAACATCATCTTCCGTAAGAAATTACGAACGCTATATTGATACCGCTTATGCCTTTATGAAGGCCAATGGCTACGATGCCGTAAAAAGCGGTTACGTGGGCGACATTGTTCCCCGCGGAGAATTTCATTACAGCCAATGGATAAATAATCATTACCAGTTTGCAATTGAAAAAGCAGCTAAGTATAAGATCATGGTGAATGCGCACGAAGCAGTAAGACCAACCGGCATCTGCCGTACCTGGCCCAATTTAATTGGCAATGAATCTGCTCGCGGTACCGAGTATCAGGCCTTTGGGGGCAGTAAACCAAACCATGTAACACTCCTGCCATTTACAAGACTTATAGGCGGACCAATGGATTACACACCGGGTATTTTTGAAATGGATATTTCAAAAATGAACCCAAACAATAAATCACATGTAAACAGTACACTGGCAAACCAATTGGCACTGTATGTTACCATGTATAGTCCTTTGCAGATGGCTGCAGACTTGCCGGAAAATTACGACCGTTTTCCGGATGCGTTCCAGTTTATTAAAGATGTTGCGCTGGATTGGGACGATAGCAAGTACCTGGAAGCAGAACCAGGTGAATACATTACCGTAGCTCGCAAAGCCAAGGGCACCCGCAATTGGTTTGTGGGCAATGTGGCCGGGTACAAATCATTTACATCCAAAATAACTTTCAATTTTCTGGATCCTGGTACAAAATATATAGCCACCATCTATGCCGATGCAAAAGATGCGGACTATCTTAAAAACCCGCAAGCATATCAAATCAGAAAAGTGGTAGTAACTAATAAATCTAAACTTTCACAACTTTCTGTTCCGGGCGGTGGTTATGCAATCAGTATTTTTCCGGTTCAGGACAAATCAGAAATTAAAGGTTTGAAAACACTTTAAATGTAAGGGTGGTTTTTTAAAAGTTGCATTCAATCCGTAGTAATTCTCTACTGGTTGAATGCAACTTTATTATCGAAATCATTGCGACAACCTATATTTCACCCAAACAAAAAAGTTATGGTTCATTTCATGTTTCCAAACTTATCCCTTTATAACTTCGGGGCTTTTCTACCGATTTTATAAAACGCAGTGGAAAAATAGGACGGAGTATAAAGGGTCATCCTGAAAAATTAAAATAGTTACTCACAAATGGTTTGGGAATGTTAGCAAGTGAAAAAAAGCCCCATAATGGCACAAAAAGTGATCAAAGTGAGGCATAGAAAAATTCACTTCAAATGTATTATAATCCTTTGTTTTATCAAACAGCCGATGTGCAGGAAGCTGTTTTTTTATCCACAGATTTAGTCCAATTACATCAAAGTGTTCCCTTTAAGGAGTTAGCTTGCAAAATACCGGTACCTTCAAAGGTTTAAAATTAAGGGCCAGCCGCAGTAATTACCACAAACACAGGCTTGCTTTTCTAAACTATCAGCGAACGCGCAAAAAAACAAATCGCAAGGAAAAGAAACTGCGTAAACAACTGCTCAAATACGTGTTACGCTTAATACAATGTTTTGACGAGTTGATAAAGCGGCAGAGCTGTAAACTCAAAGCCAAAAACCGCAAACTGATCGCCACTATTGAAAAAGTGTATGAGCAGCAGCACGAACTCACTTACGGTACACAAAGCGTTACAGATCGCATCGTATCACTGCACAAGCCCTGCCTCCGGCCTATTGTCAGAGGTAAAGAAACCAAAAGAGTTGAGTTCGGGGCCAAGCTTCACAAGTTACAGGTAGATGGCATCAGCTTTATCGAACATCTCAGCTATGATAACTTTAACGAAGGCACAAGGCTCAAAAGCTCTGTGGCCTTTCATCACAAGCATTTTGGCAAGCTATCCCAACTGGGCGCTGACAGGATTTATGCCCGTAACAAAAACAGAAGCTATTGCAACAAACTGAGTATCGCCAATAGCTTCGTTGCCAAAGGCAATGAAGGTAAACTGGCAACGCAAAAGCAAGCCATGCGCTCTGTGCTTTCAACCGTGAGAGCCACCGTACTGGAGGGTAGTTTTGGAAATGAAAAGAACCATTATCTTTTAAACAAACTAAAAGCCCGCAATCAAAATACCGAACTGGTGTGGATTTTTTTTGGCATGATGACGGCTAATGCCTCCATCATCACCACCAGAATGCAGCAGCTCTCAAAACGACGATGTGCTTAGCAGATAACAAAAATTACAAGCAAGCGATCCCGCTTGAATCTATTACTATGCCCGTTTGAGAAAAAATAGGCTGGTTATCCACACCTCCAAATCAAAAAATGAAAAAATATGCCCTGCTTATTAACAAAAAATCCATCTCCCGTTACTCGAAAATGGATTTTAAAGAATTATCGGGATGACCCTATAAAAACCAGTTTAATAGGGAATTTCGGAAAAAGAAAACTCACCTTGCTGAATTAGATTTCGTGCGTTTTGAATGCTCAAATTTAAAATATACTCACTGATTTTTTCTCGTAATAATGCCTTGCTTTTGAAATAATTGCTTCTGCAACTAAATTTTTACTCTCCAGCCATAAATATCTTCAATTTTACCTTCTTTATAATCGAGCAAATATTTTTTCATATCTGCCGAAATGTTCATGCTGTCCACATCAAATTGCATTACAAAATCTTTGTAGCATAATTCCCGAACGTGAGAAATAGTGGCGGCTGTACCTGCGCCAAAAACTTCCTTCAATGTTCCGGCTTTGTAAGCTTCTACAATTTCATCAATAGAAATTTTCCTTTCTTCAACGTTGTAACCGGCATCTTTAAATAATTGTAATAAACTCTTTCTCGTAATACCTGGCAAAATAGTTCCGTCATTCAAATCAGGAGTTAATATTTCATCATTGATGATGAAAAAAATATTCATAGCTCCTACTTCCTGTACATATTTGTGTTCGATCGCATCCATCCACAAAACCTGGTCGTAACCTTTTTCTTTAGCTTCTGCACCGGATGCCAATGAAGCTGCGTAGTTACCCCCTGTTTTTGCCAT
>MKRO01000116.1:11770-11878 GCA_001896965.1 Sphingobacteriales bacterium 41-5 | reverse complement strand
AATTCCGTCAATGACTGACCTTGCGTTGTTTTGGCCGCTGTTGGCCACTTACGGTACGGGCCAACCCATCACTTCTTACAGCACCATTGTTACCGGTCCGCGCCAGGC
>MKRO01000116.1:11460-11747 GCA_001896965.1 Sphingobacteriales bacterium 41-5 | reverse complement strand
AAATGTACGTAATACTGCTCGACAATGGCCGTACCAAAATGCTGGCAAACGAAAAAGCCCGCGAAGCGCCTTACTGTATTCGCTGCGGCGCCTGCCTCAACGCCTGCCCGGTTTATAAAAATATTGGCGGCCATACTTACGATACCACCTATAGCGGCCCCATCGGCTCGGTAATTACGCCGCACCTGCGGGATATGAAAGAATGGAAACATCTCAGCCACGCATCCTCGCTATGTGGGAATTGTACCGAAGTGTGCGCGGTAAAAATTAACCTGCACGAACTGTTG
>MKRO01000116.1:7900-11454 GCA_001896965.1 Sphingobacteriales bacterium 41-5 | reverse complement strand
AACCGGCACGAAGCTACCGATCTGGGGTATGCGCCGTTTACTGAAAAAATGGCGTGGAAAATGTGGAAGGTGGCCATGCTGAAACGCAATTTAATTAATGTGGCCAACGGAACCATGAAGAGCACACTTATTAATTCCGTTGGCGGAGCCTGGACAAAAGGCCGCAGTAATCTCAAATTCCCAAAAAAATCCTTTAACGAACAGTGGAGGGAAAAACAAAAGGCTAAAAGTTAGATTTGTGAAGGGGCAATTATTTAAGCATCAAAATACTTAAATAACAGATGTTCACATCGCAAAAGCCCATTTGAACCAATGACTTTCTAATGACAAACAATTTTCTACTTTTAAAAAATTCGTTTTGAAATCCTCTGAAACCCAAGCTGCGAGCGGGTTTAAAAAATTTTCAAATTGTTGCTGTTTTGTTAACGGTGAACCTTATTTTTGCACTCAATCATAGGTTTTTATCCACATTTTAGATTTTATGCGTTTATGACCAGGTATCAGCAAATAATAAACCGACTAACAATTATTATAATAACGCTTTTCGCGGTTTCTTTCAGTTCATTGGCCCAGGATAGTACTGCCGCCGCTGCGGGTGGTGGAGGAAATGGTGTTGAAGCAGGGAAAACTCTTTTCGTGTCCAAATGCCAGGCCTGTCACTCCGGCGACATGAAAAGTAACAGTACAGGCCCTGCCCTGGGAGGCATTGAAGCCCAATGGGACGATAAGGAAAAGTTGCACGAGTGGATCAAGAACAACGTGAAACTAACTGCTTCCGGGTACCCCAAAGCCGTAGAAGTTTCAAAAATGACCCCAACCGTAATGAACACGTTTGACGATCTTACGGATACCCAAATTGATGATATTCTTGCTTATATTGATGCAAAATATACCGGTAAAGCCGATGGGGCAGCAGCGGGTGCAGCAGGAGCCACGGGCGCGGCAGCACCAAAAGCAAGTGATAGTCAAAATACGCTGATCTTTGGTATTATTACATTGGTTTTGGCCTTGGTTGCTGTTCTTTTGGTATTCTTAAATAACAATCTTACCAAGGTTGTAAGGGATACGCAGGACGTAAAACCATTACCTGATGTACCCTTCTACCGAAACAAAACTTATATTGCCACAGTTGCCATTCTCCTCTTTATTTTTGGCGGGTACCTTACAACAAAAGCGCTTATTAATATTAACAGGCAAATAGATTACGAGCCAACCCAGCCAATATTTTATTCTCATAAAGTACACGCCGGTATTAACCAGATCAGTTGTTTGTACTGTCATGGTAACGCCTGGGACAGTAAAACTGCCGCAATTCCTTCAACCAATGTTTGTATGAACTGCCATAAAACCATTCAGAAATATAATGGCGAACCTCTGTTCGATTCGCGGGGCAACCAGGTTGACGGAACCGCCGAAATTCAAAAAATGTACAAATTTGCAGGTTTCGATCCTTCAAACCCTGATGCCTGGGATCCCACAAAAGCACAGGCCATTCCATGGGTTAAAATTCACAACCTGCCTGATCATGTGTATTTTAACCATAGCCAGCACGTAAGGGTGGGTAATGTTCAGTGTCAAACCTGTCATGGCGAAATCACCGCGATGGATGAGGTGAAACAGTTCAGCGAATTAAGCATGGGTTGGTGTGTGAACTGCCACAGGCGAACCAAAGTGAATTTTAATGTAGATTCAACAAGCGGAAATAAATTTTACAGCATTTACGAGAAATTCCACAACGATATCAAATCCGGTAAAATGGATAGCGTGACGGTGAAAGATATCGGAGGTTTAGAATGTCAAAAATGTCACTACTAATTTTGAAAATGAGCGAAGGGCAACCGTGGTAACGAACCATTTTCAAATTTTAAATTTCAAATTTTCAAATCAAAAATAGATGAGCCAAAAAAAATACTGGCAAGGTTTCGGAGAGTTAAGCGACCCTGAAAATTCTCAAAAGCGCAATAAGGACGAGTTTCGTGATGAACTGCCTTTTGAGAGTTTCGATGATAAGGGTTTGTTAGATGCCAAAGCTCCACGAAGGGATTTTTTAAAGTATTTGGGTTTTAGCACAGCCGCAGCCGCTTTAGCCGCAAGCTGTAAAACAAAAGTACGCGAAGCGATTCCTTACGGCTACAAGCCCGAAAACCTGGTTCCCGGTGAAGCTAAGTACTACGCAACAACTTATGTAAATGGTGGCGATGCGGTTCCGGTGGTTGCGAAAGTGAGGGATGGCCGTCCTATTAAAATTGAAGGGAACGAGCTTTCTTATACAGGCGGCGGTACTTCGGCAAGGGTTCAGGCTTCCGTTTTAGATTTGTATGATACACACCGGCTTCGCTTCCCCATGAAAAAAGGTGCTGCAAAACACGAAGAAGCCACTTTTGAAGAGATTGACAGCGCCATACAAAAAGAACTGGCTGCTGCCGGCAACGTTGTTTTACTTACAAGCACCATCAATTCTCCCTCTACTTTAGATATTATTTCAAAATACTCCGGCTTAAGGCACGTACAATACGATGGCGTAAGCTACAGCGGAATGCTTCTGGCTAATGAAGCGGCTGGCTTTGGCAGAAAATTACCAAGCTATAACCTTGAGGCGGCAGACGTAATCGTTAGCCTCGGTGCAGATTTTCTGGGAACCTGGCTCGACCCAATCGGGCAGGCTGCGGGTTACGCTAAAGGCCGTAAAATTGATGAAAAAGCTCCCAAAATGAGCAAACATTATCAGTTTGAAAGCTATTTAAGCATGACCGGTTCAAGCGCCGATGAGCGTTTCACGCATCGCCCTTCTCAAACAGGCGCTGTGGCGCTGGCATTATTAGCAGCCGTGGGCGGTGGCGCAACAGCTCCTTCAATTGCCGATGCTAAATTGAGCGCAGGCATTGCAAAAGTTGCCAATGACCTGAAAGCAGCACAGGGGCGCGCGGTGGTGTTATGCGGTAGCAATGACGCAAATGTTCAGGTGGTGGTAAACGCTATCAACAGCGCGATTGGCGCAAACGGAGCGATTATTGACTTTGCAAAAGCCAACAATACCCGCAAAGGTGTAGATAAGGATTTTGCTGATTTGCTGGCGCAGATGGAAGGCGGGCAGGTAGGCGCGGTGCTGATTTATGATGCAAACCCCGTGTACCATTATTTTGATGGGGCAAAGGTGAAAGCCGCCCTTGCAAAGGTTAAAACAACTGTTTCTTTCAGCGGAAGAATGGACGAAACCACGCAGGAGTGTAAATATATTGTACCGTCTCACCACTTTTTAGAAAGCTGGGGCGATGCCGAACCGAAAACCGGTGTGGTTAGCTTTATACAGCCCACAATCAGCCCTTTATTTAAAACAAGGGCTTTACAGGATTCATTATTGAAATTTGGAGGTTTAACCGGTTTGGCTGCAAGGCCAACGGCAGCTACGGGGGATTCGACCGCAATTACTGTTGCCGCTGTTCCTTCTAACACATCGGGCGGCAGTTACGAAGAATATTTTAAAAAATTCTGGGAAGGCAAACTTGGCGGCGAAAAGGCTTATAACAAAGCATTACAAGCCGGGTTTGCAGAAA
>MKRO01000116.1:4343-7818 GCA_001896965.1 Sphingobacteriales bacterium 41-5 | reverse complement strand
CTATCCTGCGGGTGGAAAAGATGAAGTGGTGCTTTACGAAAAAGTAACCATCGGCGCAGGCGAAGGCGCAATAAACCCCTGGTTACAGGAAACCCCCGATCCGGTATCAAAAGCTACCTGGGGCAACTATGCACTCATCTCCATGAAAAAAGCAGATGAGTTAGGGATTGATTATAAAGGAGTTGATTACGAATATTACCCTCAAAAACCGGTAATTAAAATACAAAACGGTAAAAAAAGCATTGAACTTCCGGTGTTGGTAATGCCGGGCATGAATGCTAATACCGTTGCCATTGCCGTAGGTTATGGCCGCAGCGAAAAATTGGGCCGAACAGCCGCCGGTGTTGGTGTGAACACTTTTCCGTTTGCATCATTTAACGGTACTACAATTAGCTATGCGGCGCCAAACGTTACCATCAGCAATGCGGGCAGAAAAGAGAAAGTAGCCCAAACACAAATACATAATTCTTACGAAGGCCGTATTGAAGTGCTGAGGGAAACCACCCTTGCCACTTACAAGCAAAACCCTGATGAGGTTAAAGAGTGGCGCCAGCATTTGGTGGATACTTATGCTAAATCCACCGGCGATTTCAGAAAAGAAGGAACACTATACGGTGTACATAGTATGCCGGGCCTTAAGTGGGGCATGAACATTGACATGAATGCCTGCACAGGTTGTAATGCCTGCGTGGTGGCTTGTCATGCTGAAAATAATGTACCGGTAGTAGGAAAGTCAGAAGTGCTTCGCTACCACGACATGCACTGGTTGCGCATTGACCGCTATTTTGTAAGCGATGAAAAAGATCCTGACAACCTGAAAGGTGTGGTCTTTCAACCGATGATGTGCCAGCATTGCGATAACGCGCCTTGCGAAAATGTGTGCCCGGTGGCTGCTACCAACCATAGTGAAGAAGGGATTAACCAAATGGCTTATAACCGTTGTATCGGCACAAGGTATTGTGCCAACAACTGTCCGTATAAAGTGCGCCGCTTTAACTGGGCTGATTATACCGGTGCTGACAGCTTCCCTAATAATCAGGACCAGCAAATAGTGGGCAAATTAGACCCTGTTGTCCATCAAATGAACGATAATGTGAGCCGCATGGTATTGAACCCCGATGTGACGGTTCGTTCAAGAGGCGTGATGGAAAAATGTTCGTTCTGTATTCAAAGAACACAACACGCGAAGCTGGAAGCCAAAAAGCAAAACAGGCCTTTAATTGACGGCGAAGCGAAAACGGCCTGTATGCAGGCTTGCCCCACAAACGCGATTGTATTTGGTGATGTTCACAATAAAGAAAGCCAGATCAGTCAGGTGCGGTTAAACAATCCTACAAGGTTGTTCTACTCGCTGGAGCAATTACACGTGTTACCGAACGTAAGCTACTTCAGCAAAATCAGGAACACAGACGAGGTGATTAGCAGTGGCGAACATCATGCAGCGGGCCAAGAACATAAGCCTGCTGCAGGTGCAGAGCATGGAACCCCAGTACCGGCGGCAACGCACGGCGCTGACAGTGCGGCGCATCATTAAGTCCTTCTTGGAGTGCAGCGCAAATCCCGCAAAGCGGTAAAGAGAGCTGGCTTGTCGCAGATGACAACGGAATGAATTAAGAAAATAGAAGTACAAAAGATGAAGTGTGCGGCGCCTGCCTGCCGGACAGCCGGGTAAGAATGAAGAGGTTGGTAAAAAAAGCCGAAACACAAAAAATAAAATTGTAGCTCAAAGCAAAATAGATATGTCATTAAACAGATACGAATCGCAGGCAAGAGGCGCACTGGTAGAAGGTAGTAAAGATTACCACCAGATTACCGAGGATATTTGCCGCCCCGTGGAGGCAAAACCCAGTAAACTGTGGTGGATTGGTTTCCTTATATCCGTGGTGCTGTTAATTTTCGGTATCATCTCAGTTACCGTAGAGGTAATTTACGGTACCGGCCAGTGGAACCTGAACAAAACCATTGGTTGGGGTTGGGATATTACCAACTTTGTGTGGTGGGTAGGTATCGGTCACGCCGGAACGCTGATCTCGGCCATCCTGTTGCTTTTCCGCCAGGGCTGGAGAACAGGTGTGAACCGCGCTGCCGAAGCGATGACCATCTTTGCGGTGATGTGTGCCGGCCAGTTTCCCATCTGGCACATGGGCCGTGTGTGGAACGCATTCTTTGTAATGCCTTACCCCAATACCCGTGGCCCGCTTTGGGTGAACTTTAACTCGCCACTGCTTTGGGACGTATTTGCAATCTCTACCTACTTTACTGTTTCTCTTTTATTTTGGTACTGCGGTTTATTGCCCGACCTGGCAACGCTGCGCGACCGGGCAAAAGTGAAATGGAGAAAATATTTTTACGGGTTAACTTCTTTCGGCTGGACGGGCAGCACCAAGCACTGGCAAAGGCATGAAGCGCTTTCGCTGGTTTTGGCAGGCCTTTCAACGCCACTGGTACTTTCGGTACACACCATCGTATCTTTTGACTTCGCC
The DNA here is from genome assembly GCA_001896965.1 of Sphingobacteriales bacterium 41-5. Classification (GTDB taxonomy): domain Bacteria; phylum Bacteroidota; class Bacteroidia; order Chitinophagales; family Chitinophagaceae; genus Niabella. The sequence goes on along the minus strand of MKRO01000116.1, from coordinate 5,335 downwards.
ACTTCAATCGTTCCCGGTTGGCACACTACCATCTTCCCTCCCTACTTTGTTGCGGGTGCGGTATTCAGTGGTTTCGCCATGGTGCAAACGCTCCTTTTGGTTACAAGAAAAGTTTTAGGACTTGAAGAATATATTACCATTGAACACATTGACGTGATGAATAAGGTGATTGTTCTTACAGGTTCTATTGTGGGCATTGCCTATTTAACCGAGTTGTTCATGGCATGGTACAGCGCCGTGCCTTACGAGTGGTTCGCGTTTAAAGAAAACAGGGTAAACCTCAACAGCCCTTACGGTTGGAGTTATTGGATTATGATGGGTTGTAACGTACTATCTCCGCAAATTTTCTGGAGCAGGAAAATGAGGCGTAATATTCTGGTTACCTTTTTCATGAGTATTTTGGTAAACATCGGTATGTGGTTCGAGAGGTTCGTGATCATCGTTACATCAATTTATCGTGATTACCTGCCAAGCTCCTGGAGTACTTATTACGCCCCTACAATTTGGGAGGTTGGTTTTTACCTGGGTACGTTTGGGTTGTTCTTCACGTGCTACTTCCTGTTCAGCAAGTTCTTCCCGGTTATCGCTATCGCGGAAATCAAGCATATTTTGAAACGCAGCGGCGAAAACTTTAAAGAAGAAATGACCGGTGATGAACAAAAAACACTGGAAGAGTTTGAGCATGAAAATGCACATCATTAATTGAATTGAAAAATAAGCTCCTGAGGTTTTAAAAACGCCGGGGGTGTATATAAAAGAAGAAAAATAATGGACGTTAGAAAATTTGTAACCGGCAACTTTTACGATGAAAAGGTATTGTTTCCTGCAGTTACCAAAGTGCGTAAAGCAGGCTACAAGCTGCACGATGTGTACACGCCGTTCCCGATTCACGGGTTGGATAAGGTAATGGGCCACAAAGACACTGACCTGCACATTGCCGGTTTTATTTACGGTATTACGGGAACCATTACCGCAATCAGCTTTATTTCCTG
>MKRO01000116.1:3400-4330 GCA_001896965.1 Sphingobacteriales bacterium 41-5 | reverse complement strand
TTTGCCGAGGACTGGCAGATCAACTTCGGTGGTAAACCGTTCTTTTCATTACCGGCATGGATCCCTATCATGTTTGAGCTGACGGTGCTGTTTTCGGCAGTAGGAATGGTGCTTACGTTTTGCTGGTTATGCCAGTTAGCGCCTTTCGTGAAAAAAGATCACTTCAATCCGCGCAGCACAGACGATACGTTTGTTATGGCCATTGAATGTACTGATAAAACTAACGAAGCAAAGGCGATGGCTTTCTTACAAAGTGTTGGCGCGCAAGACGTAAAAGTTGAGCATAAAGAAACCGGTTGGTGGATTGGTACTTACGATAAGCCCACCGTAAAGTTTGGCCGGCCGGTGCCTGAGGTTTAGTTTAAAATTGAAAAGTTAACAGGTTTAAAAGTTTGAATACTTAAAATAGAGCATGAAAAAATATTTATTAATAGCAACTGTAGCGGCAAGCGGCCTGGTGGCGGGATGCGGGGCAGGAAAAGGCCCGGGTTACGCTTACATGCCTGATATGTATTACAGCGTGGCTTACGAAACTTACGCGCCAACCTCCAGATTAAAAGATGCAGGAGTGAATTTTAACGGACTGCCCGTTGCAGGTACTGTGGAAAGAAATGGCGACCTGAATTTTGTTTATCCTTTTAAGAATGATTCTCTTGGATACGCCATGTCGGCAACTGTAAAAAGCCCCTTGGATACCATGGGCGTTGCTGTTGATCTTAAGGAAGCTGAAAGGCTGTATTTAATTAATTGCGGTATTTGCCACGGAGCAAAACTTGATGGTGATGGCCCGCTCTTCAAAGGCGGCGATGGCCCTTACAGCGCGGCGCCTAAAAATTTTATGGACCCCGCTGTGATTGCTTTGGCCGACGGAACCATGTTTCACTCCATCTCTTACGGCATCAGAGCCATGGGTAGCTACGCATCGCAGCT
>MKRO01000116.1:333-3386 GCA_001896965.1 Sphingobacteriales bacterium 41-5 | reverse complement strand
GTTGGGAAGTGATTGCCTACATCAGGTCTAAACAAAAAGGCAGCGCTCCCGCAACGCCTGACAGCACCGCCGCAAAAACTGACAGTGTAGCTGTTGCAAAAAATTAATTAGAAATTAAACGAACTACATAAAAGAACCGGGAATGTCAACAGTAGAAAAATTTATACCGACAAAAAAATATAACACCATCGCTTATGCATTAATGGCGATAGGGTTAGTGGCGGCCATCGCTTTATTTATAAGCACACGTGGCGGGGCAACACCCGAAGAAGCTAAGGCGAATGACGCAAGGTTTTGGGCGAGCATGCTGCAAAACAGCGTTTTCTTTTTAATGATATGCAATGCCGCTATGTTTTTCTTTTGCGCCCTCACCTTAGCCTGGGGCGGCTGGCAAATTGCATTTACAAGGGTTACCGAAGCCGTTACCGCAGCAGTTCCGGTATTGGGGGTCATTGCGCTGGTAATATTGCTTTCAATAGTTTTTGGCGGAAATCACACAATTTATCACTGGACTGATGCTGCGCATGTAGAGCACGATCCGGTATTGAATCATAAAAAAGGTTTTTTGAACCCTACGTTTTTTACCGTTACTACAGTTCTTACCATTGCATTGTGGTCGTTCCTTGGTTGGAAAATGCGTCAAATTTCGCGCAGCACCGATGAAAACCCGCCCGTTACCGTTGAAGAAAAGAAAAAGTTCTCCTTTAACAATACGGTAGCAGCAGCATTGTACATGATTGTGTTTGCCCTAACAGTAATGTCTACAATTCCCTGGTTGTGGTTAATGAGTATTGATGCGCACTGGTACAGCACCATGTACAGCTGGTACACTTTCGCCAGCACCTTTGTTACCGGAATAGCGTTAATCACTTTGTTTGTAATATTCCTGAAAAATAACGGACTTCTGAATATTGTAAACAGGGAGCACATTCACGACCTTGGTAAATTCATGTTCGCAATTTCAATCTTTTCGACGTATTTATGGTTTTCGCAATTCATGCTGATCTGGTACGCAAATATTCCGGAAGAAACGATTTATTTCAAGCCCAGAACCGAAGGTATTTACAGCTCACTTTTCTGGCTAATGTTTCTCATTAACTTTGTAGCCCCTATTTTAGTTTTCATGAGCAGGGATTCAAAGCGTAATTACACAACCGTTACAATTATGTCGGTGCTCATCATATTTGGCCACTGGCTTGATTTTTACCAGATGGTTTTCCCGGCTGTATCGCCGAACAAAGTACCTTTTATTTTAGCAGATTTTGGTGTGGCGCTTTTCTTTGTTGGCATTATAATGTTTATAACCGGTAAAACTTTAAGTAAATACCCGTTGGTAGCGCAGAACCATCCATTCGTAAAAGAAAGTGTTATCCATCACACATAATTAAAAATAACCCGGATTTAAGCAGATTCAAATAATATATAACAGAACAAAAATCGTATGCAAACTTTTTTAATACTGGCCATATTAGCTTTAGGATTCATCATTACCGTTCAAATAGCGCGAGCAAGTGAATTTGTATCGGTAATACGGGGCGAAGAAAAATCCCGCAAAGAATCTAACAGGATCAATGCTTTTCTGTTATTAGTGTTCTTAATTGTGGGCCTGTTTGGTGTTTATTGGACGCATCACACGCTTGGCGATAAAATTTTAAAGTTTGGTACATCAGCATCAGACCACGGTATTTTGGTTGACCGGATGATGAAATACACCCTAATCGCAACCGGGCTGGTGTTCATCGTTACGCAGATTTTATTATTTTGGTATTCTTATAAATATCAGGAATCTGAAACAAGAAAAACATACTATTTCCCGCATAACAATAAGTTGGAATTGATTTGGACCGTGGTTCCGGCAATCGTTTTGACTATTTTGATCGGGTTCGGTTTGGTGTATTGGTACCGTATTACCGGCGCAGCCCCCGCAGATGCCATGCAGGTTGAGATTACGGGAAGCCAGTTCAAGTGGGAGTTTCGATATCCCGGTAAAGATGGTGTTCTGGGCAAAAAATATTATAAGAATATTAATCTTGTAGAAGATAACCCATTGGGTCAGATTTGGGATGACGGCGCCAATAAAGACGATATTTATGTTGGCTCTGAGCCAATGCACCTTGTGGTAAACAAACCGGTGAAATTGATAATCGGGGCAAAAGATGTGATCCACAGTGTTGGTTTACCTCATTTCAGGTTAAAAATGGATGCCGTGCCGGGAACGCCTACAACATTGTGGTTTACACCGATCAAAACCACCAAGCAAATGCGCGAAGAATTGGGTAATCCTGACTTTGTATATGAAATTGCCTGCGACCAGATGTGCGGCGCCGGGCATACCGGAATGCGTGGCGAGATTATTGTGGAGACTCAGGAAGAGTACGACCAATGGATCAGGGCTAAAATACCTCAATATCTTTTTGCAAAAAAAGCAATGGCCGATGCGGCTGCAAAAACAGCTCCTAAAGTTGACAGCACAGCAGTAAAAACTGATTCAGCGGCAGTTGCAAAAGACACGGCAACTGCAAAAGCAGATACTACGAAAGCGAATTAAAAATCTAAGCAATAACAATTTAGAAACATGAGCGACACTTTACATATTCATCCCGAAGTTGCAAGTCATGGCCACCATCACGGCGAGCATCATGTGCATCATCATAAAGAAACATTTATAACCAAATACATTTTTAGTCAGGATCATAAAATGATCGCGAAACAGTTTTTGGTTACCGGTATCATTTGGGCGATCATTGGCGGCTTGTTCTCGGTATTGTTCAGGCTGCAATTAGGTTTTCCTGATGAAAGTTTTCCAATTCTTGAAACGTTCTTTGGCCACTGGGCCGAAGGCGGCAGGATTAAGCCCGATTTTTATTATGCTTTAACCACCATGCACGGAACGGTGCTCGTGTTTTTCGTATTAACGGCGGGTTTAAGCGGCACGTTTGCGAATTTTCTTATCCCGCTTCAGATTGGCGCAAGAGATATGGCATCGCCTTTTATGAATATGCTTTCCTACTGGTTTTTCTTTGCAGGCAGCATTGTGATGCTTTCTTCTCTTT
>MKRO01000116.1:0-266 GCA_001896965.1 Sphingobacteriales bacterium 41-5 | reverse complement strand
CCGTTAAGCGCACTCGGCCAGGCGGCCTCAGGTTCCAAAGCCGGCATGGATTACTGGATTATTGCCATGGCATTATTTATTATATCGCAGCTTTTAGGCGGCCTTAACTATATTTCAACTATTTTAAATATGCGTACCAAGGGCATGAGCATGACGCGGTTGCCGTTAACGATTTGGGCGCTTTTATTCACCGCTATTTTAGGTGTATTATCGTTTCCTGTGTTACTTTCAGGTGTTGTACTGTTGTTGTTTGACCGCCACCTGGG
>MKRO01000115.1:7675-8221 GCA_001896965.1 Sphingobacteriales bacterium 41-5 | reverse complement strand
TGAATGATCGTATCAAAAACTTTTTCCTCAAAATGCCTGCGCACTTCCGCCACCACCTGGTTACAAAGCCTGAGCCGGCTGTCGTACATCGTCATTAAAATACCTTCAATAGCCAATTGTTCATTTAGCCTGCTCTGTACAATTTTAATAGTGTTGAGCAATTTTCCCAGGCCTTCCAACGCAAAAAATTCGCACTGCACGGGAACCACCACTGAATCAGCGGCAGTGAGCGCGTTTACTGTAATCAATCCGAGGGAAGGGGAGCAGTCGATCACAATGAAATCATAATCGTCTTTTACCTCGCGTAAAATTTCTTTCAGAACCATTTCCCGGTTGGGGTAATTGATCATTTCTATTTCGGCGCCTACTAAATCAATGTGAGAGGGAATCAGGTCGAGGTTGGGAATTTCAGTTTTTAGGGTAACGTCTTTAGCACGCGCCTGGTTGGCCATGCAATCGTACAAGCTGTGCGTGATATTATGTAAATCGAAGCCAACGCCGGTAGTGCTGTTTGCCTGCGGATCTGCATCAACCAACAAAGTTTTA
>MKRO01000115.1:0-7646 GCA_001896965.1 Sphingobacteriales bacterium 41-5 | reverse complement strand
ACCGCAACACTGGCGGCAAGGTTGATGGCTGTAGTGGTTTTGCCCACACCGCCTTTTTGGTTGGCCACGCCAATAATTTTTCCCATACAAATATTGATCTATTCGGTTAAAATTCCTCAAATATTAAATGTAGCAAATGTAACGGTTTCTAAGGGTGCATTTCCAATTGTCATTAATATTTTGTAAAAGGCATTCGGGCGTTTTGTTTAAAGCAGCGAAATTGTTGCGTTGTTTTGTGTAGAACTCGTTTATGCGCCCACGTTTCTACCCGTAAAATAGAAGTGATTGCATAGAGGCAAAAGAATGGTATTTGGGAATTTAACGTTTTATGATTTGGGCGACAAGATCGGCCTCGGTAGCCACTTTGTTACCCACGTAAACGGTGCCACGCATTTCGCAAATACCGCGTCGGATGGGCGCCACAAGCTCCATTTTCAGGATCATTGTATCGCCTGGCTTTACCATCTGCTTAAATTTGCAGTTATCAATTTTGAGGAAATAGGTATCATACTGGCCTTCGCCTGCGAGATTGATTGCTAAAATGCCACCACATTGCGCCAATGCCTCTATTTGCAAAACGCCCGGCATAACCGGGTTTTGAGGGAAATGGCCCTGAAAGAACCATTCGTTGAAAGTGACGTTTTTTACACCCACGATCGTTTTGTCGGAAAGCTCAATAATCTTGTCAACTAATAAAAAAGGGAAACGGTGCGGCAGGGTTTTTTCAATATAATCCAAACCATAAACCGGTGGCAGGTTAGGATCGTAGGTAGGAACGTCCTGAAGGTGTTTATTTGCTTTGATATGTTTTTTAATCAACCTTGCAAATTCCACGTTAGTGCTATGGCCCGGCCTGTTAGCAATCACACGGCCTTTCACGGGGTAGCCGATCAAGGCCAGGTCACCCACTATATCCAGTAATTTGTGGCGCGCCGGTTCGTTGGGAAACCGGAGCTCAAGATTATTGAGGTAGCCTTCGCTTTTAACTTCAATATTATCTTTTTTAAATACTTTTTTCAGCCGGTCAAGCTCAGCATCATCAATCGCTTTGTCAACCACCACAATTGCATTGTTTACGTCGCCGCCTTTAATGAGGTTGTGGTCCAAAAGCATTTCAAGTTCATGAAGAAAGCAAAATGTGCGGCAGGGCGCAATTTTTGGCTTAAAGTTCTTCATTGTTTTAAGCTCGGCGTGTTGCGTGCCTAAAACCGGGGAGTTAAAATCAATTAAAGTGGTGATCTGGTACTCACGCGCGGGCATGATCACCATTTCTACTCGTTTTTCTTCGTTGGTGAGATATAAGTTTTCATCAATCGAGTACCAAACCTTCGCCGCGCCCTGTTCCACAACGCCAACCTCTTCAATCGCTTCAATAAAAGGCATGGAACTTCCGTCAAGTATAGGTACTTCGGGGCCGTTTATTTCAATCAGGCAATTGTCGATGCCCATTCCCACCAGGGCCGCCAATACGTGCTCTACTGTGCTTACTTTAGCGCCGTTAGATTCCAGGGTTGTGCCACGGCTGGTATCGGTAACCAGGTCGCAATCTGCCTTAATCAATGGCTTATTGGGCAAATCAACACGCTGAAACTGAAAGCCGAAACCCGCATTGGCAGGTTTTAACGTAAGATCGGCTAAAATGCCGGTGTGTAAACCTGTTCCGCTAACACTTGTTGCTGCTTTAAGCGTATGTTGTTTGTCGGGGTTAAAAGATTTATCTGTCATCCGTTTTGATTGATTGCGGCAAATATATCTGAAAATGGGGGTATTACAATCGTTAGCGGAAAGACGTTAGCCTTTCAACTCGTTTATGGCCTGTTCAATTTCTTTGAGCCGCTTTTCCAGTTCCGGCAGCTTTCGGCTGAGCGCCTGGCTCTTTAAGGAGGCGGTATAATCATACGCCGGCGAACCGGTAACAGCCTTTCCTGGCTCAATATTTTTGCTTACACCACTCTGGGCGTTGATTTTAGCGCCATCGCCAATATGCAGGTGGCCCACAATGCCTGCCTGGCCTCCAATCATCACACCATTGCCAATTTTTGTGCTGCCGCTGATACCTGCCTGGGCAGCCACCACAGAACTGTAACCGATCTCAACATTGTGGGCAATTTGTATGAGATTATCCAGCTTCGCGCCTTTTTTAATAATAGTAGAACCGATGGTAGCCCGGTCAATAGTGGTATTGGCGCCAATTTCCACGTTGTCTTCGATCACCACATTGCCAATTTGCGGCACTTTTACAAATGAGCCATCCGGCTGCGGGGCAAACCCGAAACCATCACTGCCGATCACCGTGCCGGCATGAATAACAATATTATTACCCAACTTACAACTGTGCATAATTTTCACCCCGGCATGAAGTGTGCAGTTTTCGCCAACATCTACATTTTCACCGATGAAAACACCGGGGAATATTTTTGTATTGTTGCCTATTTTAACATTTTCCGAGAGATAAGCAAAAGCGCCAATAAATACATTTTCACCGTAACCCGCTGTTGCAGCAATAAACGAAGGGTCCTGTATGCCTTTGAGCTGTTGTTGTTTTAGTTCCTGATACTTAGTAAGCAGCGTGGCAAATGCGGAATAAGCATCTTTTACACGAATGAGCGTTGCATTTACGGGATGCTTTAGTTCGTAATCTTCATTAATAATAATAGCGCTTGCCCTGGTGGTGTACAGGTATTCTTCATACTTAGGGTTTGCTAAAAAACTTAACTGGCCTTCTTTAGCTTCTTCAATTTTACCAAACGAGTTGACGGTAGCCTCAGCATTGCCTTCTATTTTACCATTTACGAGCAATGCGATTTGTGATGCGGGAAATGTCATAAATGCGATGAGGATTCTTTTATTGGAAATCTGTTTTGTATTTAAAAAAACCTGCAAGGCTCAGGTCTTCATCAATATCCTTCCAATGAATACCATCCGCATAAATATAGTAATTATTACGTTGCTCCGCAGTGGCTTTTGCAAGCCTTTCGAACCAATGAAGCGGGTTGCCTACTACATGGCCCCGGTCGGTTTTTATATAAATATAGTCTTTATCGAACCAGAGGTTTACTATTTTCATTTTACTTCTTTTTTAAAAAATTTATCCTACGCATCAATAATTTCCTGCCTTTTTTCAATCACAATTTCTTCTGCAATTAATAACTCTTTAGGTTTCATTTTGTTGCTGGACAGTAGTTCAATTTGTGGGTAGACATTAAACTTTGCGTGCCTTCTCCCTTTTGCACATGTACATGAATTGGCTCATGATCATTCGCAAATAAATAGAACCTCAACCCAAAAATTATAAATAAAGTAGGCATAAACTACTATATCCTTAAACTGCAAATGTAATATTTTTTCACCCGCATGGTTAGCTGTGGCGCAATTAAAGCATTATCAACCTGCGAAATATCTTTCAGGCTGCCATCTTTATACAAAATATTGATGCTTTCATCTTTGGGATTGTACAACGTATTGCTCGCTTCGCCCCAAAAAACGAAATACTTCGCATCATCTTCGGATATGTTGATTTGTTGCGCGATGTCTTTTCTTTTTTGCTGCAAAAAAGCCTCTTCAAAGGGCTGGGATTGCAGTTGAATGTGCATAATCTTTCGCTCAACAATGCTTTTTGAAAGTGTGGAAAGAACCTTGTCATCATGCCTGCTCCAATTTTTTATTGATGTAAAAACATCGTAGTCGTCAAGGCTACAAAATTCATCAGGAAGGGCTTCAATTTCCTTAGAAGAAACGTGGCTTTGAATAAAGGTATCGAGCGCGGGAGTTGCCGCTTTCACTTGCACACCGTTTTGAATTAAATCCCTCACCCGCCTGAAGATCATGATCAGCATCTTTTCAGCAGCCACAACGGTTTTGTGCAAATACACCTGCCAGTACATCAATCTTCGGCTGAGTAAGAACTTTTCAATGGAATAAATAGCTTTTTCTTCAACCACCAAGTTACCATCTTTTACTGTGAGCATTTTTATGATGCGGTCATAACCAATAACGCCTTCGGCAACGCCGGTAAAAAAGCTGTCGCGGTTGAGGTAATCCATTCTGTCAACATCCAACTGGCCGGAAACCAACTGGTGCAGAAACCTTTTCGGATGTTTATCTTGGAAAATATCAATAGCTGTTTGTAGTTGCCCATTGAACTGTACATTCAATTTTTGCATCAACATTAAAGAAATTTCTTCATGATGCACATCTTTAATCAATTCCTGCTCCAGCGCATGAGAAAATGGCCCGTGGCCGATATCGTGCAAAAGAATCGCAATTTTGGCGCCCAATTCTTCTTCGTTGCTGATAGCTACGCCTTTTGATTTTAATTCCTGCAAAGCAGTACACATTAAATGATACGCTCCCAATGAGTGATGCAGGCGGCTGTGGACTGCGCCCGGGTAAACCAGATGTGCAAATGCCATCTGGTGAATATTACGCAACCGCTGGTAATAAGGATGCGAAATAATATGCAGCAATAATGGGTGATTGATGGTTATAAAACCGTAAACGGGGTCGTTGATAATTTTGCGCGCTACAGCCATAATAGTACAAAATAACGGAAATTAGCAGGTATATGAATTTAGAAAATATACCTGGAAACAAGAAAATCAATGTGATTGCAGAAGTTTTGAAAGTTGAGGATGAATCGACGCGGGACAAAGTGGCTTCAATTTTAAAGGGGAAAAAAGCCCCGGAAAAAACCTATAAAAAAAGAGCTGGAGAAATTTTTGGAATCAGTTCTAAAGAAGAAATTGAAATGATGACGAAGACCATCAAAGAAACCGCCGGACCGCACATCCGGACGATTGGAAATAGTATGGTGAATGATACAAATATTGTTGTTGATCTGTTTAAGGGTAAAGGAAAGCCTATACCAACTAACGATATACGGATTGCTGCAATAGCCATTCAAAATGGATTAACTCTGGCAACGCAAGACAAACATTTTTCCGAAATTCTGGAACTTGTAATAGAGAACTGGCAGCCGTATTCCTGTTAATCCTCACAATATTCACACCATCCCGGCCCGCTGTTTTCAAAGCGTTATCTTTGCGCCAGAAGAAAATAATATGATCAAATTCAACCAGGGAACATTAGATAAATTAGAAGCTATTCCTGAACAAAGCGGCTATATCCTGCGCTACGAAAGGGGCACTTTTCAAAGCGGATACTGCATTTTGGAAACCAAAAAAGTAGTGGTGCTGAATAAATTCCTTCAGTTGGAAGGGAGGATTAATACCCTGGTGGAGCTGATCCCGCAATTGGAGATCAATACTGAAGAACTTGAAGATCCTTTGAAAAAACTTTATGATGAGGTTATGAGCAATGTGCCTCAAAATGAGGAAGAGGGTGAGTAAACCACACGGTTGTTGGTAATAGTTACATTTTACATTCTAAATTTTACATTCCCCTTTGTCCTATCCTTCGTTAAAAATCACGTTTTTAGGAACCGGCACCAGCAGCGGGGTTCCCATGATTGGTTGTGATTGTGAGGTTTGCACGTCAGGTAATCCAAAGGATAAGCGGCTTCGATCCAGCATTTTAGTTCAGTCGTCAACCACTACAATTGTTGTGGATTCAGGCCCTGATTTTCGCCAGCAAATGTTACGGCACGATGTGAAAAAGTTAGATGCTGTTCTTTTCACCCATTCACACAAAGATCATATCGCCGGCCTCGATGATGTGAGAGCATACAATTATTTTCAGCAAAGCCCGATGAATATTTACGGGACTGAATTTACGCTTGGCCGAATCAGAACTGAATTTGATTACGCATTTACGGGGTTTAAATATCCCGGCGTACCTTCGATAACAACTCAGGTGATCGATACAAAAAGTTTTCTTGTGGGCGATATTTTGATAGAACCGATCCCCGCATGGCACCTGAAAATGCCCGTTTTGGGTTTTCGTTTTGGTGATTTTGCCTATCTCACAGATGTGAATAGGATTGAAGAGCCGTCGAAACAAAAAATAAAAGGGAGCAAAGTTCTGGTTCTAAACGCGTTAAGGCATGAAAAACATATCTCGCATTTTACGCTGCAGGAAGCGATTGATCTTGCTGATGAATTGGCGATCCCAACCACATACTTTACACACCTGTCGCACCAAATGGGGCTATATGGTCTTATTGAGGCACAACTTCCCGGTGGCAGGCATCTCAGTTATGATGGGCTGGAAATTTATGTTTAAAAAATGTTTGCTAACATTTGTTAGTTTTTCTAATTTGTACTTATATTTGTGTTCGGCCTCTTCACATTGCTTGTCGAATCAGGTTTAAAATTTTAGTTTGGAACCGCCTTGTTTTTCGGGGCGGTTTTTTTAAATTACTTAACTTGCTTTCAAATCAGCCGCATGAATAAGTATATCATTTTAAGTTTGCTCACGGTAATAACCCAATTTGTAAATGCCCAATCCATAACCGGCACCTGGAGCGGCGAACTCAATATTCAGGGCATGAAACTGCCACTGGTTTTGCATATTCAACAAAAGGGCGATTCGCTTTCTTCCACAATGGACAGTCCGGCACAGGGAGCAAATGGCATACCCGTTGACAGGACAACCTTTTTAAATAATCAGTTGCAGGTAGCACTCAAAAGCATTGGCGCAGCATATGGGGGAACGTTGGCGGGAGATAGTATTGTGGGCATTTTTAAGCAAATGGGTGCAGAGTTTCCACTCACTTTTAAAAGAGGCGCCGCAGAAATAAAATCACCCAACCGCCCTCAAACGCCCAAGCCTCCTTTTAATTATAATATTGAAGACCTCAATTTTACTAACCCGGTTGACACGAACACACTTGCCGGCACTCTCACCGCTCCAAAAGACAAAAAGCAATTTCCCGTTGCGGTAATGATCACGGGCAGCGGTGCGCAGGATCGTGATGAAACTTTGTTTAATCACAAACCCTTTTGGGTAATTGCCGATCATTTAGCAAAAAACGGAATTGGTGTGCTGCGCGTCGATGACCGCGGTGTGGGCGGCTCATCAAAGGGAAAGCCTGATCCTACTTCAGCCGACTTTGTTACAGATGTTGATGCTGCTGTAAATTTTTTGGTGAAAAGAGGATATAAAAATATTGGATTGATCGGCCACAGTGAAGGTGGAATGATTGCGCCGATGGTGGCCAACAATAATAAAAATGTAAAATTTATTGTTTCGATGGCGGGGCCGGGCGTTAGCGGTGGCCAGGTGATTGAAAAACAATCTTACCAAATGCTGATTGCGGAAGGAGCGGGAGAAAACGCTGCCCGCGAAAATGCTGCGGCTGCAAAAAATATTGTTGTGGCAGTACAGAAATTCAAAGGCGAGGAACTCAAAGATAGTTTGACCGGTATTCTTACAAATTACTTCGCAAAAATGCCCATGACAGAGGAGGTTAGGAAAAACAATATTGACATGAGGGTTAAATTGAATTCCAGCCCGTGGTTTGTTTATTTTTTGAACTTTGATCCACAGCAATTCATCAGCAAATTAAAAATACCTGTCTTAGCAATTAATGGGAGTAAGGATGCGCAGGTAGATGCTAAGGATAACCTTGCGGCCTGGAAAGCGGGCCTCGAAAAAGCGGGGAATAAAAATTTTAAAATTGAAGAAATGCAGGGTTTAAACCACTTGTTTCAGGAGGCTAAAACCGGTTCACTTTCAGAATACAACCA
>MKRO01000114.1 GCA_001896965.1 Sphingobacteriales bacterium 41-5 | reverse complement strand
TTTTTACACAAAGATAATGACATGCGTCATAATATATTTAACTTAACATTAGTTTAAACAACTTCTTTGTAAAAATACGGTTAACCCGCAACAGTTAAAATAGATTCGGCCAAAGTTTCCGCATTATTTTGAAATGCGTCAAACCAAATTATTTCCCGCTGTTTTTTAAACCAGGTCATTTGCCGTTTTGCGTAACGGCGGGTATTTTGTTTAATCAGTGCATGGGCTTCCGGTCCTGAAATTTTTCCATCAAAAAAATCAAACATTTCCTTATAACCCACTGTTTGAAGGGCATTCAGGCTTCTGTAATCAAGTAACTCAGTAGCCTCTTTTTCTAACCCTGCATCAATCATGGCATCAACACGCTGATTAATGCGCAGGTTCAGATGTTCCCGCGGCAATTCAAGCCCCGCTTGAAAAATTTCAAAATCACGCTTGACTTTTGCACCCGATCGAAAGCTGATGACCGACCGGCCTGTAGCTTCCGCAACCTCTAAAGCGCGCATCATTCGTTGCGGATTTTGCATTTCACCCTGCGATGCAAACTGAGGGTCTTTTAAGTTGAGCTGCTGCCGTAACCATTCAATACCACCGCCTGCATAATTTTTTATGATTGCCTCGCGGGTTTCAATTGGAATTTCCGGAATTTCATCGAGGCCCTCAACCAATGCTTTAATGTAAAGACCGGTACCGCCTGTAACCACAACGGTGCCATGCTCTTTGAATAATTTTTGTAATAAATCAAGTGCAAACTTTTCGTAAAAAGCTGCATCAATTTTTTCATGAATACTGTGCGACGCTATGAAGAAATGCGGCACCTCAGCAAGTTCACTTGTTGAGGGTCGTGCTACTCCAATATTCAGTTCTTTGTAACACTGTCGGCTGTCTGCAGAAAGAATTACAGCGCCGAGTTTTTTAGCGACTTCAATAGCTACAGCGGTTTTGCCCACGGCGGTTGGGCCGGCAACAATTATTATTTTATTGGAAAATTTTTCCAGGCGAAATTATCTGTTTAATCTTCTTCCTGATATTCATCCGTAGATGCTTCAACTTCGTAATCTTCTCCTTCTTCGTTCTTTTCACCAAAACCTTCGGCACCACGTGTCAGGTCATATTTCTCTTCAATATCTGCAAACTTTTCGCCCAGCAGGCCCTTGGTTCCGTACTGTTTGGGGCCGATGCCTTCAGTACGTACTGTTGCGGGATATATGAGTTTGGGATCTTCTTCTTTGGAAACATTGATCAGCTCAATAAGAAAGCTCCATTGTTTATGAAAATCGTAAGAATAAGTGAAACGCTGGTTTGTATTTTTGATTTCAGAGCCGATGGTGGTTTCGCCCATTAATAATGGTGGCACCTGGTAAGATTTGTCATAAACCTCAAGGGTAATTTCGCGGCCACGCTGCCAGCTATCGTTGCTGCGATAAAAAGTAGCCTGGTGTTTATTGTCAAACTCGAAAGCTTTTAATATTGCCTCATGCAAATCTTTAAAATTCTGAGAGTGCTTTATCACAATATCACGGTAGATACTGTCGTCTTCTTCAAAATATATTCTGAACTTTAAAATCATACACGAATTTAGGAAGTTTATCGCCAAACAAATTTTCAGAATTATATAAAAGGTTGTGTAACTTCGCCATTTTATAAAATCACGCCTCGTAATCCCCCTACCTGATAATCGCCCATTCCCTTTTAATAATTTTTTTTTAATAGATCTCAGGCATTTGCAGTTTTTTTGGCAATTAGTTTTTTGAACCCTATTTTTGTAAGGATGACGATAAAGAAGCATACAAAGGTTACCAAAATGCATCCGTAAGGGAGGTTGTGGTTTTGTATGTGTGTACATAAATTTTAAACAGGCCTCCCAAAATAACGGGAGGCTTTTTTTTAGCCTCATCGCTAACCCCTCTCCCCGGGAGAGGGAATTATAAAACATAAAATGTAAATTAAAAAGATGAAAGTTGCAGTTGTAGGTGCCACAGGCCTGGTTGGCACAAAAATGTTGCAGGTTCTTGCAGAAAGAAATTTTCCGGTAACTGAATTATTACCCGTTGCTTCAGAAAACAGTGTGGGTAAAGAAGTTGAATTTAAGAACAATAAATATAAGGTGGTTGGTATGCAGGAGGCGATTGATGCAAAACCCGATGTAGCAATATTTTCAGCCGGTGGCGGCACTTCTACCGAATGGGCTCCCAAATTTGCCGAAGCCGGTATTACAGTGGTTGACAATTCTTCAGCCTGGCGCATGGATCCCACAAAGCCGCTCGTGGTTCCTGAAATTAATGCCGATATTTTAACTACCAACGATAAAATTATTGCCAACCCCAATTGTTCCACCATTCAAATGGTAGTGGCGTTGGCTCCGTTGCACAAAGCGTATAAAATAAAGAGGATCGTGGTTTCAACCTACCAAAGCGTTACCGGCACTGGTAAAAAAGCGGTTGATCAAATGATGGGCGAAAGAAATAAATCTGTTGCCGGCAAAGAAACTGAATACCCCATGGCCTATCAATATCCTATCGATTTAAACGTTATCCCGCAGATTGACGTATTCACCGATAATGGTTATACCAAAGAAGAAATGAAAATGGTAAACGAAACCAGAAAGATCATGCGCGACGATAACATCAGGGTTACAGCAACAACGGTGCGTATTCCCGTAATGGGCGGCCACAGCGAGTCGGTAAATGTTGAGTTTGAAAATGACTACGACCTTGCTGAAGTAAAAAATATTTTGGAGGCTTCTCCGGGCGTGGTTGTTGTTGATGACCTGGCGAACGCAAAATATCCTATGCCTAAAGATGCGCATGAGAAAGATGAAGTGTTTGTAGGAAGGTTGAGAAGAGATGATACCCAGCCAAACACTTTAAATATGTGGATCGTGAGTGATAACTTACGTAAAGGTGCGGCTACAAATGCCGTTCAAATTGCGGAATATCTTGTGGCGAATAATCTGGTATAAACCGTAGTTAAAACAATTTTATACAAGTAGGCGAAAGCCTGCTTTTTTTATGTGATACTTGTTACAAAACTTTTTATAAAAAATTATGTAATTTGTAATAGTAAAAATTAATTATGACAGTAGAACAAATATATACCGGTTGCCTGGCTCAGGGAGCCTATTATATCACTTCTAACGGTGAAGCGGCTATTATTGATCCGTTGCGCGAAGTACAACCTTATATTGACCGCGCTGAAAAAGATGGCGTAAAGATCAAATATATTTTTGAAACGCATTTTCATGCAGACTTTGTGAGCGGCCATGTGGATCTTGCGGCTAAAACCGGTGCCACAATTGTATTTGGGCCAACTACAGCAACAATGGGCTATGAGGCATTCGTTGCAGAAGACGGACAAATTTTTAAAATTGGCGACGTAAAAATTAAAGTACTGCACACTCCCGGCCACACCATGGAAAGCAGTTGCTATTTATTGTTTGATGAAACTGGAAAAGAGACTGCGTTATTTACCGGCGATACATTATTCATTGGTGATGTGGGCAGGCCCGACCTTGCACAAAAAGTTGCTGCAGATTTAACACAGGATAAACTTGCAGGGCATTTGTTTGAGTCGCTTCGCAATAAAATTATACCGTTGCCCGACGATGTAATTGTTTATCCTGCGCACGGTGCAGGCAGTGCCTGTGGTAAAAACATGAGCAAAGAAACCAGTGACACATTGGGCAATCAAAAGAAAACCAATTACGCGCTGAACATGGCTCTAAACAAAGACGAATTTATAAGGCAGGTAACAGATGGGCTCACTCCCCCACCACAATATTTTCCACAAAACGTAATGATGAATATTCAGGGTTACGACAGCATCAATGAAGTAATGCAGCGCGGCAATACTCCACTTAACCCTGATGCGTTTGAAGAAGCTGCCAATGCCACGGGCGCTGTCATTCTCGATACCCGTAACGCGCAGGACTTTGCAAAAGAGTTTGTGCCCAATTCCATTAACATTGGTATCGATGGCAGCTTTGCGGTATGGGCAGGCACATTAATTCCTGACGTAAAGCAGGAAATATTATTGGTCACTGATCAGGGACGTGAGGAGGAAGTAGTAACACGTCTCTCCCGCGTGGGCTACGATTATAGTATTGGTTACCTGCAAGGAGGTATTGAGGCATGGAAGGCTGCAGGTAAAGAAACCGACAGCATTAAAAGTATCAGCGCCGAAGATTTATCTGAAATTGACGATGCGAAGATTTTGGATGTACGCAAAGAAAGTGAATATCTAAGCGAGCACATTGCAGGTGTTCAGAATGTTCCGCTTGATTATATTAACCAGCACATTGCAGAAATACCGAAACATAAAACCACTTATGTGCACTGCGCCGGGGGTTACCGCAGCATGGCTTTCGTTTCCATCCTGCGCGCAAGGGGTTTCGAAAATTTAGTGGATGTAAAGGGCGGCTTTAAGGAAATTAAAGAGACGGGCAAATTCAATCTTACAGATTATGTTTGCCCTACAACAATGCTTTAGGATATCTCAAACCCGAAAACAATCAGTACTTCGGTAGGAGAGTTTCGAAAAATAGTTAATGACATGGGAGTTGAATACTTGTCATACCAGGTTGCTTGTCCGGTAGGCAGGTGTCGCACTCCTTAACTATAGAAAATATTTCAATCTTTTCAATTAATAATATAAATCTGTTTTAAACAATGTTCTCATTCCTGAAAAAACTTTTCGCCGGTGGTGATAATACCGAACTCACAAACGCAATTAATGACAAAGAAACTTTTTTGGTAGATGTTCGCACGCCCGGCGAATTCAAAACCGGCAGCGTAGCAGGGGCCAAAAATATTCCATTAAATACTTTGCAAAGCAGCCTTGCAAAATTTAAGAACAAAAAGAATGTGGTGGTGTTTTGTGCCAGTGGCATGCGAAGTGCCCAGGCAAAAGGTATATTAACACGCAATGGTATTACAAATGTTTACAACGGCGGTCCCTGGCATAAAGTACAGCGGCTAAAAAATTCTTAGGGATTTTGCAAATTCAATACGTTACAGATTACCTGTTGATTAACCCTCCTGCCACTCGGCATACGAATCTTTTGTTTCAAAAAGTTTTAGTTTAACAGGCCTGATGTTCTCCGGTAGGTTTTTCCTGAAAATATTTCTTGCAAATAGCAGGATATTCTCAGCTGTTGGCTCAAAGTCCCATACCACAAGATTTTCATGGTGCTCCAACTCCTCGTGCTGTTTAAGATAATATTTTGAAAGAACGATTTTATGGTCGAGTGCATCCACAATTTCCAAGCCTGCTTTTTTAATGTCCTTGAAATCAAACAAAAACCCCGGAGCGGGTAAATATTCATCGCCCGGTTCATTTCCGGCAATTGTTACATGTAGTTCATAGGAATGCCCGTGAATATTTTTGCATTGCCCTTCATACCCATGAATGGCGTGAGCTGTTTCAAAATGAAAAACCTTGGTGAGTTGTATCATGTATCAATTTTTAAAATTGGGCTGCAAAGATAATCACAAAAGCAAATAGGGTTGCAATAGTATTCAAAACATGATTTATATCATCGTCGGAAGCATCGTAATTTTTATATCACCCAGTACCTTTGCATTTCACCAAAAAGCGCACCTGCAATGCGCCCGAACGAAATGAAAAAAATTGAATTACTTTCCCCTGCCGGATCTTTTGACAGTATGCAGGCAGCTATTGACGCAGGAGCTGACGCCATTTATTTTGGAGTGGAGCAACTGAATATGCGCACAGTTTCTTCCAAAACATTTACCATTGACGATATTGCGGAAGTGGCGCATCGCTGCAAAGCCGCGTCAGTAAAAGCTTACATAACACTCAATACTGTTATGTATGACCATGACAGGCAATTGTTGCAAACCATTTTACAAGAAGTAAAAAACTGTGGTATTGATGCTGTGATTGCCGCAGACTTTGCTGTAATTGAACAATGCATCAACATGAATATTTCTGTTCATGTTTCTACGCAGGCTAATATTAGCAATATTGACGCAGTAAGGTTTTACGCAAGATTTTCTGATGTGGTGGTACTTGCAAGGGAACTAACGCTCACTCAAACAGAAAATATCTGCAAAGAGATTATAAGAAAAGATATTCGGGGCGTTTCCGGAGAACTGATGAAAGTGGAAATTTTTGGACACGGTGCTTTGTGTATGGCTATTTCGGGCAAATGTTATTTAAGCCTTCACACACAAAACGCATCAGCCAACCGCGGCGCCTGCCAGCAAAACTGCCGGCGTGCTTACGAAGTAAAGGACAAAGACACCGGCGCAGAACTTTTGATCGATAACGAATATATCATGTCTCCCAAAGATTTGTGTACCATTAATTTTTTAGATGAGGTAGTGAACAGCGGTATTGACGTTTTAAAAATTGAAGGCCGCAGCAAGGGCGCTGATTATGTGTATGAGGTAACCAAATGTTATCGCGAAGCGATCAATGAAGTTGCCGAAGGTAAGTATAGCAAAGAAAAAATTGAAGGCTGGATGCAAAGGCTCGAAAAGGTTTACAATCGCGGCTTTTGGGATGGCTATTATTTGGGCAGAAAGCTCGGCGAGTGGACAAAGAATCCCGGCTCCGCCGCTACCGAAAGAAAAATTTATTTAGGCAGGGGAACTAAATATTATCCTAAAATTGGCGTTGGCGAGTTTTTGATTGAAACCGGTTCCTTAAAAGTTGGCGATACATTAATGGTTAGCGGGTCGCATATTGGCATGATGAAGGAAGCCGTGGAAACGCTTGTGGTAAACGGGTTACAGGCTGATATAGCGGGCAAGGGAGATAAAGTTACTTTTCCTGTGACGGCTAAAATCAATCACAACGATAAGTTGTATAGAATTGTAGCATCAGCCAATGAGTAAAATCATTCACTACCGAAAGAAATGCATTGGCTGTGGGTTATGTCACGAGCAACAACCCCAACTGTGGCGCATGAGCAAGAAAGATGGTAAAGCAACCCTGCTGAACGCCGATTTGAAAAAAGAAGTTCACATTTTGAATTTACAGGAGATGCACCGGGAGAAACTTGAACAGGTCATTACCGGTTGCCCCGTAAAAGTGATTAAAATATTGTAACACGTGGCTCCCGTTTTAGTCGCGGCCATCAAATTAATTATTATGAACAAAGATATCCTGGCCTTCATCCAAAAGCAAACAGCAGCAACTATTAGCTGTATTGACGATCATGCAAAACCTTACTGCTTTACGGTTTTTTACGCATGGGACGATGAAAACAAATGCCTTATCTATAAATCGTCACCCGAAACCAATCATTCAAAAATCCTTTCTCATAATACGTTTGTTGCCGGTACTATTCATCCCGACAAACTAAATAAATTATTGGTGCAGGGCATTCAGTTTGAAGGGCAGTTGCTACGCAATGATGACCCGCTGACAAAAGGAGCTTCCATGAGTTATCACAGGCGGCATCCTTTGGCAATTGTTAAGCCCGGCGAACTTTGGGTAATTAAGGTCACTCACATAAAAATGACCGACAGTACAAAGGGCTTCGGTACAAAATTGCGCTGGCTGCGCGAGGCGGAATTATAATTTCTACTCAGCCGTAAATGCATCCAGTATCTTCATCACTTCAGCAGCATCTTCCGCATTGTTTGGATTTGGCGCCTCCCCTAGAAAATAGCGTACTACTTCGCTAATCACTGGTTGTTGCACGTGCT
>MKRO01000113.1:9350-16267 GCA_001896965.1 Sphingobacteriales bacterium 41-5 | reverse complement strand
TTTTTTCAAATTTTCAAATGTAAGCAATCTGGTATTAATGGTGGGCGCAGTGGTAGGCCTTGCCGGTGGTATAAGGGTGTATAACAAATGGAACAACGGTGATCAGGATGTACAAAAAGAACTCATTGGTTGGGCCGGTGCCTGTGTATTCCTGTTGCTGAGCGGCACAACACTTAAATTATTTTTTGGCATTTAAAGAAAAAAGCATGTCTGCACCCGAACAGTATAAAATATTTAAAGGATTGCAACGCCCGTTAGTATTCAAAATATTCAAAGGGAAGTATATCTATTGGGCATTAGGTTCGGTAGTAGCAGGTGTCATATCAGGGGGAGCCGCTTCCATAATCTTTTCATCCATGGCAGGTGCCATAACGATGGTCATGGTTGCAATTCCCCTGATGCTTTTTACAATTTCAAAACAAAAAGAGGGACTTTTCTCAAAAACAAAGGAAGAATGTATTTATATGATTCCCTCTCAAACAAAACTGGACAGGAGCGCTGATATAACATGAAACCAAAAAGAAAATTTATAGAGCCATTCATTGGTACCAGTGTCATCAACGGTATCACAATTCTTCATAGCCGGAATGGTAATTTCTCTGTGGTTATGGCTATCGAAAATACTGCCATGCAGTATGCAGCCAACCCGGATACCTATCAGCAATACCATACCTGTTTCGGACAGATCATTAAGTTATTGGCGGATAATTATATCCTTCAAAAAACAGATATTATCGCTTTAAAAAAATACAAAGCGCCTAACGATAAAAAATCGGATTATCTGTCACAAAAATATTTTGAGCATTTCAGCGGACGTCCTTATCGTGATGTGCAGACCTACCTCACGATAACCAAACAATCTAAAAAATCCAAATTCTTTACCTATTCTGAAAAGGAGATCAATGATTTTTTAAATACCATATTAAAGGTCATGGATACGATGCAGGGGTATACTGTAATTAGCAATACTCTCGATGAAAAAGCCATCCGCGATTTATTGAATGCCTTTCTTGCTTTTGACTTTTCCGGAGATAAGTTCTCCTTCGGAAACATCAGTTGCAACAAGGACAATATTGAACTCGGTGATCAATCCTTAAAAGTGATTACCGTGGTTGATCCGGAGCAGATGAACCTGCCCAACGTCATGAATACTTTTAAACCGGCAGATAACACTAACGAGGGGTTCCCGAAGGACAATTTCAGTTTTTTATTAAACATACCTGACGCCAGGACGATTCTTTACAACCAGGTGATTTTTATTCCTGATCAGTTAAAAATCAAAAAAGACCTGGAACTGAAGAAAAAGCGCCACAGTTCTATGCCCGATGCTTCCAACCAGTTGTCTGTAACTGATATTGATGAAATGTTCATGGATATCGCCCAGAATAATGAACTGATCGTGAAAGCCCATTACAGTATTTTGGTTCATGCTGATAATCTTAAGCTACCTAAGGCTTGTAATTATGTAGATACTAATTTATTCGGACTTGGTATTATACCCGGTAGAAATACTTACAATCAAATGGAGTTATTCAGAGCAGCTATTCCGGGGAATGCCGATGAACTGAAAGTTTGGGATAAGTTCACGATCAGTCGTCCTGCGGCCATTTGTTTTTTCTTTAAAGAAAACCTTCTGGAATCCGAGAAGTCAGATTACCTTTTATATTTCACCGACAGGCAGGGTATTCCCGTAGGTATTGATACTTCTGAACGTCCAGTTCAAACCGGCCGCATGAATAACAGGAACCGTTTTGTTTTGGGTCCTTCCGGTTCAGGAAAATCTTTTTTTACCAACAGTTATGTCAAGCAATGCCATGAAGCAGGTGCAGATGTGATCCTCGTTGATACAGGCCATTCTTATTATGGATTGTGCAGATACTTTAATGGGAAGTACATCACATACCGTGAAGACAAACCCATTACGATGAACCCTTTTAAAATCGAAAAGGTAGAGAATAATGAAGAGAAGAGGGAGATCATTAAAAGCCTTGTAGGGCTGATTTGGAAGGGTGTAGACGGAAAAATTTCGCAGGTAGAAGATTCTATTCTGTCGAAAGTGATTGCAGATTATTATAACGATTATTTCGGGCCTGCGGCATATGTAAAAAGTTTAAGCTTTAACAGTTTTTATGAATACAGTTGTGAAGCCATTCAGCAATTGATTACACTAACGAAAATCAAATTTGATATTCAGGAATACCAGTTTATTCTCAAAAAATTTTACAGAGGAGGAATATACGATCGCATACTGAATGATGATTTTGATAATACCCTTTTCAATGAATCTTTCATTGTATTTGAGATCGACAGCATCAAGGAACATAAATTATTGTTTCCCATAACCACGTTAATCATCATGGATGTATTTATTCAGAAGATGCGTTATAAGAAGAATAAAAAGATACTGGTGATCGAAGAAGCCTGGAAAGCCATTGCCTCACCAATGATGGCAGGTTATATTTTGTATCTCTATAAAACCGTAAGAAAGTTTGCCGGTGAAGCGATTGTTGTAACGCAAGACCTGGAAGATATTATCAATAATGAAATTGTGAAGAACAGTATCATTAGTAACAGCGATACTATTTGTCTTTTAGACCAGTCGAAATTCAAAGATAGTTTTAATGAGATCGCTAAACTGCTGTCGCTGAACCAGGTGGAGCAATCCAAGATTTTTACTATCAACAAGCTGGACAACAAGAGTAACCGTTCCAAATTCAAAGAAGTGTATATCCGGCGCGGGAGCGTGGGTGAAGTGTACGGAGTTGAAGTTCCTGTTGAAGAATACCTCACTTATACCACGGAGCGTTCGGAAAAGGAAGCCTTCGAAGTGTATCTGGAAGCTTACAAAGACTATACCACCGCGATGGATACAATGATGTTGCATTTCAGGAAATCCGGGCAATCCTTTTCAGGATTTATAAAAATGATTTACCAGTCAGGGAAAATATATAATAATTAAACCGTTCGATATGAAATCAAAAATCGCATTCATGATCATATTTTTCTTTTGTTCAATAATTTTTTCAAATCAGGCCGATGCCCAAAAGCTGGTGATCGATCCTGTAATGGCTGGTATTGCTACTGCCAATGCGATCATTGAAAATAATAGCTATGATAAAATCAAAGACAATCAGAAGGCGATTGAAAAACTTCAGGCAGCAACTGTAGTGACAACAGAATTTATTAATAAATGGCAGCGAAAAATTTATGACGGGCTTTTATATGTAAGCTCAACGGTAAACAATGCTTATCAGGTATATGATGCTGCAAGGATTTTGGCCAATATTTATGATCTTGAAAAGAAGATAATGCAGGAAGCCCGCAAAGAGCCACTGGCATTGATATTCGCGGTTAAATATCAGCGGGAAATGATATTGCATGCCATAGAGTATTACATCCAGATCCACCAGCTTATTTTAAAAACAGGCGATGAAAAGTTGCTCATGAATGCCGGTGAACGTACCCTTTTGTTAAATCAGGTATTGGAAAGCCTCAGAGTTATTGAATCTTATGCAGTTTCCTCCTACTACAAAGTTAGATATGCAGTCATGAACGGCATACTGAAAACCCTGAATCCTTTTGGAAATTTTGTTAATCGTGATGCCAGGATTGTGAAAGATATTTTAGGAAGATGGAAATATTGAAAATGATAAGTGTAAAATCCTGAATGTTAAAACATGATTAAGAAATCCCTATACCGATTTTTATTTATTGCCTTTTACGTATTGCATATTGGGGATTGCTTAGCACAGACTCAATACTGGGATGCCGCGTTAACGCAAATACTTGTCGAGACGAACAAGACTAATTACAAGGATAATAAAGAGGCTTTGAGTAATCAATATGTTTCTCATGCAACAGTTTTAGCCTGGAAGAAAACGGAGAATGATTTTAAAAAAATTGTTGATAAGATTGATAAGCATTTGACCACTGCATTTATTGTTGCTGCCGATGTGACGAGCTTATACAATGTCTATAAATCCTTAGATGAAATGGTAGACTATCAGGAAAAATCATTTAAAATTTTATATAAATACCCCTGGGCAGCCGGATGGTTCTTTGATAAGCAGGCCGATGTTTATAAATCGGCAAAAGACATGGTCAGCTTCATTCTGATTATCGTTTTTTCCTACGGTGATATCAATAAAATGCAGGTGTCTTCGCGCGAAACTGTTTTTCGGGAACTGAATACGCTGGTGGCTATGCTTCGTGCAAAATGTTACAGCCTTTACAATAAGATGAAACAGGTCGAACTCGCGCAGTTATATAAAAATACCAGGCCTTATAAGTTCTATAATAAGGACAAAGAACTGGTGAAAGAAATTCTGAAAAATATAAAAACCTTCAACCAATAAATTTCAAATATTATGCAATTGAGTGCGATTCTTAACCGCAAGAAAATCAAAATCTTCCTTATACTTTATCAGGCCAATTTTCGATTATTCCTCGTGAATATGATTTGCAGGTCATGGTTGGCTATGATGAGCTTTATGGAGTATTCAAAAAAGCATATTATAAAGTTTGCCAATAAAGAGTATCAGCGTATTGACCGTGATTGTAATAAGATGGATGGCATGCTGGGTGTCCTATTCTTTATTTGCTTTTTCATTCCCAGACCTGCGGCTTCTCAATTTGTAACCTGGGCTTTTCACACAGATCTGCCGTTCACGCAAATAAAGAATAGTGTGTTCAAGTGCTCCTGGAACTATGCCTATGCTGATAAATTAAAAGAGGTAAAAGAAAACCGTGAAAAAACTTTAGAATATCTCGTGTTTGTGGAACAGGTTCAGCGGAAAATATTAAACACCCTTACAAATGTGGATGGAGCGGTAAAAGACGGTAAAACCCTGTGGGCTTTGGGTAAAAAAATGCCGGAGATATTTACCAATCTCGAAAAGTCGGTAGCGTTGGCAGCCAGGAAACCCTATCTTTTAACGATCACTTATAATATGTATAATATTTTCTATCAGCGCTGTCTCAACCTTTCTACTTATTTAAAAGAAGTGATTCTTAAAAGTGATGAACAATTGCTCATTGACCCTGTAAGGCGGCATAAGCTGGTATATGATGTGTACAGTGAAGTGAACGTTTTATATCATTTGAGCAAATCCATACTTGACCAGTACCGGTTAAAAAGCTTGCAGGATGCCATTGATAAAGTGATACCGGTTTCCACTTTTTATAATGTAGATAAAATGATGGTTCAGGATATTCTTCGAAAAATGAAATTTTAAAAAATAAGGATATGGAAAAAATTAGCAGGCAAATAGAAACTAAAATTAAAGTAGCAGTATTACTCTTCTCTTTCCTTTTTACCGGAAGCGCTGGCTGGGCACAGTTCACTTATTCCATCTGTCAGGACAAACCCAACAACGGCCAGCTAAAACGCATGGTTTATATCAAGTGGGATGATTGGAAACCCAATCCCCGAACCATATTGGGTATTCCACTTGATGCGCGTGGGTATTTGTTCTGGCAGGTTGTGAATCGAAACTACTACCTCGGTGAAGACCAGCGCCCTTATCGTGTTAACGGTGGCCCGTTCATAAAAAACTATGCGGATCTCACACTTCAGGAACAATCCGACAAGAAAATAATGGATACAACCGAAAAGATCAGAAACACCAATCTCGCAACTTATGTGAGTATGTTGGGCGGGAACGGAGACATGCCTTATAATCTTTTCTTTAAAAGAAAGTTCAGTGAAATTTTTGATGCAATGGATGAATGGGTGAACAATATGAAAATCGAAGCTCCGACAGCATTTGAAGCCTGTATCAACTCTGCATATTTCAGGAACTTTTTAGAATATCTTGAAATCACCAAAGACAGGATTGATGGAGTTCATGAAAGTTTTGTGGACAGAGGTGTGCGGCTGGAAGCCTATCTTGAAATCTACAAAGAGCTGTCTGAAAAATACAATGTGGCCAGCCAGTACATGGCGGGGCAGGTAAGGCTTTCAAAAATACCCTCACCAGCGCGTTTAAAAGAAATTAAAGAAGTACCGATTATAGCCAACGACAAAAAAATCGTCACCCATATTCTCAGCACTTTTAAGTTTTAGCGGAATTCGCAATGGCCAATAACAAATAATTAATAACAAATATTCAACAAATGCTGCTCGATACTTTAAACCCCTTCTGGGATCAAAATATTCTTGATTTGATCAATGGTATCAAGAGTGTGATTCCATCTTCCTCACTTGCCGGAGTTGCCAGATCGGTGGCTGCTGTGTTATCACTGGTCTATCTTTCAGTCAGAGCTTATGCCATGATTGTCGGAGAGGGTAAGCTAGATATCATGCAACTCTTTCGTCCATTTATAATCACGATGGTTATTATCAATTTCGGTATGTTCACAGCACTCTGTGACATGCCTGGCAATGCAGCAGGAAATTCTGCAAAAGCCAGTTTTGAAGCAAACGCCACGATCACCGGAGAACTATACGACCGCAAAGTTCAATTGGTCGATGATTTGTTTACTACCATCATGGAGAATACCAATGAGATCAGAAAGCTTTATTACGATGCTGATGCAGATAACTCTGCATGGGCTGATGTAAAGAATAGCGTATCCCTTGGAACACGGGAAGCCCTACTGAATATGACCGCCAGCATCACTGTTTATGAAAAACTATTTTGGATCAAAGCTTCCATATGGTTACAAAATTTTGTAATGTGGATCGTAATGGGCATTTTCAAAGGTGTATGTTATTGCATCTTTTTTATACAGCTCATACTTTTACATATCCTGATTATGCTGGGGCCTCTCTCTTTTGCTTTTTCCATTGCTGGCGCATTTAAAGATAGCTGGGTTACATGGACATCAAGATATATAAGTGTGACCTTTTACACTTTTATCGGCTTTGTCGTTTTAAATATTGCCTTAGCCATTTTACAATATGGACTGCAACAGGA
>MKRO01000113.1:1487-9200 GCA_001896965.1 Sphingobacteriales bacterium 41-5 | reverse complement strand
GTGCAGGCAATGCATTTTTAGGGACTGCTATTGCAACTGCAAGAACAGGGGTGTCCGCTGGTACTACAGCAGTCAAAGCGCTCACGCCATTATAAACTTCATTGAATTAGATTATTCATTAGCAATCACTACTTATTTATTTTTTAAAAACAATCAATATTAAAAATGTCTTTGATAAAAAATATAGAATCCAAGATCAAGCTATCCCTGATTATTGCAACCAGCAGTTTTATTACAGCGATTATTATCTGCGCTATTTCTCTTTCTTATGCTGCCTCAATGATCCGCAAAGAACGAAGCCAGATTTATGTGCTTGATAATAATATTCCTTTGGTAGCTATCAAGACCGATATACTCGACAATCGGGAAGCAGAATACAAAGCAAGTATAGCAGCATTTCATGATTTCTTTTTCACAATGCCGCCAGATGATAAGTACATCGAACACCAAATGCAGAAAGCAATGTACCTAGTTGATGCCACCGGCATTGCGCAATACAATACGCTTAAAGAAAAGGGATATTATACCAATCTTGTTTCAACTTCTTCAGTAGTAACCTGCACGATGGATAGCATTGTATTAGATATGAATACACGAAAATGGACTTATATCGGGAAACAGAAAATTGAAAGGCCATCAATGATAACAGTACGTAGCCTGATCACAGAAGGCGGCCTTCAGGATATACCCAGAACCATGAATAACCCGCATGGTGCCCTGATCATCAATTGGAAAACAATCGAAAACAAAGATATCTTAAATGAAACCAAAAAACTTTATTAAAAACAAAGCAAAAGAAACTGCAAAAGAGACCATCAACAAAACGATCCCGGTTCTTCAAAAGCCCATGGGCAGGTTAGGTAGATGGGCAAGGCAGCGCCCTTATATGAGCCTTGCTATTATGTTTTCTGTGGTAGTGCTCAATATTGCCGCATTGTTTGCTTTCACGGATACGTTCAGCCCAATTTCATTTAGTTTAAAATCTATTAAACAAAATGTGGTGGATAGTACTGCTCAGGTGAGTGATATGGGCATTCCTTTTAGTTTTAAAAACTACCGTGAAATGACCAGCATTAAAGATTCTCTGGAATATTTAATGAACAAGCCAAGTAGAACAGCCGCTGATACAGCACTTGCTTTGAGGCTGTTTCAAAAAATGGAGCAACTCGACCCCGAATTTTTTAACCAGTTTAAACATAAAAATAATGACAGTACTAAAATCCAAAAACATAGGTAAATTAATGATGATTGCATTTGTAATGGCAGTTTCTTTTACATCTTTTTCTCAAACTACAAAAGATACAATCAGCTTTAGCAAAGAAGCCATTCCAATAAAAAGTATTCATAATGCCAACTGCTCAGTGGCAGATACTATTTCGGGGCCAGCACGAAAACGCGTTACAAAAGTTCGCAACAAACACAAGCGTTCCCGAGAACTGGAATTAGTAAATAATGACAGCCTTATCAAAAAGAGGGTGCTTAAAACCGGGCATTATTAATAATAATTTTTAAACAAAATAGAAATGAAAAAAATAAACTTTAAAAAACCCAAGTACATTATACCGCTGATCATGTTGCCGTTTTTTGTACTGTTCTTTTTCATATTCAATAGCTGGGGTAATAGTCAGCCTCCGGAAAGTGTTCAATCAGATTCCATTCCAAAAAATGAAATCAACCCCACAATGCCCGGCGTATCTAGCGAGGTATCTGATGCAGGTATCAAAGATAAATTTGATGCATATCTGGAAGCATACAGGCATGATAAGGATGCCAGTGCATTAGATAATATTGAAAACCGGGACATGAGATTAGGCTCGGATTATAACAGCGCTTACACAACAGAAGACTTACAGCGCCTGAAAGCGCAGCAAAAGTTGGATAGCATTCAGCGTTCATTGAGTGCAGGGCAGGCTGATATTGACAGAAGAATGGCCTCCATTCATTCTACGCCAAATAGACAACGTCCATCCACTTCGCGCAGTTCCGCAGTAACCGAAGAGGAGTTATTAAAAGGATTTACCTATAATCTTGATGAACGAAACAATCACAAACAGAAAGATCCGTACAATGAGCAAATGCGTTTGTTCCGTGATCAAATGGGAATTATGGATAGTATGCAAAAAACTTATTTGGATCAGGCGACAGGTACTGAAAACAATACTAACACTTCATCAGTAACAGAAACCGGAAGGAAAAGAAAAACGCTGACAAATAATTTTAACCCCAAAGATTTTGACCCTAATACCGACAGTACTTTCAGACCTTTACCAGTTAGCCGAAATCGCGGGACTCGCACCGGATTTAACACCATCTCCGCATCAAAACCTGAAAACACCATTAAGGCAATTCTTGATGAAAATATAAAAGCAACAGCGGGTTCTAAGGTTCGTATTCGTTTGCTCAATGACATCTTCGTTGGTGAATACCTGATACCGCAGGGAACCTATCTGTATGGAGTGGTGAGTGGGTTTCAAACTCAAAGAATCAATATTTCCATTAACCAGGTAATGCATGAAAATAAGCCATTGCCTATACAGATGGATGTCTTTGATAATGACGGCTATTTAGGGCTTTATGTTCCTAATTCCAATTTCCGTGAGTTTACCAAAGAGTTAGGGACACAAGGAACACAGGGCCTATCACAGGTTCGTACCAGTGATAACTCCAATGTTACTTCCGGATTGATCAGCCAGATTTTTCAGACCGCCAGCACTTCTGTTTCAAAACTCATCCGTCAGGAAAAGGCTTTTTTGAAATACAACTACATCATATATCTTAAAGAAAGAAACAATTAAAAATATAACACATGAAATTTTTATCTAAAATAGCAACTGCAACTCTTTTTGTATTATTTTCATTTAATAGTAATGGGCAATTAAATCAAACCAATTATAGCAGCGGTACTGTGACCGGCTCAGAACTTGAAACATTCCACGTGCCGCTGAAAAGTACTACTCATATTATTTCTCCGGAGCCAATCAGCTATGTGGACATCAACAGGCCGGAAGTTGAAGGTGATTTAAGTGATAAAAAAATCTGCCGTTTAAAAGCTTTGCCTAATACACTCAAAGACGGAGACCGATTTACAGTAACAATCGTTACGAACTCCTTTATCAAAGTGTATCAGCTCATTTGCCGCGATAGGCCAAATCCGGGAAATGAATCTTTTGTGATTACTATCAATCCTTTGCGTGCTGTTGCATTGAACCTCAATAATAAAATGTCGGAGCAGCAGTTTAAACAGGTAGCTCTTCAGATACTTGCCAAAAGCAATGAAGACAAAGTTGAACGAGCTTCAGCTTACGGATTAAAGCTTTATGTCAACAATATTTTCGTTGTCGATGATTATATTTTTATTGATGTGGAAATGTTCAATAAAACGAACCTGGCCTTTGATATTGATGAAACACGTTTTAAGTTAAAAGATAAAAAAATTGTAAAGGCAACTATCAGTCAGGATATTGAAATGCTTCCGGAACATGAGTTTTATAAAACTGATGCTGCACCTGTAAGAAAGATGTGGCGCAATATTTATGCGTTTAAGAAATTTACCTTCCCTGAAGATAAAATACTCTCCATCGAGTTTTCAGAAAAACAAGTTTCCGGCAGAAAGATCGAATTGAAAATGAATTACAAAAAACTGCTTCGCGCTGAAACACTTTATTAGATAAAAAAAACTTATAACCGGGAAATAATAAAATGGAGGAAAATCAACATCAGCTTAAGCTCTACAGCTTTTTTCAGAATTTTATTTACCTGTATATTTTCTTTGATATTTACCTGCACCGGTTTTCTCTTGGTTATAATGCTAACAAAGTAATCCAGCAATTAAATAGCAAAATTTATCAGATCGGGTTTTTAGTCAATCCGATACTCAGCCATATTGTTATTTTCTTCATCATTCTCATAATCAGCCTGGCGGCTAAATCGAAAAAGAACCCTGATTTTAGTATCTACAAGCATTTTGTGTATCCATTTCTTTTAGGCATAACACTATTTGTCTTAAGTGCTGTGTTGCTGATCTATATGCCGGAAGGAAAAACAGTCTGGTCGGCTAAAACCTGGCTTTATATCATCACTTATATTGTAGGTTCGTTATTGTTGCAGGTTTCATTTTCAAATCTCACCAAACATTTTAAGAACAATTTGAAGAAAGATATTTGGAACGTTGAAGAGGAGAGTTTTAATCAGAATAAGGAGCTTGTAAAAAACGGGTATTTATTTAATGTGCCTATTCAATGTTACTTTAAGAGAAAAATACATGATGGCTGGATGAATATCAATCCTTACCGGGGTTTGATGGTATTAGGTGTTCCCGGAAGCGGAAAGTCTGAAAGTATCATTATTCCTTTTATTAAACAATTCCTTGAGCGTGGCTTTTCGATGATGGTTTATGATTTTAAGTATCCCACACTAGCCGCATTGACCTATCATCATTATTTAAAAAATCACGTAAAAGGCGGTAGCCTGGAGCATCACAAATTTCATGTGATCAATCTCGATAATATTGAGTACTCTCAAAGGATCAACCCGCTTGACACCCGGTATATTAAAACCCTGGCAGAAGCAGGTGAAACAGCCGAGGCTATTGTTTCGGCTTTAAAGAAAGGTGAAAAGATGCAGGGTAGTGAACAGTTTTTTACACAATCAGCTATTAACTTTCTTTCCGCTTCTATTTATTTTCTAGCCAAACATAAAAATGGAATCTACTCAACCTTGCCTCATTTACTGGCTTTTACATCCCTTCCTTATGATGAAATTTTCAGGCACTTATTTACAGTTCCCGAACTGGAAAGTCTGATTGCACCCTTCGCGAGTGCCCATCAGAATAAAGCACATGAACAATTAGAGGGACAGATTGGGAGTGTGAGGATTAATATATCCCGTTTGGCCACAAAGGAAACATTTTGGGTGTTTGGCGCGAATGATTTTGACCTGCGTATTTCAAATCCACCTTCAGTGTTGGTATTAGCAAACTCACCAGAAAGTCAGAATGTAAATAGTGCTTTTTTTGCCTCCATTTTATTACGCATTATTCGTCTGGTGAATTCCCCCGGCAACAATCCTTGCGCCTTAGTTGTCGATGAATTACCGACACTCTATTTGCACAAACTTGATAATTTGATTGCTACTGCGCGAAGTAATAAAGTAGCTGTAGTTTTAGGCTTACAGGATTTAGCACAGCTTGAGCAACAACAGGGAAAAGATACTTCCCGAACTATCACGTCCATAATGGGCTCTGTAGTTAGTGGGGCTGTGCGCTCAAAAGAAACATTGGAGTGGTTGGAGCGACTCTTTGGAAAGATCAAACAAATATCACAAGGCCTGAATATTGACCGGAGTAAAACTTCCATGAACATCAACGAACGGATGGATACGTTAATACCTGCTAGTAAAATAGCCAATCAAAATACCGGAGAAGTTGTGGCAATGGTTTCAAAAGATAATGTGGCAGGTTACGGACAATATGAATCCAATGCTTTTAAATGCAAAGTGATTCTCGACCTTGATCAAATCGCCAAAGAAAAGGAGTGTTACCAGTCACTGCCTAAATTTTATGATTTCGGAACCGGAGATGAGAGGGAGAGGTTTTTGTTGGCCAATTTGCAGAAAGTATATGCGGATATAAAAAAATTATGAAATAGTAAAATGACTACTTATGTATCCACTTTTTAACTCAGTTTACTTAATTCGTTTTCAATCTCATCTATCGAAGGCAAATCGCTTTTTAGATTTTCCGGTAAGTTGTTAGTTATTGTAAATTCACTGATACCCAAGGGTTTTTGAATATCGCGCAAAGCAAATTCAGCCTCAATATTATTTTTTTCCCTGCATAATAATATACCAATGGTGGGTTGGTCATCAGGTTGCTTTATCAGGGAATCTACTGCAGAAAGATAGAAATTCAATTTACCGGCATATTCGGGAATGAACTTTCTGTTCTTTAGTTCAATTACCACATAGCATTTTAAACGAGTGTGATAAAACAACAGATCTATATAATAATCATTACCAGCTATTTCTAAATGTTGTTGCCTCCCAATAAAAGCAAATCCTTTACCAAGCTCTAACAAAAATTTGATAATGTGTTGTATTAGCTGGTCTTCGATATCCCGCTCTTTATAATCTTCTGTAAGCTGCAAAAAATCAAAAATATATGGGTCTTTTAAAGTTTGCCTGGCAAGTTCAGAATCCGGGGCAGGTAGTGTTAAATTAAAGTTGGTAATAGATTTTCCCTGTCGTTGATATAGGTTTGATTGGTCTCAAAACGCTAGTACAAACTATGCACTTTAGTGCAAGGCTTTAGCTTCTACAAATCTGTTAAATTTGATGATGCAAAATGTACTAAAAGGCAGCCATAGCGTTTATCAATTACAGGTTCATATAGTGTGGAGTACTAAGTATCGATATAGTGTATTACGCGGTGATATTCAGGTGCGTTGTAGAGATTTGCTTCGTCAGACTTGTGATACATTGGATATAGAGATATTGAAGGGTGTTGTAAGTAAAGATCATATCCATTTGCATGTGAGCTATCCTCCCAAGTTAAGTGTGAGTGATCTTGTAAAGCGTCTAAAAGGTCGAAGTGCTAAATTGTTATTGTCTGAATATTCAGAGTTGAAGCGTCGCTATTATGGAGGTCATTTGTGGGGTATAGGATATGTAGTTTGGAGTACAGGCAATATAACAGATAAACTGGTTCAAGAGAATATTTAAATCATCATGAAGGTGGTCCAAACAGTGATAAGGATTTTATATTAGAGTAGGTTAGTCTGCTAAAGTGGTTGTGCGACTTTCAGTCGAAAAATAACCTATGGGTTTCTAACCCATAGTATTTAAGTTTATTTGTAAAGCTAATGTGTCCCGGCTCCAGTTGTTTTCTTTTGTCTTTAACAGATAAAAAACAGCTTCGTCAAAATCTTTAATTTTTGTAATGATGATTTTAATATGGCCCCAGGGTATTTTTCCAACTATCTGCTGAATAAACAGGCTGGTTATTGGAGTATTCGTTGTAGTTTCTAAATAATCAACGTTTTGTAATTGGTTCGCAAGCTGCGAACCAATTATCTGAAAGGGATCGCTGGGGGCGTTCACAAGCTGTGAACTATTTGAAAAGTATTCATAAAACAGTTTACAAGTTTTGAGATTAGATAAAGAAAAAACACTCATATCCGGAAATTCCTCTTTTAAATCTCCAGAGACACGCTCCATGATTTTATCTCCCCAATTACCTGCTTTTATCTTTTCAGAAAGCATCTTTCCCAAATCCCAATAAAATTCTATCAAAACAGTATTAGCCGAAAGCGCGGCCTTTATTTGAGCCGAACGAATTTTTGTCTTTATTTCAGACAACCATTCCTTATATTGATGATCAATGATAGCCATTACAATGCTTTATAATTTTCAGTGAAAAATAAATAAAATTATAATCCTATTAATCTGAGAAATCTTTTGGGATCAATCTTCTCATCTCTCAACATAATCGCAAAATGCAAATGTGGCCCTGTACTGCGCCCTGTGTTGCCGCTACGGCCTAAGACGACTCCTCCCTCAACCTGCTGGCCTTTAATTTTATCAATACGGCTGAGATGACAATAAGAAGAGCTGATATTGCCATGTTCAACAATGATATAATTACCTGAAATATTATCATAGCCGGCATCTTTTACGATACCATCTGCGATACAAAATACGTCTTCATAAGCTGCGGCC
>MKRO01000113.1:0-1415 GCA_001896965.1 Sphingobacteriales bacterium 41-5 | reverse complement strand
ATTTATTTCCCTGAAAGCTGAAACCTTCATTAGCTGTATTTATAATTGATCCAGGTAAAGCTTCACTTACAATAATATTTTCTGTAATTGTTTCCGTTTTCTTTGTAGTGTAAAAACCATATTCATCAACCTTCATAAGCTGGGCCTGGCCATCAAAACAGTAAAAAATAATCACCTGAAGAAATAAAAATAAACGCTTCACCATCCCCCGAAATTATTACCGGCACTTTGTAATTAACGTCAATGAATAATATTTTAATACCTGTGAAAATTCATTATTCATCTTCAATATCTCCATTGAATTGCAACCCAATCACTAAGACTCAAATTGAATAAAAATGCAGAGTTTATTATTTTATTCATTGCACGTTTCGCCATTTTGTGCGATTACTTTAGTGGTCTCAAAATGATTTTTTATTATGAAATACTCAACTGAACAATTACCTTATGGTGAGTTTAAAAAGCTCGGACTTGAAAGAGAACAGGTGTTATCGTTACCGGCTTCCACAATGAAAGCATTACTTTCCGGCAACCGCACATCGCTGATCCGCTTTGAAAATGTAAAGTTAGATTCAGGAGAGAATACTCAACTGGACGCTAAACTCTCTCTGGTGAAAAATGAAAACGGCGATATTAGGTTAAACATTCATCCGGTCAATGAAAAATTAACTAAGACGTTCGGGCTGTCTTCAAAAGATGTTGAGGATTTGAAACAGAATGAGCTCAGCTTTAAGCCTGTTAAAATTGAAAGGGATGGCAGACAGATTGATGCGCTTGCAACTTATGACAGTACAACAAATGAAATAATTGCCATCGATCAGAAAAAACTAAAAGTACCTGATTACATCAATGATCATAAACTTACATTTTCTCAAAAGTTAGCCCTTTTGACCGGGAAGCCAATAACTGTTAATGGTAATCGCTTCACTCTAAATCCACATAATGAGTTTGGGATTTCTGGTGATAACTTTATTTCTGTTCAGGTAGGCCATTCTAAATATAGCACTGAAAATTTAGGCATCGATGCTTTAGCGATCACCGCAGGGTTGGGTCATTACGTCATGCTCTACCACATTGCGAATGCCCTCATCAACACTCGGGTCAGGAAAGTGGATATCGAGCGAAGCCTTAATGATAAAGGCTTTCGTGATGCCATCGTTTCTGCCAAAAATGAAGTTATCGCCAGACAGGATATCCTTGACAAATCAAATCCTGAAGAGAAAAATGCTCTTAAAAATAAACTAACCGTTGATGAGATTAAGGACATCCTTGAAAAGAAAGCCGGAGTGCATGTAGTGTTTGAGCAGATAAATAAAAATAGTGCTGGTGAGTCAACAACAGAACCTGCTGAAATAGAAACATCCATTAAGATCGATGACGAAAATAATAATCTCAGCACTAAAGAAGAAAAATCC
>MKRO01000112.1:18157-18675 GCA_001896965.1 Sphingobacteriales bacterium 41-5 | reverse complement strand
CGTCACGGTTAAAGAAGCTCCGTTGTCAGGCTCATCGCTGTCGTGGTCTTTACAGGGATACCAAACGCTTGCGCCAATTCCCTGGCAGGCAACACTCACGAAGGGCCTGCCCAGTTCGTCTTTTTTCCAGATCCAGCCGCCATCCCAGGGTGGGTTAACCGCTTCTTTCGGTTGGCCACTGTAAAACAATTTTAGCGATCTTATGCCGGGCTTAATTTTATATCTCGCTGAGGTGTCTCGCGGAAATAAAAAATATACATTGCCATCGCGGGCATAATTTATTTTTCGATTTTCATAAAATGCGCTGTCGAGCTGCATGGGTTGTTGCAGGTCAATTTGCAGGTAATGAAACCCTGAATCATAAAACGTGACTGTGTTGGTTCCGGAAATCGTTTTTTGATTCATATCCGGCGTTACCGTTATATCGTATTTTAAAACATTCCAGCCCATGCGGCCGCGGCCAATGCTTCCGCGCAGCGAGTCCTGATTTGAAAACTCGCTGCCGTGAAA
Organism: Sphingobacteriales bacterium 41-5; assembly: GCA_001896965.1. Lineage (GTDB taxonomy): Bacteria > Bacteroidota > Bacteroidia > Chitinophagales > Chitinophagaceae > Niabella. The sequence goes on along the minus strand of MKRO01000112.1, from coordinate 18,165 downwards.
GTTTTGCG
>MKRO01000112.1:13998-18053 GCA_001896965.1 Sphingobacteriales bacterium 41-5 | reverse complement strand
CTCCTGCCCGCATTTGCCTGCGGCCGGGTTCGGCCTGTGTTTGAGAAAACGCTTTGAATTTTGTGGGAGCCGGCATGGTTCCCCATACATTATTGTCTTCGTTAATGTCGGCTGTTTCGCGCATCGGGTCAAGCCTGATGCTGGCAACTTCTTTATTTTTTAGAAAAGTTTTTGTGAGTTTTTTCTCGTTGAGCCGCCACACCTGCGCCGGGATGCGGTCTACTTCTTTTGTGCCATCTTTAAAACTCCATTCAATGATAACGGGCATCACCGTGCCGCCCTTATTGCTCAAACTCAGTTCATAAAACCAGGCATTTTCAAATTTTTGTTTGTCCTCAGGGGTAAGAGCAGTGGCCGAAACCGGCATTTCAAAATTCAATACTTTTGAAGTGTCGTATTTTTCAAGTCCGCGCGCATAGCGCCAATAAAAATCGGTTGCAGCGGTATCAACATCAGTATAAAATTTAATATTCCTGTCATCCCTGTTGCGGATTTTAGAAATATCTTCAAAATCATTCACCTCAGGTTTCGCTATTTTATATCTCATGGCTCGTTGAGGGGGTAGCTGGCTGTTAAAATCAGCACGGGCAAATTTTACTGAGTCCAGAGAAATATCCACGGGGTCGGTGCCGTAAAACCAGCCTCGCCAAAACCAGTCGAGGTCTTCAGCGCTGGCGTCTTCCATGGTGCGGAACAAATCGGCCGGTTCGGGATGTTTGAATGCCCAGCGGCGTGCATATTCTTTAAAAGCATAATCAAAAAGCTCCCGACCCATGATGGTTTCACGCAAAATATTCAGGCCGGTGGCAGGCTTGGCATAAGCGTTGGGGCCAAACTGAACAATATTTTCTGAATTGCTCATAATCGGCTCCAGTTGGTCTTTGGGCAGTTTCATATAATCGGTGATCGTCCAGGCCGGGCCGCGCTTGCTGGGGAATTTATTGTCCCAAAGTTCTTCGGTAAGGTATTCCACAAAGGTATTCAGGCCTTCATCCATCCAGGTCCACTGCCGCTCGTCACTGTTTACAATCATCGGAAAAAAGTTATGGCCCACTTCGTGGATGATGACACCGATCATGCCATTTTTTGTGCCTTCGCTGTAACTGCCGTCAGCATTGGTTCGGCCAAAGTTGAAACAGATCATCGGGTACTCCATGCCGTTGGCAGCCTCCACACTTTGCGCCACGGGATAAGGGTAAGGAAAAGTAAATTGCGAATAAGTTTTTACCGTATGTGCCACAGCTCTTGTGCTAAACTTGCGGTAAAGCCCGTAAGCTTCTTTACCATAAAAACTCATGCACATAATTTTTTTACCGTTCACCAGTTGGGGCATAGCGTCCCAAATATATTTGCGGGATGATGTCCATGCAAAGTCGCGCACATTTTCTGCCTTAAAATTCCAGGTTTTGGTTTGGCTGCTTTTGTTTTTTTCTGCGGCCGTGGCTTCGGCCAGCGTAACAATTTCAAGAGGCTCTTTTGCGTTTTTTGATTGATTGTACCTCGCCAGTTGTGCGGCAGTTAAAACGCTTGCATAATTTTGGCACTCACCGGTTGAGCCAACAATATGATCGGCCGGAACCGTCATGCTCACATCAAAGTTGCCGAAGGTTAACGCAAATTCGCCGCGCCCCGTGAACTGGTGATTTTGCCAACCCCTGAAATCGCTGTACACACACATCCGTGGGTACCACTGCGTGATGGTGAACAGGTGGTTGCCATCACCGGGAAAATATTCATAGCCACCGCGGCCGCCCATCGTCATGCGGTCGGGGATTTTATAGCTCCAGTCAATTTTAAAAACAAAACGTTGGCCGGGTTTTAGCGGTGCAGGCAGTTCAACCCGCATCATGGTTTTATTAATTGTGTAGGCAAGCGGTTTGCCTGCGCCATCAGTAATCTTGTGAATTTTGCATCCAAAGCCGTTATCCGATTTGCTGTTTTCAAACCGGTCAAGCCCTTTGCCTGTAAGGCTTTCAGGCATTGTAGACCCGGTTTGATAATTTGCATTATTAATATTGCTTTGCTCATTCTCATCCAACTGAAGCCAAAGGTAAGTGAGCACATCAGGTGAGTTGTTGAAATAATTTAAACTTTCGCTGCCCGTGAGTTTCAGGTTTTTTTCATCGAGTGTACATTTAATATTATAGTCGCAACGCTGCTGCCAGTATTTTGGCCCCGGCGCGCCGCTGGCCGTGCGAAACTCATTAGGCGTGGGCAAAATAGTACCCAGTTGCTCAAACTTATTGCCGTGGTTACTGCCGGGATTGTTTTGAATATTTTGTGTAAAAACCGCTGTTGTTAAAAAGTACGCAAAAATCAACAACGCGATTTTTTTTACCGCCGGCTGTAAAATAGGTGGCATCGAAATTGCGACGCTCCGTTCATCTTTGGAACAGGCAGCAGCACGCTGAGGTTGTCTGAAAAAAAGGTTCATTATTTTGTTTTATTAATATTTTTATGATAAAGACGGAATTCTTTCCACAACAATTTTAAGCGAAACAATTAAAATTAACACAGAAACAGATACGATATAAGTTTTACGCGGAACTTTTACCACACCTACCAAAAGTTTTGTGAACAGTAAAATCAGCAGCACCATTACAACCTGCCCTGCTTCAAGCCCAATATTAAAGCCCAACAACCCCATGGCTATCGACTGGTCGCTCGCCAGCATCATCCTGATGGAATTTGCAAATCCCAGCCCGTGGATCAGGCCAAAAAACAGCGCGAGAAAATAATTGGTATTGATTTTTTTTGCGCCTTTGGCGCCAAAAATATTCCAGGCTGCGGTGAGCACAATGGTAAGCGGTATCAGAACTTCAACGAGGTTCGAGTTGATTCGGATAATGTCCAGCACACTCAAAGCCAAAGTTAGGGAATGGCCAATTGTGAATGCCGTCACCAAGATCAACACCTTTTTCCAGTCGGCAAAAGAATAGACCACCGCCAGCGCCAGTATAAACAACTGGTGGTCCAGCGCATCAAAACTAATGATATGCTTCCATCCTTCAACAAAGTAAAATACAAAATCGCTCATGTTGTGATCGTTGGGCAGGGATGAAGCGAGCCTCACACGCTGCCAACCTTCAAAGATAATTTTCTATCTTAAAAATATGTTTTTAATTTGTTCAAATGGCGATAATTTTAAATAAAGGGTTGTTGGGGGTTATTTTGGTAGCGCTTTTTGCGGTTGGCTCTCAAAGAAAAACCGATTTTGCGTGGCACCCTTATCACGTAAGCGCTACTGAAATTGAGTACAATTCCAAAGAAAACCGCGTGGAGATCAGCAGCAAATTATTTACCGATGATTTTGAAGCCGTGCTTACCAAATTATACAAGGTGCATGCTGACTTTGCAGGTAAGAATATGAAAGTACAGATGGATGAACTTGTAAAAAGGTACATAACAACGCATCTTGCCATTAGAACCAATGGTAAACTTTTGCCGCTGCAATTTTTTGGCTGGGAGCAGGAAAGCGAGGCGGTCATCGTTTATGCAACTGCTACTGCAACGGGTTTTGACCCAAAAAATATCACGGTTGAGAATACCATCCTCTACGACCAGTTTAACGATCAAATGAACATTGTGCATTTTATCATCGCAAAGGAAAGAAAAAGCAGTAAGCTCAATTACCCTGACCGAAAGATTCAGTTTTCGTTCTAAAATCAGCAATCTTCTTTTTTTTACCAAACGCAATAATCTCTTTTTGTTTATATCATATTTAAAAATATATTTGGGAAGTGCCTTTTGGTGCGGTAACTAACAAAACAAAAAGAAATGAAGAAAATCGGAGTTTTATTTGGTAAAGAAAGATCTTTCCCTAACGCTTTCGTTGAAAGGGTGAATAGTAAAAATGTGGAAGGCATTTGCGCCGAACCTGTAAAAATTGAAAAAGCCCTCCAGGGAAAACCAAGCGGTTACTCTGTTATAATCGACCGCATTTCGCAGGACGTGCCGTTTTATCGTACCTGGCTAAAAAACGCAGCACTTACAGGCACTTATGTCATCAACAATCCTTTTTGGTGGAGTGCTGATGATAAATATTTCAATAACTG
>MKRO01000112.1:12596-13956 GCA_001896965.1 Sphingobacteriales bacterium 41-5 | reverse complement strand
CATTCCGTCCAGTCAAATGCCGGATGACACCTCATCTGAATCCTTTAGCAATCTTGATTACCCGCTGAACTGGGAAGCGATTTTTAATGAAGTTGGCTTTCCCGCTTACATGAAACCCTTTGCAGGCGGCGGCTGGAAAAGCGTGTACCGGCTTGAAAACGCGCAAGAGTTTTTTGAAAAGCATCATGAAACAGATCAATTAGTAATGTTGCTGCAGGAAGAAATTGTGTTTGAGGAATATTATCGTTGTTATTGCGTAGGACGGAAACACGTGCGCATCATGCCGTATGAACCGCGTAACCCGCATCACCTGAGGTACCAGGCAGGTTTTACACCTTCGCCGGAAAGATTGCAACAAATGACCGACATTGTTTTAAAAATCAATAATGCTTTAGGGTATGATTTGAATACCGTTGAACTTGCACTGCGCGATGGCGTGCCTTACGCGATAGACTTTTGCAACCCCGCACCAGACGCCGATATTGCAAGTGTAGGCCCAGAAAATTTTGAATGGATTGTGGAAACAATGGCTAACTACACTATTGAGCTAGCCCGGGCAAATAACGGGGACAGAAATATTACTTGGGGAGAGTTTGTGAAAGGGTCAGTTTAAAAGTTGAAAAGATGATGAATTGCTTTTTTCACGTGCAAAGAGGCCGGGAAATTTTAAAAATATTGCTTGAAAAAAACTAACAGGGGCTATGGCTATCAATTATAAAACTTTCACGCTGGGTATTGAGGAAGAATACATGGTGCTCGATAAAAATACGTTCGAACTAAAAAGCCATGAGCAGAGAATTGTTCAGGAAGGTCAAAAGATCATTAAGGACAAAGTGAAGGCCGAAATGCATCAGGCAGTTGTTGAAGTGGGCACCAACATCTGCGCAGATATTGATGAAGCCTTTGAAGATGTTGCTTTACTGCGCAAAACGCTTCATGATATTGCCGGTGATCTCGACTTGTCGTTAGGAGCATCAGGCACGCACCCCTTCAGCCATTGGGAAAGCCAGCTTACTACTGACCACGCCCGTTACCACGAAATCATTAATGAATTACAGGAGGCCGCCCGAAGCAATTTAATTTTCGGCCTTCACGTTCATGTGGGAATGGAAAGCCGCGAACTGGCCAACCACATTGCCAACAGCACCCGTTATTTTTTGCCACATGTTTTTGCGCTTAGTACCAACTCGCCATTTTGGGAAGGGAGGTTGACCGGCTACAAGTCTTACCGCACAAAGGTTTTCGATAAATTTCCCCGAACGGGCATCCCTGATGCATTTGAGAGTATTGAAGCTTATGATAACTACGTGAAAATGCTCATCAAAACAAACTGTATTGATAATGCAAAAAAAATCTGGTG
>MKRO01000112.1:4979-12565 GCA_001896965.1 Sphingobacteriales bacterium 41-5 | reverse complement strand
TTTTTACAACACGGTTGAGTTTCGTATTTGTGATGTGCCAATGACGCCCGAGGAAACGATTGCTATCGCGGCGCTTTTTCAGGCCATCTGCGCACGCATTTATATGCTGCGCAACAAGAACCTTAATTTTATACAGTATTCCAGGCCCCTCATCAATGAAAACAAATGGCGCGCCAGCCGCTACGGCCTGGATGGCCATTTGATCGATTTTGGAAAAGAAGAAGAAGTAAATACACGAGCCCTTATTTATGAATTACTAGATTTTTTAGAACCCGTTATTGATCATTTGGGAAGCCGCCACCGTATTGAATATGTTCATAAAATTTTAGAGAACGGCACCGGCGCAGACAGGCAGCTCGCGGTGTTTGAAGAACGCAGAAGCCTTACTGATGTGGCAAAATACATTAGTGACAGCTTTTTACAGGGACTTTAGTAATTTTACAAAAAATATTCGAATGACAACAACCGGTTTATACAGCCTATCACTTAAAGATTACAGAACCTATTTACTTTCGGCATTGTTTGTAGCCGGCGATATTATTTTGCCACGGTTAGCTCATTTGATTCCACAGGGTGGGTTTATATTTTTGCCCATTTATTTTTTTACCCTGATCGCGGCGTACAAATATGGAATTGCGGCAGGCTTACTCACTGCAGTTTTGTCTCCTCTTGTAAACCATTGGCTGTTTGGGATGCCACCCGCCGAAGTTTTGCCTGTGCTACTCATGAAGTCTTCGTTACTGGCAATTATTGCAGCATTTGTTGCTCACAGGCTTAAAAATGTTTCCATCGTTAATTTAATAATTGTTGTATTGGGCTACCAACTTATTGGAACATTTGCAGAGTGGGCCATTGTAAATGACATAAATGCTGCTGTGCAGGATTTTCGTATTGGTTTTCCGGGAATGTTATTGCAGGTATTCGCTGGCTATGCTGTTTTAAAAGCTTCGTCAAAGTGATTAGTTTCTCAACTTTTTATTAATGGATTCTTCGTTGCCCCGCCAGACGGAAATTTTTTTGGGAGGTGTTTGGTATGCAGTTGCCACTCACTTGTAAACCCGTGCAAATCTTATTCATAATTTTTTTGATTGAAAACTTTTGAAGAAATAAAAGACAAATTTGCTTCCATCCAATTCGATGAAACCTTCGACCTGATCGTGGCCATCGCTAACGGTGGTATTATTCCCGCTGCAATTATCAATCAAAAATTAAATATCGAACTACAATTGCTCAAAATAAACTGGCGTGACCCGCAACAGAAGCCCAAATACGATGCACCACAGTTATTATCATCGATTGATTTTGACTGTGGTGGAAAAACAATCCTGTTGGTGGAAGACCGGGTGAAAACCGGCGCCACACTTGAGTTTGCAAAAAAGTTATTGATTCGTGAAGCAAAAGCCGTTAAAACTTTTGCGGTTAACGGCCCCGCTGATTATAATTTATACAACGAATCGTGTTTTAAATTTCCCTGGCTGCTTTAAACAAAAAAGTGATTTTAAAACATGATAAATAACAGTTTAATACTCCAAATTTCTCATGTTAACTTTTCCATACTCATTGCTATATTTGCTTTAAATAAACAATTGCTATAAACATGGGAGCAGCTTCCATAATCATACTATCCATTGCGGCTGTTGCTTTTTCGGTAATCGCATTGCTTATTTCGAAGTTTGTTTTAAAGGCCGGAACAAATGAGCAAAAAGGTGAACCCTATGAATGTGGAATTCCAACTAAAGGTCCCAGCTGGGTTCAATTTAATGTTGGGTATTATTTATTTGCTTTAATATTTTTAATTTTTGATGTTGAACTGATATTCCTTTTCCCGTGGGCTGTTGTTGTAAGAAGTGTGGGATGGATCGCATTAATAGAAGTAGTGATCTTTCTGTTTATACTATTCATCGGTTTTTTATACGCTCACAAAAAAGGCGCATTGAAATGGCAGTAGAAAAATGTTAGATATTAGTGTAGTGTAAAGAAATAGCGTAAACAGTTTGGGGTCTAAATACTAATTTCAGAGGTTTAAAATACCAAATGAATTGAAAGAAGAAGCAGCATCCAAAGCACAGGTTTTTCCCGGCAAGATCATGCACGAAGGAGGCGCTACTATTAGCACCGGCGTGTTGGATGATGTGATTAACTGGGCGCGAAGTAATTCACTTTGGCCGCTCACTTTTGGAACCAGTTGTTGTGCCATTGAGTTCATGAGCGTGAACTCAGCAAAATATGATTGGAGCCGTTTTGGTTTTGAAGTAGTTCGTGCAACGCCGCGCCAGGCAGATGTTATAATTATAGCCGGGACAATCGTAAATAAAATGGCGCCTGTATTAAAACGTTTGTACGATCAAATGGCCGAACCAAAATACGTGGTAGCAATGGGCGCCTGTGCAATTAGCGGCGGCCCTTTTTTTTATAACACTTATTCGGTAGTAAAAGGTGCAGACCATGTGATTCCGGTAGATGTGTACATCCCTGGTTGCCCACCGCGGCCTGAGGCATTAATGCATGCATTAATAACATTACAGAATAAAATAAAAGCAGGATTAACGAGAGAGCAAATTAAAACAGAGATGCAGAGGGAACTCAGTTAATGAGTTAGAAGTGTACATTCTGACAAGACAATATTCATTTACAAATGAGCAAAGAGGAATTTAAGGAGAAATTGGCTGTAACATTTACCAGTGCTGCTTTTGACGAAAGTGGCCAATGGCTGAATATGACAGTTCCTGCTGCCGAATGGCTGAACGTGGCTAGCGATCTGCGTGTGCTTGAAGGCGCTCCGTTTGATTATATGTTTTGCCTGACCTGCGTGGATTGGAAAACCAAGCTAACAATGGTCTATCATCTGGAGTGCATGCAGACGAAGGACATTGTTGTGGTAAAAGCAGATCTTGACAGAAATAATCCTGAAATAGAATCGGTTTCATATATCTGGCGAACAGCCGAATTTCATGAAAGGGAAGTGTATGAATTGTTTGGGGTGAAATTTTTGAATCACCCTGACCTGAGGTTATTGATCTTACCCGAAGGGTGGGAGGGGAGAAACCCTATGCGTAAAGATTTTGAAGATCCTGTGAATATGATAAAGCTATAAAAGGATTGGCCGGAGACACGAATTCTTAAACTACGTTCGGGAAGGGTTGTATAAAAGCCGGAATATAGAAAAGAGAATCATTTTTAAAAGATAAAAAACGGACTTGTATCGCGAATCACAAATAATACGCAACAACACACCGGATAATTACATGGTGATTAACGTGGGGCCGCAACATCCTTCAACGCATGGGGTGCTTCATTTCGTGATTACATTAAATGGTGAAACGGTCGTGAAGCTCGAGCCGCACCTCGGCTACATCCACCGTTCTATTGAAAAAATGTGTGAAAGCCTTAACTACCGCCAGTTTGTTTATGTAACCAGCCGAATGGATTATTTGTCGTCGCACATTAATAACCATGCCTGTGCTTTGTGTGTGGAACAGGGGCTTCAGGTTGAAATTCCCGAAAGGGCGCAGGTGATAAGAGTTTTAATGGATGAGCTTACCAGGCTGGCTTCTCATTTATTATGGTGGGGAAGCATGGCGATGGATATTGGCGCGCTCACTCCGTTTTTTCATGCCTTCAGGGAGCGTGAAATGATCACAGAGATATTTGAAGAAACATGTGGTGCGCGCCTCACAATGAACTATATCTGCCCCGGCGGTGTGATGGCCGATTTACATCCTGATTTTCAAGCAAAGGTTAAGGCGTTTTTGAAACAACTCAAAGAAAAATTGCCGGAGTACCATGAATTGGTCACTGGTAATATTATTTTTCAAAATCGTACCAAAGGCATTGGCATCCTTTCAAAAAAAGATGCGATTTCTTTTGGCGTGTCAGGGCCTACGGCGCGTGCCAGCGGTGTGAGCTGTGATGTGCGGAAAAGATATCCTTACGAGTTATACGATAAGTTGGAATTTAAAGAAGTGTTGGAAGATGGTGGTGATTGTTGGGCGAGGTATCTTGTTCGTATGGAAGAAATCAATCAGTCTGTTGCCATAGTGGAGCAGTTAATTGATCATATTCCCGAAGGTGATATTCAGGCCAAAACCAAAGCCGTGCTAAAGTTGCCGAAAGGCGAATTTTACAGCAGGGTTGAAACCGCGCGCGGCGATCTGGGTGTTTATATTGTTAGCGAAGGAGGAACCACACCCTATCGTATTAAATTTCGCTCGCCCGGTTTTAGTAACCTGAGCGCAATGGAAACAATGTGTAAGGGAGGAAAGATTGGCGACTTTGTAGCCGTGATGGGTTCCGTGGATTTAGTGATTCCGGATATCGACAGATAGTTGTAAGGATTCATATTAGTTGGTTTAAGAATTGACAAGGAGTAATGTTCCTTTTATGAAGTTTAGTTTAGAGTATATTACCAAATCGGTTGATGGATGGTTGAATGCAACGTTCAATCCTACCATTGCATTTCTGATCGAGTCAGTGATTGTGATGGTTTTGGTGATTGCGCTCTTCGCCTTTCTGGGATTAGTACTGGTGATCATGGAACGCAAAGTTGCGGCGTTTATGCAAATACGCCTCGGGCCAAACCGTGTAGGGCCAAAGGGCATGTTTCAAACCGTTGCTGATACTTTAAAGCTAATTGTGAAGGAAGGGTTTACTCCAAATAACGTTGACAAATTTCTTTTTAACCTCGCACCATTTATAGTGATGATTACTGCAATGGTTGCCATGGCTCCACTTCCGTTTGCAAATGGTTTTCAAATTTGGGATGTAAATATTGGAATATTATTTATCACGGCCATTACATCGGTTAGCGTCATCGGTATTTTAATGGCGGGCTGGAGCAGTAATAATAAATATTCGTTGTTGGGCGCCATGCGCAGCGGCGCACAGATTGTGAGTTATGAGCTGAGCGCCGGCCTGTCAATTTTAGTGATTGTAATGCTTTCGGGCAGTTTGAGGATTTCAGACATTGTAGCTGCGCAGGCAGATGGATGGTGGATATTTAAGGGGCATATTCCCGTTCTCATTTCCTTTGTGATCTTTATTATAGCCGCAACCGCCGAAACAAACCGCGCGCCTTTTGATATGGCCGAGGCCGAAAGCGAGTTGACTGCAGGCTTTCATACGGAGTATTCGGGAATGAAATTCGCGCTGTTTTTCCTTGCCGAGTATGTGAATATTTTTATCGTATGTGCGGTAGGTGCTACCTTATTTTTAGGAGGATGGATGCCCCTTCATTTCGGAACGGGTACAGCTTTTAATACGGTGATGGATTATATTCCCGGAATAGTTTGGTTTTTTGGTAAAACATTCCTTTTGATTTTTATAATCATGTGGTTCCGCTGGACGTTCCCGCGCCTTCGCATTGATCAGTTGTTAAATTTAGAATGGAAATATTTGTTGCCGATTTGTTTGGTGAATTTATTACTGGCTACAATCATCGCAATCGCCGGATGGCATTTTTAAAATGTTTATAGTTGATTACATAAAAGAGGTTTTTGGAGCGATAAAATCGTTAGGTACGGGTATGCGCAGAACATTTTGGTATTTTGTACATCCCAAAGAAATCATCACCGAGCAATATCCGGAAAATAAAGAGAACGGGCAATTGATCCTGGCTGAGCGTTTTCGCGGTGAAGTGGTAATGCCACATGATGAAAATAACGAACATGCCTGTACGGGCTGCACGGCCTGCGAGCTTGCCTGTCCGAATGGGACAATTAAAATCGTAACAAAATTTGATATCACCCCTGAAGGCAAAAAGAAAAAAGCCATTGACCAGTTTGTGTACCGGTTAGAAATGTGTACGATGTGTAATCTTTGTGTGGAGGCTTGCCCCAGTGATGCAATCATTATGACAAACGATTTCGAACACAGCGTTTATGACCGGAACGAACTCACAAAAATTCTTAACAAGCCGGGTTCAAAAATCAGGGATGGGATCGAATGATTTATGAATTATTAAAAACTAGTCTTGCTTTGACAGCGCATCAAATCATATTTTATTTAATTGCAGCAACCATACTGGTTACGGGATTGCTGGCGGTGACCTCGCCCAAAATATTTCGCTCAGCAATTTTCCTGTTGTTTTCATTGCTGGGCATCGCCGGGTTGTATTTTTGGATGGAAATGGAATTTGTAGCTGCTGTTCAAATATCAGTTTACGTTGGCGGTATTGTAGTGTTGATTATTTTTTCAATTTTTCTAACCGAACATGCGGGCAAAGAAGCGCGTAAAGCACCTCCGGTACGAACCATTGCAGCTTCTCTTGCTGCTTTGTTTGGAATCATACTCGGGTTTCTCATCATCGGCCAATATCCTTTTGCAGTAAGTTCTGAGGCTTTCGATAATTCCGTTTCGCGTATTGGCGAAGCAATGCTCAATTATAATGAAGGCGGATTTTCATTGCCATTTGAAGTGGTAAGTATTTTACTGCTCGCGGCAATGGTGGGGTGCATTGTAGTGGCAATGCGGCCGGGTGTGCTATCAAAAACTGAAAAAACGAAAGAAGAAAAATAATGGTACCGGTTAGTCATATCGTTTTGCTAAGTACAGCTTTATTTTTCATAGGCATGTATGGTTTTCTCACCAGAAAAAACCTGATCACGATGTTGATGGCAATTGAGTTGATGCTGAACAGCGTGAACATCAATTTTGTGGCGTTCAATAAATATTTATATCCAGGCAAGCTGGATGGTGTATTTTTCTCAATTTTCATTATTGCAATAGCCGCCGCTGAAGCTGCCGTGGCCATTGCCATCATCATTAATTTATACAGGAGCCATAAAACAATTGACGTGGACGCAGCAAGCGAATTAAAAAATTAATAATCCAAAATGAACGGTTACGAACATACGGTCTGGATTTTACTCTTGCCCCTCATTGGGTTTGTGTTGTTGGGATTATTCGGCAAAAAATATTTCAACAAATCTGCCGGAATTATCGGCACTGCTTTGTTAACTATTTCTGCTGCCTTGGCGTTGCTTACTGCCTATCAGTATTTTTTTGTAAATGGATTAATGAACGGTGTTTACCCTAAAGTTCAAGCGCTGAAATTTACGTGGCTCATGTTTTCTCCCGGCCTTTCAATTGATATGGGAATTATGCTTGATCCCATTTCAGTTATGATGCTGGTGGTGGTAACGTTTGTTTCACTGATGGTACACATTTTCAGCCTTGGATATATGAAAGGAGAGGAACGCTTTGCCACTTACTATGCATTTCTCGGCTTGTTCACGTTTTCAATGTTAGCTTTAGTTGTTTCCTCAAACCTGTTCCAGATGTATATGTTCTGGGAGCTGGTGGGTGTTTCTTCCTATTTACTGATCGGGTTTTACTTTCAGAAACCGAGTGCGGTGGCGGCTTCTAAAAAAGCTTTCATTGTTACCCGTTTTGCAGACCTCGGATTTTTAATTGGTATTTTAATACTTGCTTATTATGGCAGGAGCCTTGATTTTAATACAATCATTCAAACGCTTACTGCACAACAATCACAGGGATATTTGGCTGCGGTTTCTGCATCGTTTTTGGGTGTGAGCGCATTAACATGGGGATTAACTTTAGTGTTCATGGGTGGCGCCGGCAAGAGTGCG
>MKRO01000112.1:2860-4805 GCA_001896965.1 Sphingobacteriales bacterium 41-5 | reverse complement strand
TTGTTCTCTGCGTTGTTGGCGGCGGTAATTGCCTGCACGCAAACTGATATTAAACGCGTGCTTGCTTACTCAACCATGAGTCAGATCGGTTTCATGATGTTTGCCCTGGGCGTGAGTGGCTACAGCGGCGAAGCCGGTCTCGGTTATACTGCTTCCATGTTTCATCTTTTCACACATGCATTTTTTAAATCATTATTATTTCTTTGTGCAGGCGCGGTTATTCATTTAGTGCACAGTAATGAGATGAAAGACATGGGCGGGCTTAGAAAATACATGCCCGTAACAAATATTGCTTTTTTAGTGGCTTGCCTGGCCATTGCGGGTATTCCTCCGTTTGCCGGATTTTTTAGTAAGGAAGAGATTTTGTTGGCTTCTTACAATAAAGATATGCTGGTGTACATTGTGGCGTTGCTCACATCAGGACTAACAGCCTTCTACATGTTCCGTTTATACTTTTCAATATTTTTTAGAAAGGCCGCGCCCGATATACATGGACATCAGGGCGAGGGGCCGTTTTCTATGAAATTACCATTGATCATTTTAACCATTTGCGCGATCGGCGCTGGCTTTATTCCTTTCGGGAAATTTGTAAGCGCCGATGGCAAACCGCTGGAAACGCATTTTCATTTGATGTTTTCAGTGTTGCCTGTCATCGTTGCGCTTACCGGTATCGCAATAGCGTGGTGGATGTATAAAAAAGAAAGCGGTAAAGTCGAAAGTGTAGCCCGTTCAATGATAGGTTTGTATAGCGCCTCTAAGAATAAATTTTATGTTGATGAATTATATCTGTTCATCACAAAAAACATCATTTTTAAATGGATTGGCAGGCCGGCGGCCTGGCTTGATCGTAAAGTAGTGGATGGCTCAATGAATGAAATCGCCAACGGCACGCTTGAAGTTTCAAAAAGTATTAGGGGAATGCAGAGCGGAAAAGTACAACGTTATGCTTTGTATTTCTTCGCCGGCATTGCATTTTTATTGATTGCATTTATTTATATATGGAAGTAGAAATATGAATTTATCGTTACTTATTATTGTACCTCTTTTATTTTCACTGATACTTTTATTTCTGAAAGATCAACAGGTGAAAACAGTGTCGCTGGTTGGCGCGGCTATTCAATTTTTACTTTCGGTTTATCTGGTATTTCAGTTCTCCGCCGAGCGAGATGTAAACAACACTGCGTTTTTATTTGAACAAAATTACGAATGGTTCAAACTTCCCAATATCAATTATCATATTGGGGTGGATGGTATTTCGGTGGCCATGATTGTGCTTACTTCTTTCGTTGTGCTGGCAGGTGTGTTGGTTTCGTGGAAGCAAAAAAGCATGAGCAAAGAATTCTTTTTTCTGCTGCTTTTTTTAAGTATGGGCGCCTACGGTTTTTTTATTTCGCTGGATTTGTTCACCATGTTTTTCTTTCTTGAAGTGGCGGTGATTCCTAAATTTTTGATGATCGGGATATGGGGAAGCGGTAAGAAAGAATACAGCGCTATGAAGCTTGCGCTGATGTTGATGGCGGGTTCGTCGTTGGTTTTTGTAGGGTTGGCGGGCTTATATTTTAACAGCAGCTTCGGGGGCAACTATAGTTTTGATATGCTGCAAATCGCGGCACAGCAAATTGCGCCGGAGGTACAGAAATTATTCTTTCCCTTTGTATTTGTGGGCTTTGGAATTTTTACGGCATTATTTCCTTTTCATACCTGGGTACCGGACGGGCACTCATCTGCACCAACCGCTGCGTCAATGTTTTTAGCAGGAATCTCAATGAAATTAGGCGGTTACGGCTGTTTGCGCGCGGCAACTTACCTGATGCCCGAAGGCGCGGCTTACTATTCCGATGCAATTATAGTATTAGCCGGCATTGCAATTTTATACGGGGCGTTTGTTACAATGATGCAGAAGGATTTGAAATACATCAACGCGTATTCGTCAGTCAGCCATAAC
>MKRO01000112.1:0-2652 GCA_001896965.1 Sphingobacteriales bacterium 41-5 | reverse complement strand
TTGTGATTGTAGGATTATGTTCCCTCGGGCTGCCTGGGTTAAGCGGCTTTGTGGCAGAAGCGACCGTATTTATGGGCGGCTGGCAAAAAGGCGGCACTTTCTATTATATTGCTACAATCGTTGCCTGCGCATCAATTGTTGTAACAGCGGTTTATATTTTAAGAGCGATAGGTTTTGTAATTGTAGGGCCGTTGAAAGTGAATGGTGATAAAGCCGTTTCGTTTGGCGACGCAAGTTGGAACGAAAAGCTTGCAACGATTTTGTTAACGGCAGGAATTTTAATTGTTGGGTTAATGCCGTTTGTAATTCTGAAATTGATTGAGAGTTAACCCGGGATCGAAATGTTAATAGCCTCGGGGTTTAACCCGTGGAAATTGGGATAAATAAATGGAAAATTTTTTGCTTTTAATGAAACAGGAATTGCTGGTGACGGTGATCATCTTTGTTTTGTTATTTATTAAATTGGCGGCGAAGGAATGGAGCAATAAAAAAATATTGCTGTGGGTGAATATTTTATTGGGATTTAATGTGTTGGCGGGTTTCGCGGCACAGGCATCTGGAAATTTGTTCGGTACGATGTTTTACACTAACGAATTACTGACGGTTGAAAAATCGATCCTCAACCTCGGCGTCTTCATCATTTCTTTGCAATCTTACAACTGGTTATTAAACCATAAACACGCGGCAGAGTTTTATATGTTGATGTTGTCAACGCTGTTGGGCATGTTTTTTATGATCAGTTCGCAGAACATGCTGATGTTGTACTTGGGGTTAGAATTAGCAAGCATTCCGCTGGCGGCATTGGCGAATTTTGATTTAGAAAAAAGGCGTTCTTCTGAGGCGGCAATGAAGTATATCATGTCATCTGCGTTTGCCTCCGCGATTTTATTGTTTGGAATTTCACTGATGTATGGCGCAACGGGAACGCTTGATTACACTGCATTAAACAAGGGTTTGAGCAATGAACCAATGTTGCTGATGGCGTTCATTTTTGTACTATCAGGGTTCGGTTTCAAAATTTCTGCAGTGCCATTTCATTTGTGGACGGCAGATGTTTATGAAGGCTCGCCAACGCCGGTCACTTCTTATTTTTCGGTGATATCAAAAGGCAGCATGGTTTTCGTAATGGCAACAGTGTTCTTTACAGCTTTTGAACAGTTGCAAATTGACTGGTACCGGATGGTGGCAATACTTGCAGTAGCGTCAATGGTAGTGGGCAACCTGTTTGCGTTACGCCAGCAAAACATTAAAAGATTTTTAGCGTTTTCATCAATCTCACAGGTGGGTTTTATTTTAATCGGAATACTGGGCGGTAAAGCCATTGGAACGACATCAATGATTTATTTTGTATTGATTTATTTGTTTTCAAACCTGGCAGCTTTTGGAGTGATTAACGTGGTAGGAGCGGCGACCGGCAGGGAAGACATCAGCGATTACAAAGGATTTTATAAAACAAATAAGCATCTTAGCTGGATCATGGCAATTGCGCTGTTTTCGCTTGCAGGCGTACCGCCAACTGCCGGTTTCTTTGGTAAGTTCTTTTTAATTCTTTCCGGCGCTGGGGGTACCGCTAATTATTTATTGATCACCATTGCGGCGTTAAACATGGTAGCCTCGCTTTATTATTACCTGCGCATCGTAAAGGCAATGTTCATGGACGAGAACCCATATCCGCTTGAACCGGTGAAAGTGCATAGCAGCCCACTTTTGGGAATGGGGCTTTGTGTGTTGGGTATTATTGCTACGGGTGTGATCGGAAGTGTCTATGAATATATCAGTGTACTTGTGAAAACGCTTTGGTAGCTCGTGTTGATGTTTCTGAGTATTTACTTGTAAAGGTTGGTTACTCCCCGGCATTTGCTTTTAAACATAAAACATTTCAACTTTTAAACCTCTCAAATGGCCATCAATAAAAATCACGAATTTGAAGAACTGGATGGTATTAAATGTGCCATCGTGGAAAAAAATATTTCCAACGATAGGGCGATGTTTTTAAAAGATCTGTTAATGAATAATGGTTATACAGTTGTGATCGTTCCGGCGCCGCCGCCCAAAACTGCAGCAAAGCCTGCTCTCAAGCAGGTTGAGGCTGAAACCGAAACGGATATTGTGGAGCAGGCCCCACCCGCGCCCGAACTTTTTGTACTGGGTGTTACTGATCTTTCTTTCAATGCTATCAAGGCAATATTCGGGAGGTTATTGAAAACCCCCGGCGGGCATGTTGTAACACAGGCCTACTGGCATCAGCAGGAAACTACACGCCATGATGAAGTGCCGTATTATGAGCATACAAAACTGGCCGGGCGCAGTTAAATATCAGCTGGCCATAAATATTTCTGCAGGCAAGTTAAAATAAACGCAATTTCTGGATGACATTAGCAGCTTAACGTTGTCGAACTCGCGTTAAAGAATAGCCCTCTTAACGATGATGTTCTAAAAGTTTTCAAAAAGAAAAGAAAAATAATACAGCAACAATACTACCTCGGTATCAAACTCACCGGTAAAATAAATTCAAAGAAGGGCTTTTTTTCTTTTGTCACCGGGTCGGGCGTGAATTGATAGCCTCCCCGCACACCAAAACTGATGGGGTGCTGGTTCCACCATTTGGTATCGAAAAATAATTCTGCTCCGGCGCTCATTAATTCTCTTTTG
>MKRO01000111.1:275-7890 GCA_001896965.1 Sphingobacteriales bacterium 41-5 | reverse complement strand
GGGCAGCAAGGAAGAATACGAGTTGTTGCAAACAACACGCGAGGCGATGAGTTTTGATGAGGAAGAATAAGCGATTGCCGCAAAGGCACGAAGCCTCAAAATAATATTTAAGGAGCAGCGAAAGTTGCTCCTTTTTTTGCTTTTACTTGGTATGAGTAAATTCGCTTGGTTCTAATGACACTTAAAATCTCTCGGACTGATCAACCAATAAACTTTTCAACCTGACCACCTCGCAAAAAACGTTAACCCTTTCCTAAGAAAAACGATCAAAACATTTTTATTTTCAAGTGTTTAGTATATTGCGCGTTGTTTTATATATTTAGCTTTTAACCGAAGCATCCCAACATGACAAGAGGAATGAAGAATGCATTATTAATTGTAAATGGCCTGCTGGTGGTAGCGGTGGCTTTTTTATTGTACAAACAATTCAATCAGGATAAAAAGGCAAAACCTGCCACTGTAAGGTCTGATGATAAAAAAGATTCTGCTTCCAATCAACATCTGTTGTTTGCTTACATCGACACTGATTCCATACAGGTAAATTACGAACTTGCTAAAGTTGTTCAAAACGAAATAAGAAGGAAAGAATCCGCGATCACAGCCGAAATTGACCGGATGGAAAAAAATTACAAAAACAAGTTGGCAGGGTATCAACAAAAGCAGGCGAGCATGACGCCCGAACAAATGGAAGCTGCAGGCCGCGATGTTCAGCAAACCCAGCAACAGATAATGGAAAAGCGCCAGTCGCTCACCGAAGATTTTAACAGTTTTGTTGCTTCTAAAAACATGAGCGTCATGAAGGAGATTAAAGACTTTCTCAAAACATTCAATCAGGACGGCAAATATTCATTCATCTTCTCTTACGAGCCCGGTTTGTTTTATTACAAAGACACCTCCTTTGATGTTACCAGCGAAGTTTTAAAAGGCCTCAACGCCCAATACAAAGCGAAAAAATAAAATTTGATATAAAATTGAAATGTTAAGCCGAAGGACCGTTACCTCCACCTTCAACTTATTAACCTGTCAACTTTTCAACTTTTCGTTCATAAATTCTTATCTTGTCTGCTAAAATCAACAAACCAAAATGGCAGAACAAAACCATTCGTTCAAACAATCGCTAAGTTTGTTTGACGGTACAATGATCGTGGCAGGCTCCATGATCGGCTCAGGAATTTTTATTGTAAGTGCCGATATGACGAGGCAGGTTGGCAGCGCCGGCTGGCTTATCGCGCTTTGGATATTAACAGGGTTAATGACCATCTTTGCCGCCATAACCTACGGAGAGCTATCTTCAATGTTTCCCAAAGCGGGCGGCCAGTATGTGTACCTGAAGGAAGCCTATAACCCGCTCACAGGATTCTTATACGGCTGGAGCTTTTTCTCGGTGATACAAACAGGAACCATCGCCGCCGTGGGTGTGGCTTTCAGCAAATTCGCAGGGTACTTTATTCCCGCGCTTACTATTGACGATAAAAATTTATTATTTCAGGCTGGCTGGATAAAAATATATCCGGCGCAACTGGTGTCAATTGCATTAATCATTTTCCTCACCTACGTAAATACGCGCGGTGTGAAAGAAGGAAAAATCGTTCAAACTATTTTCACCATCATAAAATTGTTTTCAATTTTCGGGTTAATCGTTGCGGGTTTACTATTTGCGTTTAATTCCGATATCTGGAACAGCAATTGGGCAACGGGTTTTAATTTAAATTTTACTGAGCCTGTAAAAGACAGTGCCGGCGCCATGATCGGCTGGTCAACATTTAAAGAGTCGCCAACATTAATCTTCACAATCGGGCTCATCAGCTCGGCGCTGGTAGGCTCCGTGTTCAGTAGCGTGGCCTGGGAAAACGTAACCTTCATCGCCAGTGAAATAAAAAACCCAAAAAAGAATGTTGGGCTGAGTTTATTATTGGGCACCGTGATTGTTACGGTTGTATATGTTTTAATGAATGTTATGTACGTGGCCGTAATGCCTTTGATGCCTGAAGCTGCCAACGCCGCAGCAGCTTATCCCACTGAATTCAATCAATATCCCAACGTTGCTTTCGCGAGGCAGGACAGGGTAGCAACGGCATCGGCGTTCAATATTTTTGGTGATTACGGTGCAGCCATTATTGCCGTTATGATTATGATTTCAACTTTTGGTTGTAACAACGGGTTAATTCTGTCGGGTGCGCGCGTATTTTACACAATGGCGCATGATAAATTATTTTTACCTGCGGCAGGCCAACTCAATAAAAACAGTGTACCACAATGGGCGTTATGGGCACAATGTGTGTGGGCAAGTATTCTTTGCCTCAGCGGCCAGTACGGAATTTTACTTGATTACGTAGTATTCATAACAGTTTTGTTTTACATTTTGACAATTTGGGGCGTATTCAGGTTAAGAAAATCCCGCCCCGATGTGGAGCGCCCATACAAAGCATTTGGCTACCCAATTATTCCGGCAATTTATATTTTAATTGCTTTGGTTATGTGCGTTGGATTGCTGTACGCAAAACCTGTAACATCCCTTGCAGGACTCGGCATCGCTTTATTTGGCGTTCCTATTTATTATTTGTTAAAAAGAAAGCACCAGGTTTTAGAAGACTGATTACTCATTTAAAAAACTGAACCATGAAACGAAGCACGATAATTTTTTCTAATCCCGATAGTAACCGGGAGGGAATGTATATGCGGAGTTCCCTGTCTGACCGACAGGCAGGCATCCGACCATTAAAAAAAATAAAAAATTTACGGATGAAAGTAAATATTCTCATAATTTTTTGCCTTGCGCTCGGTTTTGCTTCGTGTGCAAACAATAAAAATAGTGATGCGGAAACGCCTGCGGCGGAAGCGGGAAAGGTTTATACACCCGTTCAGCTTAACGAAACAATTATGGCACTTGAAAACAGCCTGGAAGAACCGATGCTCAAAGCGGAAGCGGAAATCAAGGTTCGCAGTAGCAACGCAAATATGGCAGGCGTAGCACAATCTGCAAAAGCAATGGAAGATTCAATACAACTAAGGCTTGATGCCGCAAAAAATCTTTCGCCCGTGGGTGTGGGTGGCGAAGATTTTAAAGTTGTATCAGTACGCTATTTTGAATTTTTGAAAAGTATCTACACCACTTACAGGGAAATGGCCGAAGCAAAGGACGATAATATAAAAATGGAAAAAGCAAAACAGATGGAATCGCTGATGAATTCGCAGGCCGATGTAATGTCAACCCTTCAACAGTCGCAACAGAAATATGCCACAGATAACGGTTTCGTTTACTAACAATGTTGCGTAGGTTATTTTAGGTTTGGTTTTTGTTGTACATATTAGAAATTAATTTGTACCATGAAACAAATGTCGTTGTTCACTTTATTACTCAGTGTTTTTTTACTTTCCTGCACCTCCACGAAAAAGGAAAATGCAGAAACTCCCATGCAATTCAGTGAAAAAATTGTGAATGCAGAAATACAGTTGTCCGAACCTCTTGCTAAAGCCGAACAAAACATCAGGGCACAGGCAGATAGCGCTAATTATGAAGACATGGGAAAAACAGCGGCTGAAGCCGAAAAGCTGGTGCAGGAAAAAATTGATGAAATTGAAAAACTTTCCGTGTCAGATTTTAAAGGTGGGGAAGATTTTCAAAAATCAGCTATCAATTATTTCGAATACGTAAAAAGTATTTATACCACCTATAAAAATATCGGCGAGGCCGAAAACGAAGGCGTTCGGCTGGCGCAAACAAGACAAATGGATACCATTCTTGCAACGCAAAAAAATGTGATTACAATGATGCAGGCGGCACAGGATAAATTCGCGATTGAAAATGGTTTTCAGGTTGAGAAATAAATTCTTACCGAACCTGAATTTTCTTTTAAATATGTCACGTCGCTGCATTCTTAATTAAAAAGGAGAATGCTACTTCCTGACGTTCAATATTCACCAATGATCTGGAAACAACCGGGAAAATGGTTGTCATCTGTTGTTTCAACCAAATGATTAGGATTACATTAACATTAATGTTAGAAAAATAAGAGAACTTTAAGGAATATTTTTTATCATCAGAACTCTGACCACAATGAAACAACTGATTGCGGCGATTTTAATGTTTTTTATTATAACTTCCTGTAATAAGGCCGACAGTACAATTGGTTTTGAAGACCGGTTACCAAGAAGCAACCTTGCAGAAAATATAATAATAGATACAGCTTATGGAAAAGACCCTTTACAAAAAATGGATATTTACCTGCCTGCAGGGCGAACCAGCCAAACAAGGCTGAATGTAATGATTCATGGCGGCACCTGGGTGGGCGGTGATAAAAGCGAGTTGAATAATTTGGTTCAGATGTACAGAAGCCGCTGGCCCGAATGCGCCGTCGTTAATGTAAATTATCGCCTGGCTAACGGAAAGGACGTTACCTACAATCAAATTCTTGAAGACGTTGGCAATGCGATAAACCTGATGGTAAGTAATAAATTTTTATTTGCAACTTCCGATACGATGGCTTTATGGGGCGTTAACGGTGGCGCTCTGCTTGCATTACAATACGCTAACTCAACAGATACCAAAGGTATTGTGAAATGTGTGGCAGATTTTTACGGTCCTGCCAAAATCGATGATTGGGATTTTTACAACGCCAGGAAACCGGTGAACGTTAAAGATATTCTTAAAAAATTTTCAGGGTCGGGGTGGAACGAAGAATTGTATAAAAGTATCAGCCCCATCGAAAACCTGAACACATCTTCCAAGCCACCATTATTTTTCATGGCAACCTCGACAATATTGTACCGGCTTATCAAAGCCAGTTGCTGAAACAAAAACTGGATGAGCTGGGAGTTGCAAATGAATACCATGAATACACAGACTTTCATGGTTTTACGGAAACCAACAATACGGAGTCAGTCGAAAAAACCATTCAGTTTTTTAAAAAACATCTGAAATAGATTGCCGGTTTTGTTAATTTCAACAGATTCAAGCTCACAAAAATGGCAGGTGTTTCCACCGCGATGACCTTGATTTACTACTCTAAAATCACCAAATATTAATACTTTTGAAACACATTCATGGAAACATACGGAAAGATATTATTGATTGCGATGCCGGCTTTTTTGCTGCTCGTACTTTTTGAAAAATGGTACGCCTGGAGAAAAGGCGGCGACAACGTACGCACCAACGATATGATCAGCAGCCTGATGAGCGGCGTGACCAACGTAACTAAAGACGTGCTCGGTTTAAGCGTGGCAATTTACGGCTATGGATGGCTGTTGCAGCATTTGGCTGTTTATCATGTTAAAGCAACCTCGCTCACTTATTTTATAGCTTTTATCACGCTTGATTTTGCAGGCTATTGTGTACACAGGATTCAGCACCGGTATAATTTTTTCTGGAATGGCCATTTGGTTCACCACAGCAGCGAAGAGTTTAACCTGGCCTGCGCACTAAGGCAAAGCATTTCATCTTTTGTAAAAATTTTTGCGATATTTCTTTTACCTGCGGCGCTGCTTGGAGTCCCTGAAAAAGTGATTGCGGTGGTTGCACCATTGCATTTGTTTGCACAGTTTTGGTATCACACCGTTCATATTAAAAAGATGGGATGGTTGGAAAAAATTATTGTAACCCCGTCGCATCACAGGGTACACCATGCCATCAACCCAGAATACCTCGATAAAAATTATTCGCAGATATTTATCATCTGGGATAAACTCTTCGGCACTTTTCAACCGGAGAAAGATGACATGCCACCTGTTTACGGCATTACGCGGCCGGTACAAACCTGGAACCCAGTGAAAATTAATTTTCAACATTTATGGCTTTTGATAAAAGATGCGTGGCGCGCGAAAAACTGGAAAGATAAGTTTCGCATCTGGCTCATGCCTACTGGCTGGCGGCCGGCAGATGTAGCTGAAAAATATCCTGTTTATAAAATTGAAGACGTTTATCATTTTAAAAAGTACGATACCGAAGTATCGCCTGTAACAAAGGCCTGGCTTTGGTTTCAACTGATCGTTCTTTTGATTTTAATAAGTTACCTGTTTGGGAATATCGCGGCAATTGGTTCGCCGGGCATATTTATTTATGGATTTTTTGTATTTGCATTTGTATATGCTTTAAGCGAACTGATGGACAATAACCATTCTGCCTGGGTTTGGGAACTACTAAAAACTGTAACAGGGCTTGGAATTATTTTTTATTCCGGCGATTGGTTTTTAACAAACAATTTTAATCCGATGATTAAATACGTGATAGCGGCTTATCTTCTTTTTTCGCTGGTACTTACTTTCCATTTTTCCAGAACCTCTGTTCAACGACAAATTAAGATTGCATGACCCTCTTTAAAAAACGTTCTCTTTTCTTATTTCTTTTATCTTTTTCAGTTGCCCTCTCTTCAACTGCGCAGGAAAAGAAATTTTCTGTTGAAGTTGGCCCGGAATATAGAAATACGGATTTCCGCTGGAATATTGCAGGCAACATGCAGGGGCAAAATCCGAATGTTTTATCGGAGTTGATATTCAAACCCGTCAACGCCGCAGGTATTCATACAAAAGTTGAATACAACATAATTGATAATTTTTCAATGAATGCTCATTATGATCGTCTTTGGACCTACACTGGCTCGGTAACAGATTTCGACTACGCTGGCGATAACAGAACGAACCCAACCACCGAGCTTTACCTGCAAAGCAATAAAGGCCATGCCCGGTCGGCGGGTGTTAATTTTGATTATCATTTTTTTAGGAAGAACGATGTCACCGCTACAGGTGGGGTTGGCCTGGATTTTACAAAAGAATTATTTTATCTCACCAACGATAATGACCCGCTTTTACAAAGCACTTACGAGGCACAATGGAACGGTCCGAATGCAACTTTAAAAGGATTATATCAACCAAAAGGAATCTTCAATATTGGCGCGGGCCTCACCTACCGCTACCTCATTTATGACGCTAAAGCAAACTGGAACCTTGTAGAAACATTTCAACACCCCGTGAGCTTTACACACGACGCCAAAGGACATGGGCTTGATTACCGGGTATCCTTTGGTATTAAACCGAAAGACTTTCTGAACATTGGGCTCGACGGTTTATACTCCAATTGGAAAACGGGGTACGGCACAGATAAATTATTTCAAACCGATGGGCAAATTATAAAAGCCCGAATGAATGGAGCGTTCAAAAAAAGTTTTGGATTGAGACTGACAACAACCTTTTCGTTTTAGCTATAAAGGCCCCGCCTTTCTCTTTTTCACCTCCCACGGAATAAAAGCGCCAAGTGTTCCCCGCAACCGCCGGAACCAGCCTTCACGATCTTTTATGGATTTGAAATTTTTACTGAACGCGGAAGAAGGATCTATCATCGGATCAACATGATCCAGCTTTCGAATGGTATCAACCATAAAAGGTAAATGATAAATTTCTGTAGCAAACCTTCTCCTTGTAAACCCTTTCAGCATAGACGATTGAAACGGATCGGTAACCAATGCAAGGGCCTTAAACCCCAGCTTTTTTGCAAGCTGGTAGGAATAAAAAATATTCTCCGTGCTATGCTCAGCAAGGGTATCATATTATATATGCTCATCGGGTATGCCAAGTTTTTGGGCGTATAATCCTATGATCTTTGATTCAAAATAAGGGGTATACA
>MKRO01000111.1:0-259 GCA_001896965.1 Sphingobacteriales bacterium 41-5 | reverse complement strand
CCGGAGAAAATAATATTTCTGATGATGCCCATCTCATACAAGTGATGCGCCCAAAGTACACGGCCTTTGATCACCGTGTCCCAATGCTTCCCGTCAAATAAATATCCAGGAACAATTCCCGCATCAAACGTTCGGCCGGTTCTTAACACTTCTTGGTATAACCGTGCGGGACGCTTGCGGTACGACACACAGGCCTGAAATCCTGAGAAAAGAAACAAAAAAGACATGCAATAAAATAGTTTTCGCTGCATGGCTTAAA
>MKRO01000110.1:16197-24105 GCA_001896965.1 Sphingobacteriales bacterium 41-5 | reverse complement strand
ATTTGCTAATGTGCTAATGATGCGAACCGTGCGCGGAAGTACTCTTTACAGCAAGGTGATATATATTTTGACTTTTCTAAAAACCGCGTTACCGATGAAACGCTGAAACACCTGCTGGCACTGGCTTCGGAGGCAAAACTAAAAGATGCAATCGCCGCCATGTTTGAGGGCGATACGATCAACCAAACAGAAAACCGATCGGTGCTGCACGTGGCTTTGAGGAATTTCGGGAAGCACGCGATCAAAAGCAACGGTAAAAATGTGATGCCTGATGTAAAAAAAGTGCTGAAAAAGATGAAGGATTTTTGTGCATCAATTCATGATGGAAAGCATCTGGGCTATACCGGCAAAAAAATAAAATCCATTGTAAACATTGGCATTGGCGGCAGCGACCTCGGCCCCTTCATGGTTACAGAAGCCCTGAAACCTTATTGGGTGAAAGGCATTGATGTACATTTCGTTTCTAACGTAGATGGCACGCACATTGCGGAAACGCTAAAAAAAGTAAACCCTGAAACGACACTATTTTTAGTGGCTTCCAAAACATTTACCACGCAGGAAACCATGACCAACGCTCACAGCGCCCGCGATTGGTTTCTGAAAAAAGCGAAAGATGAAAATCAGGTAGCCAAACATTTTGTGGCACTCAGCACCAACGAAAAAGAAGTAAGAAAATTTGGTATCGATACCAAAAATATGTTTGAATTCTGGGACTGGGTGGGCGGCCGCTATTCCTTGTGGAGCGCTATCGGCCTATCCATTGCGCTCACCATTGGCTACGATAATTTTGAACAATTGCTGAAAGGAGCCTATAATACCGATGAGCATTTTAAGACGACGCCTTTTGAAAAAAACATACCCGTGATAATGGCTTTAATTGGCTTGTGGTACACAAATTTCTTTGCGTCAGACAGCGAGGCCATCCTTCCCTATGACCAATATATGCACCGATTTGCAGCTTATTTTCAACAGGGCAATATGGAAAGTAACGGCAAAAGCGTTGACCGCAACGGCAAAAAAGTTAATTATTCAACGGGGCCAATTATCTGGGGCGAACCCGGAACCAACGGCCAGCACGCTTTCTATCAATTGATCCACCAGGGCACGCCATTGATCCCCTGCGACTTTATTGCGCCCGCACAAAGTCATAACCCCATTGGCGACCATCATGCGAAGTTACTCAGTAACTTTTTTGCACAAACTGAAGCTTTGATGAACGGCAAAACGCTTGCAGAAGTGAAAGAAGAATTGAAGAAATCTGGGCTTGATAAAAATGCTATTAATAAACTCGCACCTTTTAAAGTATTTGACGGCAACAAACCCACAAATTCCTTCCTGATAAAGAAAATTACACCTTTCACTTTAGGACAGTTGATTGCCATGTACGAACATAAAATTTTCGTGCAGGGTATTATCTGGAACATCTTCAGTTTTGACCAGTGGGGTGTGGAACTGGGTAAACAACTGGCTAATAAAATTTTGCCGGAACTAAAAGATGACGGGGCTGTTACGGGCCATGATAGCAGTACGAATACTTTAATCAATATTTATAAAGAAATGAGGTAGATGGATATCGCATCACAAAGAATGAGTTGAGGCAGACCAACTCAATCTCTTAAGTTTTTTAAATGCCCTATTTTGAACAACTGAAAAAAGCATTTGGTATATAGATTTATAATACCGATTGCCGAATGCCTTCGCGGTATGAAGTTGCTTTTATTCCAAACCGTTTCTCAAATTTACTACTGTCAAAAAAATAATCCCGGTCGTTCTGGTATTGCATTTCTTTTAGTTCTTTTACAACCGGAGAAAAAACACCCACTAAGCCAATCATAAATTTATTGAGAATATAAAATCGCGGCTTTACGTTCATTGCCCGGGCAGTTAACTCAACAAACTCTTTACCAGTAAGCTTTTCAGGCGATGTTGGGAGATGCCAAACCTGCCCAAACGCATCATCAGTATTTCCTAATAAGGCCATTGCCTTTGCGGCATCCGGTGTAAAAGTGAGCGAGTGAATTTTACGAGCATCCGATTGCCAGAAAGCCTTCTTATCTTTTTTAAAATTATCAATCACTCCAATATTTAATAAGCCATTCTTTGAGTGTGGCCCGTAGAAATCCGCACTGCGCGCAACGAGCGCTTTCAATCCTTTTGTTTTGACGGCATCCATCAGCATTGCAAAAATCTGTGCTCTCAGCTTTCCCTTTTTTGAAGTCGGGTTAAACGGGCTTTCTTCAGTCATGTGTGGAATCGCTTCCTTTGCGTACATATACACATTATCAAAGAAAACGAGTTTCGCTCCGTGATGCAAACATGCATCAATCACATTTTTCATTGTTACAGGCCAGTTTGCCTGCCATACTTTTAATTTGTATTGAAATCCAACTGTAAGATACACAACTCTGGATCCTTCAATCGCTTTCAGCACCTCATCGGCCTTTGTTATATCAGCCCTGAACAGCGCGTCGTCATCATTCACTTTTTTTGGGTTGCGTGCAACAAGACGAATTTTATCAGTGTAATTTTTAAGTTCCCTGGCTAATAGTTTTCCTATGTCGCCGCCCGATCCAAGAATTGTTTGCATAGTTATATTTTTCCACAAAACTATGATCCGGGACAGGCAAAAAACAATGACTTTGGTTAAGATTTTGTGGCCACCATCATTCTTTTTTTGATGCGGCTAAGACTTTCGGGGGCAATTCCGAGATACTGAGCAATGTAACGCTGAGGTATTTTTTGAAAAATATCAGGCTGTTGTTCCAACAATTCTGCAAATCTGTTTTTTCGGGAGAATTTGTAAGTAAAGATTTTGTACGCCGCATACTTTCCGATGCTATATTTTCAACCACTACATTAAAAAAATCGCTCACAGCCTGCGAATCCTTCATCAGTTGCATTAGGTTCGGGCAACTGATTACGAGGCAGTTTGTTTCCTTTAACGCCTTGATTGTTGAGGCAGATGGCGTTTTGCGTGTGAAGCCTTCCAGATCGGTTGAAAAACCATTTTCAAAAGTAAAATCACAGGTCCGTTCGTTGCCCGCATCATCAATATAATACTGGTGCAGCAAGCCTTTCACCACAAAAAAAACTTCTTTGGCAACGCTGCCGCTTTGTAAGAGGATATCGTTCCTTTTAAATTTTCTGGATTTGAAATATGAAAGCGCGAGAGCCGCTTCTTTATCAGGAAGATGGACCTCTTTTTTTATAACCTGTAAAAGCGCCTCTTTCATATCCCAAATATAAAGCGTTAAAAAACAAAATACCCGGCTGAGCCGGGCATTTGAAATTTTAAGAATGTTTTAGATTACCCTCACCTTTAGCACACCTTCAATATTTTTAATGCTGGCCACTTTTTCAGGAGTCATTTCTGTTTCCACGTCAATCATGGTGTAGGCATAATCGCCGCGGCTTTTATTGATCATGTTCGCAATATTGATTCCCTGATCAGCCAGCGCAGTAGATATTTGCCCGAGCATGTTTGGAATATTTTTATGAGCCACAGTTACCCGATGCATTGATGCGCTGATACCCATATCGCAAGCGGGATAATTAACCGAATTACGGATGTTACCATTCTCTAAAAAATCAATAGTTTGTGCTGCAGCCATCACCGCACAATTCTCCTCGCTTTCCGGAGTGGATGCGCCCAGGTGCGGGACCGTAATAACTCCCGGCGCTTTTACCAGTTTTTCGTTGGGAAAATCAGTAACATAAGCGCTTACTGAGCCATCTGCCAGAGCCGCAATTATATCATCATCATTCACCAACTCACCACGCGAAAGATTGATAATACGTACTCCCTTTTTCATCTGGGCCAACGAGTCTTTATTAATGATTTCTTTGGTTTCCTTGTTGTAAGGCATGTGCAGTGTGATGAAATCAGCGTTCTCAAAAACAGTTTTCAAATCCTGTGCCTTTTTAATAGCACGTGATAAAGACCAGGCTGCATCAACAGAAATATAAGGATCATAACCCAACACACCCATATTTAAATTATAAGCTGCATTTGCAACCATCACGCCAATGGCGCCCAGACCAAGCACCCCTAAAACCTTATCCTGAATTTCGGGGCCGATAAACTGTGCCTTCCCTTTTTCAACCTGCTTGTCCACGTCAGCGCCGGTCAGCGATTTTGCCCAATTGATGCCATCTACAATTTTACGGGACGAAAGCAGCATTCCTGCGATAGCAAGTTCCTTAACAGCATTGGCGTTGGCGCCCGGCGTGTTAAATACTACGATGCCCTGTTCTGCGCACTTATCCACAGGAATATTGTTTACACCTGCGCCGGCCCTTGCAATGCTGTGCAGGCTTGATGAAAATTCCATTTCATGCATTGATGCACTTCTTAACAAAATAGCATCGGGTGCTTCGGCGGTGTCGCTTACGGTATATTTTTCTCCAAACTTTTCGGTACCAAGTTTTGAAATTTTGTTGAGGGTTTGAATGTTGTAATGACTCATTGTTAGTTGCGTAAATAATGTTTAATTGGTTAATGGATATTGATAATAATTTAAAAACAAGTTGCTGGTAACATCGGGTACGAATTTATTGGCTGCTATCAACACTACAAATAAAACCAGCGCAACGCCAACGTACCGTTAGGAAACAAAGCGTAATTGAAATTCTAAAGCCCAATAACAAATCAACCGTTATCGGTTTCAAATTGCTTCATAAAATCCACCAGTTTTTGCACTCCTTCAAGTGTCATGGCGTTGTAGATGCTCGCGCGCATTCCGCCAACTGACCTGTGGCCTTTTAGCTGCACCAAACCTTTTGCTGTAGCGGCTTTGATGAATGCATCATCTTTTTCCACACTGCCTGTTACAAACGGCACGTTCATAATTGAGCGATCTTTCGGGGCTACTGTTCGCTTGAATAGGTTTGAGTTGTCGAGGAAATCATAAAGAATGCTCGCCTTTTCGTTATTCACCTTTTCTATTGCTTCCACCCCACCCTGGTCTTTCAGCCAATCCAGAACGAGCTTGCATAAATAGATGCCGTAAGTAGGCGGTGTGTTGAACATAGAACCGTTCTCAATCTGAACCTGATAATTCAGCATTGTAGGCGTAAATTCCATTTGATTGCCTGCAAGGTCTTCGCGAATGATAACAATACAAACACCCGCAGGGCCAAGGTTTTTCTGGGCGCCGGCGAAGATCAAACCGAACTTTGAAACATCGTATGGTTTTGATAAAATATCAGAAGACATATCGGCTACCAGCGGAACATTGCCTGTATCGGGTATTGATGTGTACCGTGTTCCGTAAATAGTGTTGTTGGTTGTGATGTGAAAATGATCGGCCTCTTTATCAAATGTTGAAGGATCTAAATCAGGGATGTAACTGAACGTTTTATCTTCAGACGAAGCCACCACGTTCACTTTACCGCAGCGGCCGGCTTCTTTGATCGCTTTTTTTGACCAAACACCCGTGTTCACATAATCGGCTTTTTTATTTTTGTTCATCAGGTTGAGCGGCACCATTGCAAATTGCATGGAAGCCCCACCCTGTAAAAACAATACTTTGTAATTAGCAGGAATATTCATCAGTTCGCGCAGGTTAGCTTCTGCAGCTTCAATGATAGCCATGTAATCTTTCGAACGGTGGCTCATTTCCATCACCGACATGCCCGAGCTGCCATAGCTCAACATTTCGCTTTGTGCTTTTCTTAATACTGCTTCAGGCAACGCTGAAGGCCCCGCCGAAAAATTAATAACTCTTTCCATAAAACTTGTTTAAATGTAAAAATGAAATTGAGGTCGCTAAGTTACCACAGATTTAACTATTATCCTATTTGTGACGTAGAATTTTAAAACACATTTAATAAACACCCCAAAATAGTGAAGAATAATTATTGCGCGAGCCTGATAAAAACGGCATCAGGCAGGTGCCTGCCCGGATAGAAGCGCGTCGTAACCTTCTGCAGCGGTGCTTATTTTAGCGGAAAAATCAGTAACAGGTACAATCGTTTTTAAAAATTCCGTTGATGGCAATAATCGAATTAACATTAATTAGCCGGCCGTTGTCAAGTTGTATAAATTCGGTGTTGGTGTTGTCATCAGGTTTAATTATTACACCAGCCGCGCGTTCCCAGCCATTAATATCCATAATGAAATCCGCATGTTTCTTATCAGCAATTAATTGCTCAATAATTCCTGTAAAATCATCGGTAAAATGGACGTTGAAGCGCGCAGCCATTTTGTGAAATTATGACCAAAATTTCAAAAGGCCTCCTTCTTCGTCGCGTAAGATGGGGTCAAAACCAGGGGCCGAAACCTTTTTTATATTTTCTATTGCCAGCTCGCGATCTTCAATTGTTGCTCTCTTTACATCCGGCATAGCGCTATCGGGGTAGCCGGCAACAACCTGAAAATCCTGGCTATGATTGATACACCTGTGTCCTACGCCAGCCGGAATCAAAACAACATCGCCCTTTTCTATTTCCGTTTTTACCCCGTTTTTTGCAGCAAGTTGAATATACCCACTGCCTTCACAAACTCCCAATACTTCGTGGGTATTGCTATGATAGTGATAATATTCAAACAAAGGTTTGTGACAAGTCCTTATCCAACCGTTGTCTGTAAACTTGTCTTCAAGCCACTTCTCACAATTATCATATGAATCGTCAAATAAACCACGGTAAATTAAAACAGGCAAATGGCTGTTGGGAGTAATTCCATCATCCTTGAAATAGAAAATATCCGGATTGGTTCTGCGAAGAGCCCAGGGAACCCATTCTTTTTTATCTTTGTTACTCATTTTAAAAGCAGGGCACACTAAAACACCCCGTACAAATGTACCAAATTAAAATTGAAAAATAATTTTTATCACAAATTAATTTTTCATATATCACTAAAAATCAATGTATTAACGATCGGGCTTTTCGCGCTGTCATAAAAAGTTCAGTGTTAGTTTGACGACTGCTCAAAATACTGCTATTACTATTTTTTCTGGCGTTATTCCAAAGGATTACTGTTTGTAGCAATAAACTCGTAAGACTGAACAAAGAAAACCTAAATTAAAAAAGTCATTCTCATTCAGAAAATGACTTTCATTGAAAGCAATGCTTTCCAATTTTTTAATGCTGGTTAATACCCGTAATTCGTATAATACCCACGGTTGCGCTCTCGTTTATCAACGATCGCACCAATACCCGCTCCTGTTGCTGCACCAACCACTGCTCCTACAACACCGCCACCCAAACGGTTGCGTTTGTTAGCTACAGCGCCAATCACAGCACCTGAAACACCACCCACTACAGCACCTTTAGCTGTGTGGCTCCAACGCTTACGTTGCGGCTGTTGCCTTGTGGTAGCGTATCCACCATTATTATTTGAATAACCACGGTTGCCCGAAGAATAGGTTCTACCGCTCGAGCGCCTGCTGCTTGTTGTGCGGGCAGACGACCTTGTGGAAGTACTTCTTGCAGGCGTATAATACTGAACAGGTGCCGGCGCAGTTGTATAGCCCATTTGCTGCTCGCTCATCATTTGTTGCCTGATCTCGTTCTCCAGTTTGAATCTTTGAAATTCAGCAAGGCCTAAAGTATCGGTAACAGATAAACCTGTTTTAGTATCATCTTTTTTAGTTTGTGTACAGGCCGATAATAAAATAACAGCCGCTGCAATCAATATCGGGAATGTTTTTTTAATAATCATTGTTGTAAGTTTAAGGGTTAAAAAATGAAATAATTTCCGGCTTTTTAATATATCAAATAGACGAAGAATAATGTTAAAAAAGTACTAAGCAGAATGTAAAAAAATCAAAAATTTTAAAGGTTAAGATTATCCCTGACCACTTTCTGCCGACCTTGACCTGATGACAACACATCTTTACCCCAAAACAGGAAATTTTGAACCGGACAATCTATCTATTCAAAAATTTCAATCCTCAAAACCGTTGA
>MKRO01000110.1:11759-16157 GCA_001896965.1 Sphingobacteriales bacterium 41-5 | reverse complement strand
TGAAACCTACCCGTTGAATGCCGGCGCCAACAATTTGCAAACGTTTATTGAATACAATAATCCTTACGTAAGCGGGTGGGCATGGCATTATTTTGGAAAAACAATTGAGGACTACACGCCGCCTAAAGATATGCTTGATGCGTTACGCAAAGCAGCGCTTGAAAAATTTAAAGAGATGAGTACCACGCAGAAATAATGGATATAAACTATCAGGGATTTTCGATAACATTGCGTTCAAAAATTTTGAACCCAAAACTGTATGAAATATATTCTTTCCACCGCATTTATTTTGCTGTTGTCGATTCAATCCCTCACAGCCCAGGATTCCACAAAAAGAAAAAAAGTAAAAATATTACCGGTTCCTACCTTCGGGTATTCCCCTGAAACCCGCACGTATATTGGGGCTGTAACACTTTTTACATTTAACCTATATGATACAGCTACGCGAACCTCCAACGCGAAGTTTGAGGTAAGCTATACCTGGAATAAGCAATTGATTGTGGAAACAGGCTGGAATTATTTTTTTAAAGATGAAAAATATTTCACCAGGGGTTTGTTGCATTATTCAAAATATCCCGATCAGTATTTTGGCATTGGGGCCAATACGCCTGAATCGAACAAAATAATATACAACAGCAACAGGTTTATGGCCGAAGGCCATTTGTTGAAAAAGATCAGGAAAGATATTTTTACAGGGCCCGGACTGAAATATGTCAATTACAGCAATGTCGAAAACACCGATTCAGTTAAAAGCTATCCTGAACTGGTGGATGGCGCAACATTTGGACTTGGGTATTCTTTATTGAAAGACACACGAAATAATTTGCTAACACCCGAAAACGGAATGTATCTGAACCTGAACACTACCTACAATTTTTCTAAAAAAAACTATGTTGAGTTGTTGACCGACTTTAGGTATTACAAAACCTGGAAAGAAAAATACACGCTTGCTACGAGGTTAGTGAATGATCTGAACTTCGGCCAAATTCCGTTTTATGACTATGCCTACCTGGGTGGTGATAAATTTGTACGGGGATTTTTCTATGGCAGGTATCGTGATAATTATTTAAGCACTTTACAAACCGAGTTCAGGACGCCTGTGATCTGGCGGTTTGGACTGGCGGCATTTGGGGGCATTTCAAACCTGTACTCTTCTGAAAACAAATTTAGTACAGAAACCACCAAATTCAATTACGGTGCGGGTTTGCGGTTTATGATTGACCGCAAAGACCGGACGAACCTGAGAATAGATTATGCGCGCGGTAGTGATAAAAACAGCGGCTTTTACGTGGCATTCGGTGAGTCGTTCTAATTTTTGCAAAACATTATCACCCTCCACCTGTGACTTTTGTATTTTTAATTAAATGGATATTGAAGTTGCGGTATTATTATTAGGGTTTCTGTTACTGATCATCGGCGTTATTGGAAGCGTGGTACCCGGCCTCCCCGGAACGATTCTGGTTTGGCTGAGTTTGTTGCTGTTGCATTTCTCGGGTTATGGAGAATTCTCAATTTTTTTTCTTGTTGTTACCGCATTGATTACAGTAGCCACGATTGTTCTCGATTACGTGGTTCCGTCCTTGGGTGCTAAAAAATTTGGAGGTAGTAAAAAGGGCGAATGGGGTGCCACTATTGGAATTTTTGCAGGTATGTTCATGGGTCCTTTTGGCATCCTCATCGGGCCTTTTCTTGGCGCGTTTGTGGGAGAAATGATTCATGACTCAAAAGATACGGGCAGGGCGCTCAAAGCAGCATGGGGTTCGTTTGTGGGGTTTCTTTTTAGTACAGGTATCAAATTAATTGTGTCGCTGGTATTTGCCTGGTTCTTTATTAAAAAGTTTTTCTTTGAATAAATGGTCGCATTCCTTCTGAACAAAAATTATTGCTTTTCTCTGATTGCTTTAAATTCCGAACCCTCTTTCCATTTAGGCCAGGTTTTTTCATTAGCTAATTTATATCCAACCAAAAAATATAATTGCAAATCGGCGGCAGCGCCTTCAAACGTCCAATCAGGATTGAATTCATCTTTTGTACTATGGTACCGTTTGCCAAGGTCAGCGTACTTTTTCCCTATCTCCGCTTCGTGGGTATCACCATAATCGCTTCCGCTGCCAGCGGCCAACGCAGGTACCCCCTGTTTTACAAAACTGAAATGATCAGACCTGAAATAACCGCCGCCGGTATCATAGCCTCCTTTCTTCAAACTTCTCCCCTGTTTTGCCGCCGCTTCAATTGCATAATCCTCCAACTCATTTTGTCCGAAGCCTCCTATCGAAATATCTTTTGTGCGATCATAAACATTCAGCGCATCCATATTTATTACTGCAACCGTGTTTTTTAACGGATATACGGGGTTTTCTGCATAATATTTTGAGCCAAGTAAACCCTGCTCTTCGGCTGTTACAGCAATAAACAAAACCGACCGATCAGGTTGTTTTTTCATCTTTTTAAATGTCTTCGCCAATTCAATCAAACCTGCGATGCCGGTAGCATTATCCTGAGCGCCGTTATAAATAGAATCGCCTGTTTCCTCTTTTGCGCCCACGCCCAAATGATCCCAGTGAGAAGTGTAAATAATATATTCGTTCGGGCGTTTCGTACCTTTGATCATGCCTATCACATTCTGCGAAGTACTGTAATGCGATGTAACTTTTGCTGTTAAAGTAGCTTTTAAGCCGAGGCTCACTGCTTTAAAATCTTTTTTATTGGCACTCACCAAAAGCGAAGTATCTTTTCCTGCCAGCGCGAGAATTTTCTTTGCTGCACTTGCGGAGAACCAGCCGTTCACTAAAGTATGGGGTTGCGGATTCGCTCTTTCATCCAAAAA
This sequence comes from Sphingobacteriales bacterium 41-5, assembly GCA_001896965.1. GTDB lineage: Bacteria > Bacteroidota > Bacteroidia > Chitinophagales > Chitinophagaceae > Niabella. The sequence goes on along the minus strand of MKRO01000110.1, from coordinate 13,330 downwards.
AAGATCAGAACCGTTATTTGAATTTTGTACGACATTAAAACCATAAGCCGCTGCCGCTGTATTATGGATCACAAAACATGCTTTGGCTCCCTGCCGCGCGGCTTCTTCAAACTTATAAGTCCAGCGGCCGTAGTAGGTCATGTTCTTTCCTTTAAAAATAGTTGTATCAACTCCAAATCCCGGATCGTTTACCATCACCAACACAACTTTCCCTTTTACATCAAGCCCCGCGTAATCATTCCAATTATATTCAGGCGCCACAACGCCGTATCCCGCAAAAATAATATCATCATTCAGGTTGATTTGCGGCGCAGAAGTTTCAGCCAGCAAAACAAAATCCTTCATGTATTCAAACGATTCGGACGCCTCATCAGACTTAACAATCAATGGAGAGACATTTGAAATATCTGTTTCCATCAATGGCACCGGCTGAAAAAAAGAATTTCTGTTACCCGGTTTTAATCCCGCTCCTTTAAATTTATTTTTGATGAATTCGAGTGCGCGTTTCTCTCCTATGGTGAAAGGTTTTCTTCCCTGGTAATAATCTGACGAAAGTTCTTTTGTATTTGCTTTCAGCGCTTCTTTATTTATTGCAGGAAGTGGCTGTTGCGCAAGCGTCATCAATGATGTAAAAAAGTAACAACTAAAAACGAAAAACAATTTTCTCATGTTCAACCCAATAATGCTATGTCAAACTACTAACAAATAACTGTGAATTATTACTCAAACTACAATTCCCTGATCTTAATATTTTTGAACCAAACAGGGTAACCATGATCCTGTAAACCGATGTAACCTTCTTTTGAAATACCCTCAGTAAAGCCAGGGAAGGCTTTAAATTTACTGTTTTGAACGAGATTGTCCCACTCGGGTGTCCATAACGTATAATGCACTACTTCCACGCCGTTTTGAATATGCGTGACATGGCCGTCTTTCACACGAACAACGATGTTGTTCCATTCCCCTGCCGGCTTCACAGTTTTGGGATCAGCCGCAATCATGTCGTATAAAGAACCGGCCAGGTGGCTGGCCACTTTATTGTCAGTAGCATCTTTGTTATCGAGTATCTGAATTTCAGGTGCCGCATAATAAATGGGCTTTCCGGGAACTTCTCGCACATTGTAAAAAATTCCCGAGTTAGCCATTTTGCTGGCTTTCCAGTCAATTGATAATTCAAAGTTTTTAAATTTTTTATCCGCGAAAATAATATCGCCGTTGGCACCCTGCCCCGGCTTTTTACCTTCGCCTATTACAACTTTCATCGCACCATCTTCAATGACCCAGTTTGCGGGCATAGCTGAACCGTTCACCTGCCGCCAGCCACTAAAATCTTTTCCGTTGAATAAAGAAACCCAGCCCTTGCCGCTACCCGGGGAAGATCCTGCGCTTTTGCATGAAGACGAAAAAATGATTAGCAATAAGGAAGAAAAAAGAATTAAGAAATTTGAAGGTTTCATCGAAGAAAAATTTAGTTTGCTCAAAAGTAGGTTGAAATTTTCAAAACATGACAAATAACAGTTCGGCTAAAAAAACATGCTTCTACCTTTGTAAAAATTTTGAAAAATGAGGAG
>MKRO01000110.1:7524-11605 GCA_001896965.1 Sphingobacteriales bacterium 41-5 | reverse complement strand
TTTCGTATCATTTTAACAACAAACCAAATATTATTACCACGGTAGGCTATGCCCACTTATGGATATATCCTGCCGCCGGCAAAGAAACTTTCAGGCCCGAGCACCGCGCGTGGGGCCAAACCACAGCCACTCACAAGTACTGTGAATTAAACTTTTTTCACCGGTTGAGATATGAAGCCCGCTTCAGAAGAACCATTGTTGACGATCACCTCATGAATGAATTTAACTTTAACTATCGAACGCGCTATCTTTTTCAAACAAAATATAACCTTACACGCAATAAAGAAGCAACACAAAAATTTTACAGTTTGATTTCTGACGAAGTCGCTTACAATTTTGGCAGAGAAGTGAAAAACGGCTTCAGGCTTGATCAAAACCGGGTTTCGCTTGGGGCAGGCTGTACCATTAAAAACATTTCACTTCAACTCGCGTATTTAAACCAGTTACAGGAGCTTGCAACTTCTAACTCTTTTGCAATGAACCATCATCTGCAATTTTTGGTATTTCACAATTTTGATTTTCGAAAATCTACTACAAAAAAATAAGGCTGCCCAAAAGGACAGCCTCGCGTGTGATTTACCCCACGCTTTGCTATAACGAGTTTTACCGGCCTAAACCAATATTATAAGCCAGGCCTACGCCAACCATTCCGGCATTATATTTTTGATCCCCCACCTTACCTGCATCCGCGCCGGTAAAGGTTTTTGTGTAATGAGCAAAAATATTCCAGTTTCTGTTGTGATACCCGATTTCAGGTTTTAGATAGAAACCACCCGAAGGCCTGTTGGCATTTACAACGGCATGATCAGTAACTTTTTCATCACCTACAATTACGCCGTACCCTAAATCTGTTCCTACGTAAATTCCTTCAGGTTTTGGATAAAACCGAAACAACCCGGCCACAGGAACCACGCCGAAACTATTATTCTTGACATCAACGCTATTGATTGTTGCATCTTTTCCAAAATAATGCTGATAACCTGTTGCCACACCTAACCCTACGTTTGGGGTTATAAGGTTTTGATATGCCACATCAATACCGGCGCCGGCCGCAGTATTGCTTTTTGGAACTGAGGCACCTGCCAAAGCTCCAACTTTTAATGTGTTTTTGTAACTAAGGTCCTGGGCTTTTGCGAACCCTGCCGCAAACAATAAAGCCACTCCAAAAAATACTTTTTTCATCATAAAAAATTTTGTTTGCAGGGTGTAAGCCAAAGGATGTGCCAAAAAACAGAAGGTATTTATGATTTTAACATTTTCCGCTTTTTTATATCGAAATTTCGGTAACTTAAATTAACAAGATTGATGATTTTGAGTGTTTAGAAAAACGATTAAACCTGAAAACCAAGGCAAGCATTTCATCAAAATATTCATTCATCCCATTTAATTCTCCTGAAGAATTTAATTTGCTGCCTTGCATCGGACAAGGTTTCAGAAGAGTTCCCTTTCATATATGCTAAAACTTGAATCCGATTAAAAATGTATATTTATATGATTATTAAATAGCTATTGCCTGTTTATGACCGGATTTGATGAACATTTTTTAAAGAAGGTTTTCTACAAACATTATGACAGGGTCTTTAACAATTTTCTGCAAAAAACAAGTTCGTTTGACGTAGCAAAAGACCTTGCTCAGGTTACTTTTATCAAATTCTGGGAATACAGAGACACCTATAATCCCGAACTATCCGATGAAATACAATTAAACAGAAAAGCAAAACTTGTGTTTATTGACTGGCTGCGAAAAGAAGCGCACCAGCGTAAATTGATAAAAGAAATCGAAAAATTTGATGCTGTTGAAGTGAGGCCTGGAAAGTTCGAATTGACAGATTCACTTAAAAAAGCCATCGACCAATTACCAGCCGTGCGAAAGAAAGTCTTTTTACTCTCTTATATAGATGGTTACTCCCACAAAGAAATTGCCGAACAACTCAACATAAGCACCCGCACCGTGGAATCGCATATTTTTAAGGCGGTTCAACAATTACGGAAAATTCTGGCATTTTTCGTAATTGCCTCCCTTATTGTTGATTAAACGAGGCTTCTCCTGCTTCGGAACAAAAACATTTACAAATTTTTTTTTTCAGAGTAAGTAGTTTGCATTTTTTAAACGAATTATATAATAGATGCAGGAGAAAATTGAAATAGAAGTTTTGGAACGGTTTCTTTCAAACAACTGTGATTATGTTGAAGCCGATAAGGCCTTTGCCTATTTGACTGAGAACGAAGACCTGCTTGATGCGATAGAAATATTTCATGAAATCCCTACGGAAGCGCTTTTAACAACCGACGATGTAGAAAAAGATGCCCTCTTTGTAAGATTAAAGAGCAGGTTGAAAAACACAAAGGTTATCCCGCTGAGAAAATGGGCAATTGCGGCGAGTATCATAGGTTTACTGGCAATTTCCGGTTACTTTTTAATGAATTATGGAAGGCCGGTTATACAAAAAATTACCGCTATAACCGAAACAAAAATAACTAATTCCACTGCTCAGCAAATGGATTATAAACTGCCTGACAGCTCTAAATTGACCTTGTTGCCGGGGGCAGCATTATCATATAAAAGCGACTTTACTTCTAAAAGAAACATCAATCTGATTGTTGGTGATGCGTACTTTAAAGTGCGTAAAGATGCAACTCATCCCTTCTCAGTAGCTGCCAACGGTATCAAAACAACGGCATTGGGTACTGAATTTTGGGTCAGAAATTTTAGTAACACCAATTCAGTAACTATCTCCCTAACAAGCGGAAAAGTCTCTATCCAATCAGTAGATTCAGTTTTTTCAATGAATGCTGTATTTCTTACTCCGGGGCAAATTTGTACCGTAAATAAGAATACGGGAAAGGTAGATATTTCCGGTTTAAAGGTTCCTCCTGCCCCTTCGGGTAAAGAAATCCCCGCGTTTAAAATCCCAAGTGAAACATTTTTGAAGAAAAATGACGTTACCTGGACGAATAAGGAAATGAAGTTCACTAACACCAAGTTGGAGAATGTCCTTCGAAAGCTTGAGCAAAGGTATGATGTTACAATACTTGCAAATGACCCTTCTTTCTCAAATACTTATTTAACCGGAAAAATATTATACAGCGATTCTTTAAATACTATCATCCGGTCTATAAGCCAGCTTAATAACCTGACTTACGAAATGCACAACGACACTATTTTTTTAAAGAAAAAATAGTGTCTAAAGGATTATCTACTGTTTTGGAAAAATTAAAAATTGAATATTTATGAAGAAAAAACTTGAGCGATTGCTTTTGTTGTGTGTGACAACGATGCTGCTATCTCAAACTTTATCTGCTCAAACCCGGAACGTTAATGGAAAGGTTTTATCCGAAAATGGAGACGAATTATCCTCCACTACTATCACTGTTGTGAATGTGGCAAATGGTGCAAAAAACTTTTTAACTACCGATAGCCTTGGGCTTTTTACGCTTAACGATCTTAATATCAGCCAGCGCTATAACATCTATTTTGACCATGTTGGGCATGAATCGGACTCATTGATCAGTTATGCAGTTTTGGCAAGGGAAAACAGCAACCTTCTCATCAGGTTAAAGCCTTTGCGTAACAGTTTGCAGGAAGTAGTGGTAGTGGGCTATGGCACACAACGACGCAGCGATGTGTCCGGCGCCATAACTTCGGTAAAACCAGAGGACATGCAGGGCATTCCCACACGTAGTGTAGCTGAGATGCTGAGAGGGCGTGCTGCCGGCGTTGATATCACTACAAGTTCTGCCCGTCCCGGCGGCACTTCTGACATTTTGATAAGAGGGCGCAGATCCCTAAACGGAGGAAACGGGCCTTTATTTATTGTGGACAATGTACCGGTTGATGCAACTACCGCAAACGACATTAACGCCGAAGATATTTCGTCAGTTGAGATTTTAAAAGATGCCTCATCACAGGCTATTTACGGTGCGCGGGCTGCCAACGGGGTAATACTTATTACCACAAAACGCGGGCTTGCAAATAAGGTTGCCGTAAATTATTCCGGCTATGCGGGGGTTCAGCAATTAAAAAAGAATTTCGACCTGTACAATGCCACGGAATGGGCGCAATTAAGGCGTGAGGCATACA
>MKRO01000110.1:3762-7508 GCA_001896965.1 Sphingobacteriales bacterium 41-5 | reverse complement strand
AGAACCGATAATAATGGAATGTACTTACCTGACGCTGACGTGTTTGATCCTTCAATGCTTGAAATGTTGGAATCAGGTTCAGAAATTGACTGGCAAAAATTTATGATCCGCGATGCGAGGATTCAAAAACATGACGTAAGTGTTCGGGCTGGCGGAGATAAAACCAAGGTTGCTTTTTCACTTGGCTATTTCAATCAGCAGGGAATGGTGGAAAATTCAGGATTCGAAAGGGGAACCGCCAGGTTGAACTTTGATCAGGACATTAGCAAAAGGATAAAAATTGGTGCAAACATTACATACACCCGAAATTTTCAAACACTGGAAGACGGCAACCTGAACGAATATATAATTGTTACACCCCTTGCCAAGCCTTATGATGCAAATGGCGACCTGCAACTGTGGGTTGATAATATCAGCACTCCAAACCCTAAATTTTTAAACCAGCAAACTGTTGACGAAAGAAGAAGCCAAAATTTGTTATTCAACTTTTTTGGTAACGTGAATTTACTTCCCGGTTTAAATTACCGTTTAAATACAAACGTAAATACGCGCACAGCCGAAAACGGCCAGTACAGAACCAGCAAATACCAAAAAGGCAGCAATATTGGCAGCAGGGCAGAAGTATCTTCTACTAACGACATTAATTATCTCGTAGAAAATATACTTACCTACGAAAAGGAGATCAACAACTCAAACCGGTTTGATATAACGGCAATGCAAAGCTATTATAAGGATCAGGACAAATCTTTTGGATTGGAAGGATTTCAGTTGCCCAATGACCTTCTGGGCTACAACGGAATTTCTTCTGCCCAAATTATGAGCCCGCCCAGCAGATCGGTTACTGAAAGAACGTTATCATCCTACATGGGAAGGTTGCGTTATACATTACTTGATAAATACCTTTTCACCGTAACAACGCGTGTAGACGGCTCATCAGTATTTGGGCCGGAAAATAAATACGGCGTGTTCCCCTCAGCATCTTTTGCATGGAGGTTAGAGCAGGAGGACTTTATACGAAACCTAAATTGGGTATCGCAGCTAAAACTTCGCGTCAACTACGGAGCAGTGGGTAATCAGGCAATCAGCCCATACACCACGTTGGGCGAAGTAAATTCGTACCCCATGCTTTTTGGTGATGGAAGTTACCAAATCGGCTACCTGCCCGGAAGTACTTTACCTAACCCTTATTTGAAGTGGGAAACAACAAAATCATTAAACCTCGGTGTGGATTTTGGCTTTCTGAAAAACAGGATCAGCGGTGCGATTGAATATTATAAAACCAATACAACTGACCTTTTAGTAAGGCGTTCGATCAACGAATCGCTGGGTTATACAGGAATGCTTACAAACATCGGCGAAGTTGAAAACAAAGGGCTTGAGTTCACTTTAAACACAACCCCTGTAAGAAAGAACGACTTTGTTTGGAACGTAAACCTTACCTACTCGCGAAACCGTAACAGGCTACTGAAACTGGACGGATCAGTAGATGCAAACGGAAAACCGGTTGACGACATTAATAACAACTGGTTTATTGGTGAAGAGATAGAACCTTATTATAACTATATTTTCGATGGTATTTGGCAACAGGGCGATGATATCGCTAACTCGGCGCAGCCCCTTGCACAACCCGGAGATATCAGGGTAAAAGATTTAAACGGAGACGGTAAAATTGATGCAACCAATGACCGCGCCATTATAAAAAACGAGCCTCATTGGATTGGTTCATTGGGCACAAATCTTAAATACAAGGGCTTTGATTTTCTTGTAGATTTTTACACGGTTCAGGGAGCTGTTAAAAGCAATAGTTATCTGTATGTTTTCAATGATGGAGGATCTTTAACCGGTAAAACTAATGGTGTGAAAGTAGATTACTGGACGCCGGAGAACCCGTCAAACTTTTATCCGCGGCCGAGGCAAAACAGCAGCATCTTATACTTTTCTTCACTGGCTTACCAAAATGCCTCCTATGTACGGTTAAGAACGGTAACATTGGGTTATACATTGCCAAAATCAATTTCCCGGAAACTAAGTATTCAGAATTTGAGGGTTTATGCCAGCGGGAATAACATGTGGACTAAAACAAAATACCTTTCGTACAACCCCGAAAGCACGCCGGGCGCTTACCCCGAACCCCGCATGTTCCTTTTTGGTTTAAACATCGGACTTTTATAAACAATTCCATAAAAATATATACGGATGAAAAATATTTACTTACTCTATATTTTAGTCATAGCCGCATTTACAACAGGCTGCAGCAAAACTGTGCTTGACGAACAAAGCAAAGACAGGATCACTGCCGATGCCGTTTTCAATACTCCCGAAGGTTTGAACACCGCGGTTATCGCCCTTTATGACAGGGAAAGAAACCTGTTTCGGATGGATGCCGAAACGCAAACCGCAACAGCTATACTTCGTGGCGGCGACATTCAGGTGTCAAGAGCCGGTGGTGGCGCCAATGCCGGCAGGTACGATGTTACCTTCAACCCCGCATCAAGTGAAGTGCAAAATTTTTGGAGGCATCGCTATTCAATAATTGAAAGAGCCAATGCCATAATCGCAGGTGGCGAAAGAATTGGCGATGATAATCCGATAGTGGCAAAGGCCGTTGCCGAAGCAAAAGTTTTTAGGGCGCAGGCATTCTTCTATCTTTTCAGAACCTACGATAATATTATCCTGAATACTGAACCAACAACGGTTGATAATCTAAATAGAGAGTACCATCCTGCAAAAGTTGAGGATATTTATGACCTTTTGTATGCTGACCTGGACTATGCAATTGAAAAATTAAGTTATCCTACAGCCACAAGAACCGGAAGATTTGATCAGGGCGTTGCCCGCCATATAAAAGCACAGGTAGCTTTGTGGCGTAAGGATTATGCGGAGGCTGCTCAACAGGCCGACGCTGTCATCAATTCGGGCGCTTACGCTTTAAGGGCAAACATCAATGAAGTTTTTCAGGGCATTGGCTCCAATCATGCAGACCTTAATCATTCCGAATCAATTCTTGTAAGCCAATGGTCGCGCGAGCCGGGCGGTAGCGCAGGCCTTAACGGGCACAGGATGGCTAATTATTTTATACCAAATTTTTACAAGGAGTCAAGAATACTCGTGAATTATGCCAACGGCGGCCGCGGCTGGGGCCGTATTCATCCCAACCCTTATATGTTTAGTTTGTTCACAAAAGATAATAACGGCAAAACCGATCTGCGCCGTGCAACATGGTTCAAGGAAACATGGGTGTATGATAATCCTGCGAATGCCGGCAGTAACCTTGGAAAAGTTGTGCCAAGGCCAAACGATGCAGCTACTTACTTTGACAGGTTTTATCCTGCATGCCTAAAATATGTTGACCGGGTGGTTGCAGAAGGTGGCACCAAGCTTGCCGAAACTGATGTGGTGAGTTTTAAGGATATTATCATCTATCGGCTCGCTGAAACTTATTTGATTGGTGCAGAAGCCCACATGCGATTGAAGGGTGGCGATGATGCAACAGCTAAACTGTACCTCAGCAAAATACGTGAACGCGCAGGCCTGGGAACATTTACAGGCGCTGTTACCGAAGATATTATTATTGACGAAGACGCAAGGGAACTGGCGTTTGAAAAACCGCGTTGGTATATTTTAAAGCGATTAGGTAAGCTGGTTAGCGCCGTTCGCGACCATGGTGGCGACCCAACGGTGGCAACAGGAACAAACAATCCACGCACTAATATTCAGGATTTTCATGTAAGGTGGCCGATTCCACA
>MKRO01000110.1:0-3738 GCA_001896965.1 Sphingobacteriales bacterium 41-5 | reverse complement strand
AGGGTACTTTTGTTCAAACCCCCGGTTACCAGTAATAGTTTTCAAAAAACTATTGTTCCTCAAAAGCAGATTGCAATAAAAAATGAGTATGAAGAACGAAAAATTTCAATCCGTATGAATATTGAAAGTTCTCCCGCAACTGCGGAACAGGCAGACATTTGACCATTAAAACCCGTCCGAACGGTATTTAGCCGCGCGGAAATAAAAATAAGTATGAAAAAAATATCGCTGACAGCCATTTCTATTTTTGTTATTTTCCTTGTTAGCTGTAGTAAAAATGATGGCGTTATAAAGGGATCGCCCAAGCCACCCAATACAGCAATGTCAGGAACTTTTTATATTGACGATATAAATGGCAATGATAATAACGATGGAAAGAGTTCAGGTTCTCCCTGGAAAACCATCACAAAAGTAAATGAACAAATTTTTGCTCCGGGGTCGCAAATTTTATTTAAAGCCGGTGGCGTTTGGAATGGCAAAATGCTTCAGTTCAAAGGTTCCGGAACCAGCGGCAGTCCGATAATCATTGCAAAATATGGTGAAGGGAAACTGCCACAATTCAATGCTGCGGGGATTTTCAAAGCCGCCATTTACTTATACAATCAACAGTACATTGAGATAAAAGAAGTAGAGGTTACCAACTATAACCCGCAGGAAGAGGGAGGTATCAGCCTCCAGGCCTGGGAAGCAAAAAACATTTCGGATTATGCAGCGGTTACCACGCCGCCGCAGGCCGTAAAGAACAATTCGTTCAAGTTTGGCATTTATGTTGAAGCGAAGGACACCGGAGCGGTTAAACATATCTACCTGCAAAAAGTTTTAGTGCATGGCGTCAACGGCGCTATTAATCAGGACAACGAAGATACCAAAGACAACGGCGGTGTTGCTTTCGTTGTGACGGGCTCCGGTAAAAAAACATGGTTTGAAGATATTCTGATTGAAGAATGTACGATACGAGATGTTGACAGGACGGGCCTTTATACTTCCTCAAGTTGGGGAACCAGAACTTTAACCTCCAATTCAAATTGGACGCCAACAACTAATCTTATTATTCGTAACAACATTTTCAAAAAATCCGGCGCAAACGCATTGATCGTTCGGGTTTCAGATACGCCATTAATTGAAAGAAATCTTTTCGACTCTTGCGCCATTAAGGGCTCAGGAAATGCGGCTTTTTGTTTTAATACTGATAATGCCACTTTTCAATACAATGAAGCACGCTTTACAAAAGCCAACGTTGATGACAGGGATGCCGGCGGACTGGACTCTGACTACCGCACAAAAAATACTTTTATCCAATACAACTGGCTTCATGATAATGATTTTGGAATGCTTGTAACCGGCGGTGGCGGCGTATTTAACGATAATACCGTTGTACGTTACAACATCATCGAACGGGATGGGCTGCTCCCCCACCCCGACCACGGGAAGTTTATTTTCAAAGTTTCGGGAGCCGCTACCAACACAAAAATTTACAACAACACGGTTTACATCGCCCCAAGCCAATCAGCAACAGCGCTTATCAGGCATGCAAACTGGACAGTTTGGCCATCAACTACAAATTATTCCAATAATATTTTTTACAACGAAGGCAGCGGCTCGATTGTAAATACAGGAAGCAGCACCGGCAATAGTTACAGCAACAACATGGTGGTGGTGAATAATGTGGCCATATCCAATAACGTGGCTGCCGGCACCACGTCGTTTGTAAACATAAATGCGGGGCCAAACGGTTACAAGCTAAAAACAGGATCGGCTGCCTTGGCAGCGGGAATATCCATCCCCAACAACGGCGGCAAAGATTATTTTAACGCATCACTGCCTTCGGCTTCACCAAATATTGGGGCTTACGAAGGCCCGGGACTATAAACAATCGTAGTTGTATAAATTATTGTCATGCCGAAAAAACTATTTTTTATTTTGTTTGGAGTTTGGGCTTTTGTTACCCACAGTTCCTGTTCTTCAGGCGCTGCAATCGTACCGGCAAATAAAACGAGAACGTTTTATGTTGATGCGGTAAAAGGGAGCGATAATAACGAAGGGTCAAGCCCGGAAAAAGCATTTCAAACCCTCGCTAAAATTAACAGCATTTCCTTTCTGCCTGCGGATAAAATTTTATTTAAAAGCGGGCAGCAATGGCAGGGCCAGTTGCATCCAAATGGCTCGGGAATGGACGGAGCCCCCATCGTTATTGATAAATATGGCGGGGAGCAAAAACCTATTATAAATGGCGGGGGAATTCATTCAACCGTTCGTTTGCAAAATCAGCAATATTGGGAAATTAATAACCTGGAAATCACAAACTACAACCCGGTTGAAGAAAACGGTATAAATTTAAAAGAATGGGAAATAAAAAATACCACAGATTATTTTAATGCAGTTTTGCCGCCAAAGGCTGAAAAAAACAATACTCCCAAATTAGGCATCAGCATTGAGGCCAACGATATCGGCGCTGTTAAGCATATCTATTTAAAAAATCTTTTGGTACACGGTGTAAATGGAACCATTATTCCTGATGGCGCTGATGAAAACGGCGACTCGAAAAACAACGGTGGAATTGGCTTTGATATTACAGGAACAAACGCTCCAACATGGTTTGAGAATATTCTTGTTGAAAACTGTGTGATACGCGATGTGGACAGGACCGGGCTTTTTACAAAATCAAGCTGGAACAAACGCACGCTACACAAAAATGAAAACTGGACACCTTCGAAAAATATTGTTATCAGGAAAAACACATTTGAAAGATCCGGCGCAAACGCTTTGATTGTTCGTGTGGCTGATGCCCCTTTGATAGAATACAACCTTTTTCATCAATGTGCCATTAAAGGTTCTGGTAATGCCGCTTTCAATTTTAATACAGATAATGCGGTTTGGCAATACAACGAGTGCCGTTTTACTAAAGCCAATGAAGGCGATAATGACGCGGGAGGAATTGATTCAGACTACCGAACAAAAAATACATTCATTCAATACAACTGGCTTCATGATAATGATTTTGGAATGCTTGTAACCGGCGGTGGCGGCCAGTTTAACGATGGAACAGTAGTACGATACAATATTATTGAACGCGATGGAAAACAGGAACACCGGAGCGACAAAAAAAGATTCATTTTCAAAGTATCAGGCGGCGCCACCAATACTCAAATTTACAATAACACAATTTACATCGATCCTACACAGCAAAATACATTTTTAGTATTTCATAAAAAATGGTCTGTGTGGCCCACTAACACCTTTTACTATAATAATATTTTCTTAAATGAAGATGATAGTGCTGCCGTAAGCCTTGGCGAAAGCAAAGGAAATATTTTTGAAAACAATATCATCCGCGAGCACCGCCTTGCAGAGCTTAACAATATTAAAACCGGTGAGATAAAACCTGTTGCTGTTAATAACGGCCCGCAAGGATATAAACTCAAAAAAGGCTCCGCCGCTTTGCGCGCGGGAAAAATTATAGAACATAAAGGAGGAAAAGATTATTATGGAAATGTTTTACAAAAAGACAGGCTCCCTAATATTGGAGCTTACGATGGCGATGGTTTATAATTGATATAATACATCGGATTGATTCAATAATCAGTTTTTTCTTTAAATAAATTTCATGAAAAAAAATTTAACCCTTAACCCGTTATTCTATTGTATTCGTTTTAGTTTCGCAGGCAAGGGCAACTACAAAAAACATATCGCCACAGTTAACGATGAGTCAAAAAATTCTTTTTAATGATTATGAAATAG
>MKRO01000109.1:4863-7853 GCA_001896965.1 Sphingobacteriales bacterium 41-5 | reverse complement strand
TTTATTTTCAACCGAGTAAAATAGAGCATGCAAACTTTTTTCAGATGCAAATAAGACGATAATCAAGATAATTGGTAAATATTTTTTCATTGAGTGAGTTTTAAAAATGGGTAAATAGAGTATCAATTTGAGCGTCCGTGACGCCAGACGGTTTACTTTGTTTGAGCTGCGAAATTAATGTTGATTTGTTATGGACATATTATAATACACGCTGTAAAAAGAAAGGTTACGACCAATACGGTCAAAAACAAGGCTGAGAGGGAGTGATTTTTTTTCATGGTATTTTTTTTATTGTTTATGAGGCTAATTACAAAACGGAATAGACTAAATAGGTCAATAGTTCATTATAATTCTTAGGCTACTATAAAAGTAAATCTTTATTTTGTTTCGAGAAAGATGATTTTTGTCGTAAAATCTACTTTCTTCTGGCTTAAAAACAAAGATGTTTAAAAATAAGTAAACGTAACATTTGGTAAAAATTAAAATTGGTTCGTTATCTATTTGATTTTCTTTCGGGGTGTATCTTACATGGGGACTTGGCGTCACTTTGAAATGAATAACCTGATGATTCACATTTAATTGCACAAGAGTAGGACGCAAGACCGATGATAGCAGCACCAAAGCCCGGTACACAAAAACGACAAATTATATAATCTCCAAATCAAAAATTTCCTTACCTTTGCAGCCCGTTTTTAACGGATACATTACTGAAGAGGTTCGACAAGAGTGGCACAGGGTTGCCAACGCCTCAAAGGTGTAACAATTAAATTAAGGTACAATGCCTAAAGTAAAAACTAATTCCAGTGCCAAAAAACGTTTTAAAGTAACGGGCACCGGTAAAATCACCCACCAAAAGAGTTTCAGACGCCACATCTTAACTAAAAAATCTACAAAACGCAAACGTAACATGCGTATTGACGGTGAAGTAGCCCCCGCAAACATGCATTTTGTAAAACGTTTATTAAGGTTGAAATAGAACTTTTTAACCCGTTAACAGGTCTGCCGACAGGCAGGCTTTTCAACATTTAACTCAAAAAAATTAAGATATGCCACGTTCAGTAAACTCTGCTGCATCTAAAGCCCGCAGAAAAAAAATATTAAAACAAGCCAAAGGTTTTTACGGCAAACGTAAAAATGTTTTCACCGTTGCTAAAAACGTTGTTGAAAAAGGTATGACCTACTCTTATGTAGGCCGTAAAGTAAAGAAAAGGGATTACCGCACTTTGTGGATTGCGCGTATTAACGCTGCCTGCCGCGAAGAAGGGATGAGTTACTCCGTTTTCATCAACAAACTCCGCGCTAAAAGTATTGAACTCGACAGGAAAGTACTGGCAGATTTAGCCATGAACAATCCTGAATCTTTCAAGGCTTTGGTAGCATCGGTAAAATAAGGTAGTCAACAGGCTTTAAAATTTATATCATTAAACCGCTCGTAACCGGGCGGTTTTTTTGTTCCCCTGTTTGTGTTGATTGAGCGAAGCGGAAACCAAAACTGAGCCATTTCGTCTTGTACATTGAGGCTCTAACCACCAAATGGTATTTCACATATTTTTTATGAATGAATAATTGCATAAATACCTAATTTAGCAACCGATTTGTAAAACCATAAAATACCGGTGAACCCGGCATTCTCTGCAAATGAACAATTCGTATTTAGGGCTGGTAGAGCAAACTTTTAATTTTCCGCAGGAAGGAATAGAAGTAAAGGATGGCTTTCTTAAGTTTAATGGTATTGACCTGAAAGCCATGATCAAAAAACATGGAACGCCGCTAAAGATCAGTTACCTGCCCAAGATTGGCATCAACATTAACAAAGCCAAACAGTATTTTGCCAACGCCATGCGCCGCCATAAATACGACGGTAAATATTTTTATACTTATTGTACTAAAAGCTCACATTTTTCTTTCGTGGTGGAAGAAGCATTGCAGCACAACATTCACCTCGAAACTTCCTTTGCTTACGATATTGACATTATTAATCAGTTGTATAAACGCCGCAAGATCACAAAAGAAATTAATATCGTTTGTAACGGCTTCAAGCAAAGAAATTATACTTCGCGCATTGCCAAGCTCATCAATTCAGGGTTTAAAAATGTAATTCCTGTATTGGATAATAAAGAAGAGCTGAACATGTACAAACGCAGCATAAAATCTAAAGATCCTTTTAAAATCGGTATCAGGATTGCGGCGGAGGAAGAACCCACTTTTCCTTTTTATACATCGCGGTTAGGTATTCGCGCGCGCGATGTACTGGAGTTTTATGTGGATGAAATTGAGGGCAACGAAGAAAAGTTCCAATTGAAAATGCTGCATATCTTTTTAAACAAAGGCATCAAGGATGATATTTATTATTGGAGTGAGCTGCGTAAAAGCATCAACCTGTACTGCCAGTTGAGAAAGATTTGCCCCGAACTGGATTCGCTGAACATTGGCGGCGGGTTTCCTATAAAGCACAGCCTGGGTTTTGAATACGATTACCAGTTCATGATTAATGAAATTATCGGCAACATCAAATCCGCGTGCAAAAAAGCGAAGGTTCCGGTGCCTAATATTTACACTGAGTTTGGCAGCTACACGGTAGGCGAAAGCATGATGCACATTTACAGTGTTGTTGGCGAAAAAATCCAAAACGACAGGGAAACCTGGTACATGATCGATTCCAGTTTTATCACAACGCTGCCTGATACCTGGGGCATTGGCGAGCGCTTTTTAATGTTGCCCGTAAATAAATGGGACAACGAGTATCAGCGCGTGGTGCTGGGTGGCATTACCTGCGACGGCCACGATTATTACGATTCCGAAGAACACATCAACGAAGTTTTTTTACCCAAAATAAAAAACGATAACGGCATTGGCATTACCGGTATCAGGCCTGTTGACGCAGAAGAAATGGAGGATAAAAAAGCAGATGATAAGGAGCCTTTATATGTAGGCTTTTTCAATACCGGCGCTTACCAGGATCAAATCAGTGGTTATGGCGGCATCAAACA
>MKRO01000109.1:0-4830 GCA_001896965.1 Sphingobacteriales bacterium 41-5 | reverse complement strand
CGAATACGATAAAAACGGTAAACTTGAGGAGTGGGTTTACGCCAAAGAGCAAAGCGCTCAAAGTATGCTGAAGATATTGGGGTATTTGAGGTAGCCGCCATTTCAAACGGGTCATAACGAAGAAACCCCGTGATTCAGTTAGATGCTTAGGCAACGCTTCACTACGTTTCGTATGACGGGTTCGATTTGCAGATATATTTGGTTATCATCGTAAGTGCTTGTGGCATCAATCTTGCGTCGCACTCTTCATCGTCCGTTTAACAATCATCCAATGAAGCAAATTCTCACACTAATATTTCTTATTACAATTATTACATCCTGTAGTAATAAAGTAACTGCGCCCCTAACCAGCGTAATGACTACAGAGCCGCTTCATCACAAATGGAAAGTAACAGAAATGCACGGATCACATGAGGCATTGCCAAACATTTACCTCGATTTGCGCGACATTTTAAAAACTCACGGTTCAGCAGGTTGCGATTCGGTTGTGTTCACCCCAAAATATTCTTACAATAACCGGGTGGAGTTCATGTATATCAGTGTCCCACTTCCAATGTGCAAAGGAACGACTTTAACAGACCAACAATTTTTGAAGAACCTTAATGATGTTCATTTCTTTTCGGTTGCACAAAACCAGCTTTCCCTTTTTGATAAAAGCCGTACGAAATTGTTTGAAGCAGTTTACCATTCTGACGACGAGCAGGGCTCGTTGTTGAGAAAATGGGAGATCGTGAAAATGATGAATGCGGATGGAGAACGTTTATCGAAAGCCACGCCCTATTTGGATTTCACGGATTTGAACCCGTCAACAGCTTATGTAGGATGCAACCGGTTTCATTTTCCTGTTACGCTTACAGGCAAACATGATATTGTTATCAGCAACGCAGCATCCACAAAAAAATATTGCGAAGGCGATGTAAACGATGAGGTGCTATCAAAAATACTACCGCTTGTAAAAATGTACCAGGTAGTGGGTAATACGCTCAAACTATTTGATAAAGATAATGCGCTGTTAATAGAGGCAATTTCACCACTTGAATGAACACTTCGAGCCTTTGTGCATTCGTGGCTTACTATCTTCCTTTCTTAACAAATTCTTGCATGTATTCGTTTTATCTTCCGCATCCTGTTACAAAATAATTTTTATATGAAGAATTTTGGGTTTTTATTTTTAGTAGTTTTTTTTATTACGCTCTCATCCTGTTCGCAAAACAACAAAATTATGAGCAGTGAAACCATTCAGCGCCAATGGATGCTGAAAACCCTGGCTGGCTTAAGTTACGACCAATTGGTAAAAGCAAAGGCTCAAATTGATTTGAGTAACTTAGAAACCCCGAAAGCATTTGGAGGTTGTAACAGAATATTCTTCACGGCAAAAAGAGAGGCCGGTAATTCGATTAGTTTTTTTAATATCGGCTCCACCAAAATGTATTGCGAGGATGCGATGAAAGTGGAGGACGAGTTAGTAAAAGCGCTTTCGCTGATTTCTAAATACGAATTAATTGCACCACACCAAATTGCTTTTAAAGATGCAGGTGGTAAGGTGATTGCAACGGCCGCAGCAGCAGATTGGGATTAAATGTTGTAATTAAAAATGTTTTGTTTTTTATACAGTCTAAAAAAATCAGATGATGAAAAAGTGTTCGGCCATTTTATTACTAATGCTGAGTTCGGTTTTTGCGTATTCCCAAACTGCGCAAAAACTCAAAACTGCGATGAGCAGTTTCAATGCTGATGACCAGTTAAATTATGCGATCAGTTCGTTATACGTGATTGACGCCACAACCGGCGAAACTGTTTTCGATCAGAATAGCCGCGTGGGATTGGCTCCTGCATCTACTGAAAAAATAATTACGGCTGCCACAATTTTTGATATTTTGGGAACTTCGTATACCTACGAAACAAAATTCGGGATTGTTTCAACAGGCAATGGAAAAAGCCTGTATGTCGAGCCTTCAGGTGACCCTTCACTGGGAAGCTGGCGCTGGGATGAAACGAAAGATGTTGCGTTCATAGGGCGTTTGAAAGCAGCGCTGGCTGACAAAGGAATTACACAATTGCAATCTGTTATCATCAACGCTTCAAAGTGGGATTATGAAACCATTCCCGATGGTTGGATTTGGCAGGATATTGGCAATTATTACGGCGCCGGCGCACAACCGCTCAACTGGCGCGAGAACCAGTTTGACCTTGTATTAAAATCAGGAAGCAATATTGGCGATGCCGTTTCAGTTGTGAAATCAACCCCTTATTTATACGATTACGAAATTGTTTCCAAAGCAACGGCCGCGCCAAAAGAATCGGGCGATAACAGTTATTTGTACCAACCTTCAATGGGAAGTAAAAACGGAATATTAACCGGCACCATTCCTGCGGGGCAGAGCGCTTTTGTTGTGTCCGGGGCGATGTATGATCCCGTAAATCAGTTTATAAAAACAATCATCAATCATTTAAAATCAAGTGTAAATTTTACAACCGCTGATTGGAGCGTGGTAAGAAATCCAGTACAAAACGTGGATTGGGTTTTTACGAATCGTTCACCGAAAATGACATCGCTCGTGAATTGGTTTTTGAAAAAAAGTATCAATCTTTATGGGGAAGCGTTTATTAAAACATTAGCTCTTGAAAACAAAGGAAAGGTTTCAACTGATGGTGGAATTGGTATTGTAAAAGATCATTGGAAAAACAAAGGCATTGACCCTGAAGAATTGCATTTATACGATGGTTCGGGCCTCTCTCCTCAAAACCGCGTTACAACCCATGCGGAAGTAACCGTTTTGCGCTATGCAAAAAACCAATCCTGGTTCAACGATTATTACAAAGCGTTTCCTGACGCTTATAATAATATGGTCATGAAAAGCGGAACCATTAATCGGGTAAAAGGCTTTACCGGTTATCAAAAAAGTAAAGACGGGAAAGAGTATATTTTTTCTTTTCTCGTGAACAATTACAGCGGCAGCCAATATAGCTTGATAAGAAAAATGTATAAGGTGCTGGATGTGCTGAAGTGAAACGGGGTGCGAGGTACGTGGTTCGGGGACGCTGCCTGAGCGGAGTCGAAGGCAGAAAGGGTGCGTGATGCGGGTAACGAGTTGCGCGAAACGTGATACGAGGCATGAAATTCAGGTATAGCACGTGTTTTAAGGTAAATTGCTAAATTTAAATTATGAGTTACAAGAAATTGGATATTTTCAACATTGCCTTAGCGTTGTTTTTTAAAGCTCATGCGCGATCTCTTAAATTGCCTAAGTACGAATTGTATGAATTAGGTAGCCAGTTAAGAAGATCGGCAGATTCGGTTGTCACAAATATTGTGGAAGGATACGGAAGAAGGATTTATAAAGGTGAATATATCAGGTTTTTGACCTATTCTCATGCAAGTAATGACGAAACGATTTTGCATTTAACAACACTCAGTAGGTTATATCCTGAATTTTCTAATGATCTTGATGAACTGCTAAAGCAATATGATAATTTGGGTGGCAAGATTAACAACTATATTCAATATGTTGTAAAGAACTGGAACGTAAAGCCACCTGACGATAAGTAAATTTTAAACTCGAATCGCTTAACGCGAACCCCGCAACCCGAACCTCAAAACAAAAACTTTATGACATTCTCACAAAATCGCTATTCAACCATGCAATACCGCCGCTGCGGTAAATCAGGTATTCAATTGCCCGCAATTTCTTTAGGCCTTTGGCACAATTTCGGTGATGTTGATGACGTGAAAGTTTATCGTAAAACTTTGCACACCGCTTTTAATAACGGCATCACGCATTTCGATCTTGCCAACAATTACGGGCCGCCGCCCGGCAGCGCTGAAATTAATTTCGGAAAAATCCTGCACGCAGATTTTAAAAATCACCGCGACGAACTCATCATTTCGTCCAAAGCCGGTTACCTCATGTGGCCCGGGCCATACGGCGAATGGGGCTCCAAAAAAAATCTTGTGGCCAGTCTTGATCAAAGCCTGAAACGCATGAAGCTGGATTACGTTGATATTTTCTATCATCACCGGCCTGACCCTGATACGCCGCTTGAAGAATCTATGATGGCGCTTGATTCGATTGTGCGGCAGGGAAAAGCGTTGTACGCCGGTATCTCAAATTATCCGGCGAAGAAAGCGGCCAAAGCATTTAAGATTTTAAAAAAATTAGGAACACCCTGTTTAATTCACCAGCCACGCTATTCGATGCTCGATCGCTGGGTTGAAGGCGGCCTGCTTGATGAACTTGAAAAATCAGGCGTTGGCTGCATTCCTTTTTCACCGCTGGCGCAGGGGCTGTTAACGAATAAATATCTAAAAGGGATTCCCAGAAATTCCCGCGCGGCAAAAAAACACGGCTTTTTGAAAAAAGATGCGATTACCAAAGAACGTGTGGAACAATTACAGAAATTGAATGTTATAGCTGAAGAGCGCGGCCAGTCGCTTGCGCAAATGGCTTTGGCCTGGTTGCTGAAAGATGAAAGAGTGACTTCTGTTTTGGTTGGCGCCAGCAGCTCCGAACAACTTTTAGACAGCCTGAAATGCCTCGGCAATATTTCCTTTGAAAAAGAAGAGCTTGAAAAAATAGAAATTATTTTAGCTGATAAATAAAACTCCCGTCTGCCTGAGTGTAGGTTCCGCCCAAGGCGTAACGATGGGGTCTAAACTTGTAAATTATGAAAAAATTCAATGCAATTTTTACGTGGGTGGCTATTGCCGCCCTGTCAACCTTTGTTATCTCCGCGGTGCCTTTGCAGCGCGGATTGAGCGGCGCCTGGACAACTGCTAACGGAACAAATGAATACAGCCTGCTTGCCGCCGATAATTACGTGATGGTGACA
>MKRO01000108.1:7483-15486 GCA_001896965.1 Sphingobacteriales bacterium 41-5 | reverse complement strand
AAAAGAAACACTGGCCCGGTACCTTGACCACGCGAAAAAAATAGGCGCATTTGACCAGATCCTTGTTTATGAGGAACCCCTGGCAATGAATAATGAAGAAAATGTAGCCGGCCTGGGCTTACGCATCGGGGCAGATGAAAGCATACATTCAGAAGCTGACGCTCTAAAGAGAATTGACCAGGGCTACGGAGCAATGGTTTTAAAAGGCATCGCCAAAACATTGAGCGAAAGTATGAAGATCGCAAAGCTTGCTTATGACCGCAACATTCCCTGTCTGTGCGCAGACCTTACTGTAAACCCTATTCTAATTGACTGGCATAAAAACCTGGCGGCGCGCCTTCAGCCTTTTCCAAAATTGAAGATGGGCCTTATGGAAACTAATGGCAATATAAATTATGCCAACTGGAACAACATGTTGCAATACCATCCTCTTTATGGCAAAGAATGGACAAAAATTAAAAACGGCAGCTTTGAACTTACTGATGATTTTTACAGAACGAGCGGTGGCATTTTATTAAGAAGTGAACACTACGAAAAAATGACCTGACATTCATTGTTGCCAGGCCATATACGACAAAAGTTATTACGCTCCTACCTTAATCTTGCAGATATTTGATATTGAAAACCTGGCGAACCGCTTTGATCCTGCTGCTCCACCATCACAAAGCCCATTAGCTCACCCGCGTCATTAATAATTTGCTGTACCGCATAAGGATGAAGGTTTCCAGAATAACTGGGATAATCAGTGTCTTTAGGTAAACATTTACAAAAATGATTATACACCATACTTCTGCTATTATTATTACTTGCCAAATGATATATAATACCTTCTCTTGTGGTGACGCAACCGTTAGCAGGATTGCAGGAGGAAGAAGTAGGCTGGTCATAATGCAGAGTTAACCCATTGGCCGAAACTGTGAAGCCGGCAAGATTTAGGTTTGAGGTAGCCCAGTTAGTAGCATTCCTTGTAGAACCGCTTGAATAATCCATTACGTTTTGCCCTGTATAGATCACTTTCGGAATTTGCGAAATTGTTTTATAAGTACCCCATGAAGCATTACTGCCGTAACCCCGCCCGTGTGTGATGGCATAACTGGATGAGTTGAAATTCATTTGTGCCAACCCGGTTTGAGGGATGCTTACATTCCATTTTTCCCAATTCCCGTTTGACCAACTGATAGTGAGTAATGCTGATGAGGTATTGTAAGTGTACGTTCCTGACCAGCCCGTGTACTGGCCGGCAGGCAGCATCCAGCCTGTTGGAGTGTAAACAGTAACCGTTTTTGTTATCCCGCTCATGGTACAGGTGTGGCTGTTAAAGGCGGTTTTACCTTTTTCCTGCAGGTTATCCCATTGCCAAAAAGTTTCGCCAACGGTTCCTGCGGCTGCATTAAAAGTAAGGTTTGCAATACGTGTCCAAACAGTTCCGGAGCCATCTAAATTTCCGAAAACGATTGAGAAATTTGCTTTGCCGCCGGGCAGTGGTTGTGCTGCCCTTGCAATTGTTGTTTCAGACATGTCTGCTGAGTCAACGGTTTTGTCAGTTTTTTGACAAGAGAGCTGAAGCAATAATACTGCTGCCAGCGCGTAATGGTAAGCATGTTTCATTGTAAATGGTTTTAAAGGTGATATAAAAAAAGTCACATGGTGTGTTTAGCTTATACACACCAAATGACTCTTCTATCATAGAACTTTAGTCAGTTATTGCGGCATCACAGTAATTGTAAATTCCTTAACAACATTCTTCGTTTCGTCTTTCGAACGATTTGTACCTACAAATACAGCTTTGTAAGTCCCGGGTTTACTATAAACGTAAGAATATTCAGTTGGAAATTTTACGGTTGTATAACTAGCGATGGTTACTGGTGTGTCATAACCGAGGAAAACACTATCTACATTAATTTTGGTACTGATTGCCCATGCCTCAGCAATTGATGGATCAACCTGAATACCAGTTGCCTGTATAATAGAATCCTCTACTTGAGTAGTTGTAATATAGGGATTGGGGCCTCCCACTCTTACAACTGTTGCTGTACGGGATAATATGGAACTCCTACCTCCCCATTTCATATCAACAAAATTAAATTCCATTTTACCCATATTATATAGCACAGGCAATTGCCCGGCTACAGAATCCTTAGCCTGTATCACAAAGTTTTGTACATTCCAGTATTGGGAATAGCCATTATCGCGCTGCCTTTTTGTGGTGAGTTTATATGCTAAATATAAAGGCTTTCCTTTTACGAGTACATCCATAAGATTATTTACCCCTGAATTTGTAAAGGATGATGCATGCTGCGCAGTTGGCAAAGTAAATTTACTCGTAATATCCGTCCAGGTAGCGCTTTTTACACTTGCAGAGTCCAGTTTTCCGTTAAAGTCAGTTGAAGCCCACATAGATAACTGACCTGTTTGTGAACCGTATTTAGCAACGCTGTCTGCAGGGGGGCCGTTATAATCGAAGCGGCTTTGAAAAGAAAAACTATAGCCCGAGCTGTTGAGAGCCAGGCGGCCTTTGCCAACGCCATACGAATTTGAATACTGCTGTAAAGGTTCTCCCGAAAAAAAGAACAGGTTATCGGGCGATTTTTCATCTCCGAATGTAAAGACAACGGTTTCCCCAGCCTTAACTGTTGTAGATACCGGAGTCACTGATAATTCTGGGCTTGCTACTTCTAACTTTTTACTGCAACTTGCTACTACGAGAGCAATGCAAGTATAGAAAATATATTTTGATCGTTTCATATAAATGTAGTTTTTAAAATTATTTTTTACCAGCCTAAATTTTGTGTAACCACCGGGTTTGCTGTCAATTCATTTAATGGTATAGGCCATAAAGTGTCCCGTGCAGTGGTGTTTGCGTAACCGGTAGTGATGTAATTTGTAGCTCCGTTATAATCGGCCTTTACACTTACTGCCATTTGCTGTATTACATCCAGGAATATGCCCCAGCGAATCAGGTCAAACTTCCTGCGATCTTCAAAACACAGTTCCCTGAAACGCTCATCCTGTATAAATGCCCTGAAGGCATCTTTACTGGCACGTGCTGCGGCTGGCACATCTGCCTGACCCTTATTATAAATTCCTGTAATGGTAGCGGTTGCCTGTGTACCACCCGGTGGCGGCGGATCGATTGTAATGGTTGGAACAGTGGTATATCCCGAACCACGCGTCCAGAACAGTACAGAATCGGTAAAAGTCATTGCTACGGCAGTTACCTTTCCCAGGTTTGCGCCGGAGGCGGCTACAGTAGCCACCGCCCTTGCACCGTTACCGCCACCACCTGAGATTGTAACCTTTGGTGGGTTTGCAGGATCGTAACCTGAGCCCTGATTGGCAACTCTTACGCCTGCGTCAACAATTCCTGTAGACCATACGCGCCTCCTAATACGATTTACATATTCAATTGATTCAGCCGTTGGCCCGTAGATTTCGTTATCTGCCTCAGCATACATTAAAAGCACGTCAGCAAACCTGAGAATCGGCATATTAACCGGTGTGGCAGAAAAACCGCCTTTCGGCCTGTACCTTTCCCATTCCCTGCGAAACTTACCTGGCTGATAGCCGTACCAGAATGTATTATTGGACGATGTTCCCTTATAGGTTTTTGCGCCATTAGATCCGGTAGCATTATAATTAAACCACGCAATATTAAACCACTTTCTCATATCGCCGGCATCGGTACCAAAAATTAGCCAGTTTTTTCTGGTAATGCCGGTATAACCTCTTGCCAAACCGGTTTCAGCATTGTTTGAGGCAGGGCCGTTAAAACATGCCACGTTTCCTGTTTCATTGTATAACGAAGGATTTAGGTTATCACCTGCAAATTCTACTTCCCAAATACTTTCTTTGATATCGTATTCATCCGCAGCAAATTTTCGGAACAGCTCGGGTAGATCCGGGCTTAAATCATGTCCGGCCACTCCATCATTGATTACCTTGCCCGCCCAATACCTAGCAGAATCGTACCGGTTGGTTTCCATCAGCGGCCTGCCTGCCATTGTTATGTTCACTCGGGCTAAAATACCTCTTACAGCAGATTTATTCAGCCTGCCGCCATAGCCTAAAGTGGTGATATCGGGTACAAGCTCCTCTGCAGGCCTCATGTCTGCAAGCACCTGATTATACACCTCTTTGATGGAGCTTCGGGGCAGTTCCATGTTGTTTACACTTTCAATTACTGATAAACGTAAAGGAACGCCACCATATAATTGTACAAGTATAAAATAATAATAGCCCCTTAAAAACATAGCTTCGCCTTTGATGATTGCGCCTCTTTTTTTAGAAGTGCTGTCCGTAAAAACATCAGGGTTTTTGTCCATTGCATCCACCAAAATGTTCGCCTCCTTTATGCCCCCATACAGGGCGCTCCATACCGAGTTGTAATAAGAGGAACTTGAATTAAGATTGTAGGTGCCAGGAACAACAAAAGTACTGCGCGCACCAAAGCCTTCATCTGCTGACCATCCATATTGTGCGGCACCCGTACCGGAGTGAACAGCCTGTAACGTGTTATACACCCCCTGAATGGCAAGGTCAAAATCCCGTATTGATTTGTAAAAGCCCTGCCTGTTGATGACATCATTGGGTTGCTTGTCGAGAAATTTTTTACACCCCGGCACCATGGCCAAAACAACGATAAAAATTAAAATATGTAGCTTTTTCATAATTAAACTGTTTATTGTATTAAAAGGAAGCCCTGATTCCAAACGTGTAGGTTCTTGGAGCCGGATAAGCTGAATAGTCAAATCCCGGACCAAGCACCTGGTTACCGCTTACTGAAACCTGCGGATCCAGGCCCGAATAATTGGTCCAGGTAAGTAAATTTTGCCCGCTGAAATAAACGTTAAGATTCGTTAAAGCCACTTTTTTCAACCAGCGGGCAGGTAGCGCGTAGTCGAGATTGACTGTTCTCAAACGCAGGAATGATCCGTCTTCAACATATTGTGAAGTATAAAAACCGGCCCTGCCTGCCGTTGCACGGCTGAGCGTTTGGATATCGGTATTTTGGTTATCAAGGGTCCAGCGATTTTCAAAAGTCTTAAACTGGTTGATGAAAGGCCTTACATTACTGTTTCCCTCAAAAGTATGGCGATTGGCATTGTAAATGTTATTACCATATACCCACGAAAGCAGGGCATATAAGGTAATCCTTTTGTAAGTAACTGTATTTGCAAAACCGCCAAAATGTAAAGGTTGTCCGCGTCCTATAATAGTAAGGTCGTTGGCATCAATTTTCATGTCGCCGTTTAAGTCTTTGTATTTTATCGCTCCAGGCCCAACAGGATTAGACGCGTTGTTGATGGGAATGCCTTCTTTTAAGGTATATACATTAGGGGCAGGATTATAAAAATCACTCAGTTGGTATAAGCCGTCAGATACATACCCGATCATCAAACCTGTAGGCTGGCCCACGTTTTGAATATAAAGGTTTCCAAAATTGGATTCAAAGTTTACACTGTACAACATGCTTCTGGCATCTTCCTGCAAAAAGGTAATCCTGTTTTTGTTGGTGGTGATGTTAAAGCTGGTTCTCCATTGAAAATCTTTAGTTTTTACGTTCAGCGTATTTAATTCTACCTCTATACCCTTGTTTTCCAGTGAACCAATGTTTTTAAATGCCGAACCGTAGCCACTGCTTGGTGACAGTATTACTCTGTATAACAGGTCTTTGGTTCTCTTTTGATATAGCGTTACGTCGAGTTTTACTCTTTCTTTAAAGAAGCCAACTTCATACCCCAGGTCAATACCGGTAGTGGTTTCCCATTTCAGGGCTTCATTTCTTAGCGTACTGTTTGAAACACTGCCTACATCAAGTGAGTTATTAAATGGGTACCCGTTTCTTGAATAAACCAGTTGGTCAAAAGCATCGTAATACCCTATCCTATCGTTACCCGAAGAGCCATAAGTGAACCTTAGTTTTGAAGTGCTGATAACAGAATTTACCCTTTTCATAAAGCCCTCTTTGTCCATATTCCACGCGAAACCGAAAGAAGGAAAATACCCCCATTTGTTATTACCCAAAAACTTGGATGATCCTTCTGCTCTCAGGCTGGTGTTAAACACATATTTGGACTTGAAAGAATAATCTGCGCGCCCAAGGTACCATACGCGGGAGTCTTCGTTAAGATATGAGGTCATTCCTCTGTTTTCGCCCTGATCCAGCCCGGGTAATCCTAATTGCGGCAGTGGCAGAAAATTGGCGTTGTAGCCCATTCCTCTTGATTTGGAGCTTTGAATGCCCTGCACCAAAATGGTTGTGAAAGTATGATTTTTAGAAAGTGTAGGCTTGATTAACAGTTGATTTTCATTGATTATTGAATTTACATTTATCTTGGTATAGCCACCCCAGGGGCCGCCCTCATTTACACCAAGGCGATACCTGCCCGGGGCGGTTTTCTCGTTATAGAAAAAAGAATTATCTACTAAAGTATAGCGATCGGTAAAGGTAGACTTGAACGTGAATGTTTTATTAATTGTATATGTAGCTGCAACAGTACCGTTAAATGAATTGGTAAGATAATTCAGTTCCTGATTTTTATAATCAGTAATCGGGCTTATACGAAGATCAGAGGCGGTAAAAACATCTTCATCTGATTCATTAATTAACTCGTCGACGTTAATGCCGGGAAAAGGTAAAGGCATCCAGGACCAAACCCGGTACATAAGGGTTGTAGAAGTATTGTAAGTTCCTCCGATACCTTGCCTTACAAAAGGGCCAATGCGCTTTACACCAGCGTAGTCGCCAATAAAATTCAGTTTTAATTTACTTGTTATGGTGTTTTCCAAATTAATCCTTGCATTATAGCTTTTAGAACCCGTGTACACAATTGAACCTTCCTCATCAAAATAACCTCCCGAAACCAAATACTTGGTGGTTTCGTTACCACCTCTTAGCGACATATTGTAGCGGCTCACCCTACCTTTGGTAAATATATAATCCTGGTAGTCAACGCCCTGAACATCTTTATAGTCTTCAACAGTTTTGCCATCGGCAAAGAATTTATTTATAGTTTGAGCCCGCGTTGTAGGATCTGTTATCCAGTAGTTATTTACCGTAATAAATTCATACGGGCTCATGAGTTCCATTTTCTTACGGTTAGAATTAAATCCGTAACTGGCATTAAAAGCAAGTGTGGGCCTGGATATGCGGCCCGTTTTGGTAGTAATAATCACCACGCCATTTGCACCTCTTGCACCATACTGTGCCACAGATGAAGCATCTTTTAAAAATGCGATATTTTCAATATCATCCATATTCATGGCTGCGGGGTTAAAACTTTCCATTTGAAAACCATCAATAACATAAAGTGGCTGCGGGCTGTTGTTAAGTGAGTTAGGCCCTCTCATGATAAATGTTGGTTCTTCGCCGGGTTGCCCGTCTGGGAACTGAATTTGCAGGCCCGGCACCCGGCCTTCCAAAGCCTGCGCAAAATTAGCTACCGGCGCCTTTTGTAAATCATTACCGCTTAACTGGGTGATTGAACCGGTTACGTCAGATTTACGCAAGGTTCGGTAACCCGTAACAATCACCTCATCGCCGCCGGTTGCAACCATGCGTAGTGTGACATTGATAACAGAACGGGCGCCAACATTTACCTCTACTGTCTCTTCCCCAACTCTTGATATTACAAGAATATCTGAGTTATTGGCTAAGATTGAAAATACCCCTTCTTCGTTTGTTGTTGTGGCCCGCGCAGTGCCTTTAATCAGTACAGTTGCGCCTTCGAGTTGCTCGCCGGTACCTTCTTCTGTAACCCGCCCATTTCTAAGGGTTTGAGACTGGGCAGCTATCGGTAACGTTAACGCAAAAAGGCCAAATAAAAAGGCAGCAATGCATAGTCTATGCAGGCGGCTAATCGTTAGACAATCTGATTTACTCATAAAATGTTTGTTTAAAAATGAAGCACGTTAAATAAATAAAAGCAATCTTTACGAAAAATTTGTGTACGTTAACGAAAATAGAGAATTTTTTATATTCGTCAAATATTTTTTTATACTTT
>MKRO01000108.1:0-7339 GCA_001896965.1 Sphingobacteriales bacterium 41-5 | reverse complement strand
TGATATGCGGTACCCGGATCCATCACTATCATCATACTTCTTTCATGTGCAGGAGTAGCGCCATCAAAACTTAATTTAGCTTTTAACGACGTGAAATCTTTATTGAACAAAGTTTGGTTAACCATTACTTCATAACCTGTTGTAATTGTACCTATTTTGTAGTACGCATTAAACCAGCTAACCACCGGCATTGACAATGCCCCGAACTGGTGCCAGCCCGCTCCCCTTCCGGTTTCTATTTGAAAATGCTCATAACAATGATAACTTTTATCGGTTTCTTTTTTCCAGGTATCAAGTCCGGTTTGTGCAATTTTATAAGCAAGGTCTGGCCGATTGAGATCCAGCATTGTTTTCCACATGAACCATTGGTGCGGCATCCACACAGCTCCGTTCCAATAACCATCGTTACGATAAAAAGGTGAAGACTGATCAACAACTGAAATACCAACATCCGTCCACATGTGTTTGGGAGAGAATATTTTATTGAGTAGCACAGATTTCTGGCTTTCGCTAACAATGCCGGACAATAAAGGATATGCTCCATCCAAACCCATATTAAAATTTTTACCGCTTGCAGAATCCCTGAAAAAATATAAAGCCTTACCATCTTTATCATGTACCATGTAACTAAAATAGCCGGCATCCTTATCCCAGGTATTGTTCAAAATTGCTTTTGAAAAATCCGCAATATCCTTGTCATAGTTTTTAATATCATCTGTCCTATTCAATTGTGTCGCCATCATGCGTAAAATTTTTCCGGCCCGAATGGCGTGAGCTGTTGTTGAAATCGGTGCAATGTATGCCCGTATTGGCTTTCCGGTGATGTAATGCTGGGGAGGATAATCATCCCAGCCACCGGAATTGTAAAAATAATCCCAGGTCTTCAGCAGGTCGCTTTTAAAAGTGCGTACGGTAGAACCCTCAAATTTACCCGTTAAAAAATCATAGAATTTTTTAAGTTTGGGGTAAAAATATTCCAGTAATTCTTTTGATTGTGTCTTGTTATATAAATCCTGCAAAGCATACAACTGTACAGGCAATGGCGTGCCATGATGAATAAATGCTGACTGACTTTTATCACTTGTGGTATAGGTATTAATATATTCAGCAGCAACTTTTTTATTAATATCATTGAGCCCGATGGCGTTGAAGCCCGCATCCCAGGTGTAAAGCATGGCCCACCATTTTCCGGGAGGGAAGTGTTTGATGAACTGGTTTTGTGTGTAAATAGGATACATAATATTACCGAGCGCAACAGCCTTCATCAACCGCTGTCCAAAAACGTATTTTTCAGCCCCGGGCAATAATCCATTAAAACTATTATCGATTCCGGCAAAAGCTTTTTGTTTCAACTCTTCCAGCCTATTTAAACTGTTTTCAACAAAGGCTTTGGAACCACTTGAAATCAAAGCATACATTGTATTTGAGGTGTTGGCTTTCAAAGATACCGGCCTGATAAAAACATCAGCAAAATGTCCGCGGTAATTACCTCTTACCACTTTGCTTAAATGATCAGGCACCCTGTCTCTGAAATAAAATTCAAGCGTATCGTGCTGTATTTGCCTGATAAAAAAATTATCAGCGTCCCATGCAATGCCGTAGTAAGGCAATGCATCAGCGTACTTAAGTAACAACGTTTTATTCTTTTCATCTTCTGTAATTTCCGGCTGATGATATTTTTGCTGCTCTGAGATTTTTACTGTTGCATCTGGTTTTGAAGAAATTAAAAATCCATTCAGGTCAATGTTAGATGTTCCTTCAGATACAAGTTTTATTTTTTTGAGTCCGGCCTGCTGCAGGTTATAATTAACCGTAAGTGTTTGCGTTTCGCCATTACCATTAAATACAAGCTGTTGTTCCTTTCCCAGACCTGTCATTTTAAATGTTGCGGTTTTACTTGGCCGCACGCGATAGACAAAAACGACAGACCCGTTTTTCTGTTCATCTGTAACCTGTACATCATAAGTAACACTGTCTCCTGCAAAAGCGCCAAAATTTCGGCCCACTGCCCTTCCATCAAGGTACTGCGAACTTCTCATTTCATCCCTCAGCCAGCCATCATAAATAAGGTCATCATTCAACTTTTTTATTTTATGCCCCAGGTGAGTATATTGCAACGCATTGTACCAGGTTTCACCTTCATTGTCTTCTATTTTATATAAAGAGTAATTATCAAGGTATTCAATGTTTGCAAACAGGTTCATTACAAGGCTTTGCGAATTAGGTGTTTTATTTACCGTTTCAATTTTTACAAGCACGGTATTTGCATCTACCGAATAATAAGTAACGTCGCTGTATACCTTGTCTTTCCATTCCAACTGGTATCTGTAGCTGATCTCTTTATAATCACTGGTTATATTCCATGGGTAGTAATCCGATTCATACCGCACAGACGGAATTAAAACCTTATTGCGCCAATAACCTGGTGCTACAAAAAAATCAAACCTCATTCCACTCTTCACATCGGGAATATGCGAAATGCCTGCATAGCGCCTGCTGTATGGCCCCCACGCAGGTAGATCAAGATCATGCGTATGGTTTAAGCTTTCAAAATAATTTTTAGTGAACTTTAAATCGCTTTGCGCATCAGCTATAGAAAATATTAAAACAAATACGGTCAGTGAAATTATATTTTTTATCATACCATAAATTAAATGGGTGTAGTAATTGTTAGTTCGTTTTACTAAATTTTATTACCGCGCAACCAATGGCTGGAACAGTTGTTTGAAAGGATGACAGGTCATGGCCAATAAGTACCTGCCGCCAGCAATCGCGTACATCATATGTTTCCTTTAACCCAATATCCTTTAAGTTGATTTTAATTTCCATATCGGTACTATTGCGGTTAAATATACCAACCACAGTAGCGCCATCATGCAACTCTTTAACCAATAAAAACTGTTTTTCATTTAGAGTAACCAATCTGCCGCATAAACCAAGCGGGT
Source organism: Sphingobacteriales bacterium 41-5 (assembly GCA_001896965.1). Lineage (GTDB taxonomy): Bacteria > Bacteroidota > Bacteroidia > Chitinophagales > Chitinophagaceae > Niabella. Next base: position 4,394 of record MKRO01000108.1, on the reverse strand, counting down.
CCTGATTGATTGCTATGATCTCATGATTGGTAAGCAGGTTCAGTGTAAATGCATCTATTTTATCGATGCGGCTGCTAAAGAATAATGGAGATGCCATCAGGCTCCATAATGAAACATAAGCATACTGCGTATTGGGATGCATAGTTGTACGATAAATGCCTCCAGTCCTCCTGTTTCCTAACCATCCCAGCATTAAAAAATCAGGATCGTTCCATTCCCCGGGTTTTTGATAAGCGGCGAACTGTATATTTCTTAGGGCTACTTTAAAAACATCTGGCAAAAAAGCATTAATATCTGTACCTGTTCTCCAGGAGTTACCTCCTATACTCCCGCCCCATTTCCACACATCACCATCCTTTTCAGAACCATAATACTGGCATAAACTATAATATATATCCCTGTTTATCTTCTTCAAAGCCTGCCCGAGTTTTTCATAAGGATACTTAGCTTGTTCTAACGTATTATACGGCGCATCATCAGGATAGCTGCAACGGTCATATTTAATAAGATCAAAGGCCCACTGCGCCCATTGCTTTGCATCTTTTTCCTCGTACCCAAAAGAACCTTCAAAACCTGCACACGTTCTTTTTGAAGGCGACGAATAAATACCTGCTTTAAAACCTTTTTGATGCAAATAATCTGTCATCGCTTTCATATCAGGGAAATAATCATTTGGCAAAATGCTACCGCTTGAATCCCGCCTCCTTTTCAAGCGCAAAGAATCCTGAATGGGCATTCGGTTCTTTTCGTAAGCGTTTGTCCAACAATCATCAATACAAACGTAATTATAGCCTGCATCTGCCAAACCATTGCTTAGCATTACATCTGCGGCCTGCCTTATAAGCGCGTCCGTAGGCTTATCGAAATAAGCATACCAATGATTCCAGCCCATTATAGGGGTAAGGGCAATTTTCTCTCCAGAAATAATCTTGAAACTTTTAGTATTAACGCCGTGCTTATTTTTTGCTATAACATTTAATTGGTAGGTGCCCTTTGCAGGGCTCTTACCAGAGATAACCCCCGAATTTTTATCAAGGCGCAAACTTTTTGGCAATCCTTTTACAGTAAAAACAATAGGTCGCTCTCCCTGACATGGAATACGGTATAAAAAATCATTTCCTGACCGGCATCCGTAAACCAAAGGGTTATTTAATCGGGGCTGAACTGGCGGTGGAGGGGTGAGTATATAAAATGAATCTTGTTGTGCTGATGTTTCGATACCAGTAAAATAAAAAAAGCTTATAAGTAAGAATAGTCTCAACATGTAAATGTTTTCAAGAAAAACAAAAGATTATTGTGCTACCGCGTAAATTCTCATCCCGCTGAGATTCACTTTCACCAATTGCTTTTTGCCTGAGGTAGTAATGTCTACAGTCCTTACAGTATCTTTCAGTTCAGGGCTGCACAAACTCAATGCAGGAAGTTGCAATCTGGCACGGTCTATTTCAAAAACCAGGTTGTTATTTTGTATTGTTGATTCTATTGTTGTAATCACTGGCTGCCCGCTAATGTCCTTTACAGTGGGGTGTGGGTTTGCCTTCATTTTAGAATTCAAAAAATGCAGAACCATTTTATCTCCATACCTGCGCGCGCGCACACACCAGCCAACATCACCAGCAACTTGCTTAATAGCAGGTTTGAATTTTCCTTCTGCAATGAGCTTATCAATGGGTTGTGCGTTTGTTGCAGTTTCTACAATTTGAAGATTTCGGTATTTTTTTCTAAACAACTTTTCCGATAACGGAACGCTTCTTTTAAAACCTTTATCATCATGTGTACCAAAAGGCAGGGCCAACCAAGCTGTACCGCCTTTGGCCAAGTATTTTTCAATGGCATTATATTGTGCATCACTCAAACATGCCACACTGTCCAGTATTAAAGGTGTTTTTTCTGATGACAGCATCTTTTCATCTGCAAGCTCTCTGTAGCGTACAAACCTGTATCCCACGTTGGTTTCAGCAAGGTGTTTCGACCATGCTTTTACCTTGTCCCACTGCTCCCTGCCATCTGTATCACGCCAGCCATTCATGCGGCAGTAGTAGTTATATACCAGTCTTGCTTCTACAAAATCTTGCGACTTGTAATGGTTGAGATCACTGTGCTTTACCTCCCAGTTATTCACCTCCATGATCATATCCTCCAATTCCATAGCATCTATCGGATCTTCTGATAACCTTTGATGAAAAGTGCTGGCCCAATTAGCTACACCCCAGAATCTTGCAAGCGCCCAGCCCATGTAACCGCCATCTTTATAAATAGTATAGCTCAATGCCATTGCAGGTGCAAATCCGCGCTTTTCAGCAATATCTTTTTGTTGCAGTGCTTCAGCATCTTTTTCAAGCCAGTTTACGCTGCGAATATTGGTACCCACATTTTCAAGCATGTAAAAATCAAGTGTATCAGCAATCCGCTCCAGGTTCAGTGAAATGGCATTCAACGTTATCGGTCCCGTACTGGAGCAACATGTAAGCATAGGCTTATCTTCAATAATGTCTTTACACGTTTTTACGTGGTCTGCAATTACATCGTCTTTCATTTTAATCCAGTCACGAAAAACAGGGTTCTCATAATTGCCCCATAGCAACATAGGCTTCGTGGTATCACCCCAAAAACTCTTATCCGTGGTGGGAGGAATGTCATGGCCATAATCTCTTTTGAATCTTTCTCTGCAGAATTTACATCCGCATGCCCGCAACCCCACGTAATCACACATATCATCAATTTCATAGCCGTCAAAATTCACTTCGCGCACCAGCCTTTGCAAATACTTTTTATGCATATCCAAAAAGCCGGGATTGTTGTGGCAAAAGGCTTCCATCTGGTATTGCCTTGCATAGCCACGACCTCCATCAAAAATATCAACCTCACAAATCTCCTGAAAAAGATGTCCTTCATACTGCGCATATTTGGCCGCCTGCTCATCATGAAACAATAAAGTATGATGGCGCTGGTTACGGTGTAGTTTATCAAATTCTTCTTTGCCGCGCGGCCTTTCCACATGATTGCAGGAGTAATGTTCAATAAATTTGATGTCGTATTTATGAAGTTCTTCTTTAACCGCAGCAAAATATTCGTTTAACTGTCCAAAATAATTTGCAAAGTCAAAACGAATATGAAAGCCGTAATTCATTGCCGTATCAATTTTTGCTTTTGCAAAACCTTCGGCCCGGCGCTTTACTTTATCACGAATTGCTTTCTGGTTCCATTGCAAATCTTCGATGCTGTTCCACCAACTGGCCACGCGCCTCGGCACAAAAGGAATATCAGGCTTGCCGCCGGGTACAAATAACGCCGCCCCAGATTCCCGCTTAAAAATTTCGGATGCCATTGAAGGCACTGAACTTGTTAGACCCAAGCCAAGCCCGGACAACGCTGATAACTTAATAAAATTTCTACGGCTATTACCCTCGTTCATAATATTTAAGTTGAAAGAAAAAGTCAATTTGGTACCAAACAAATTTAATAATATTTGGGTACGTACACGTAATTTTCTGTAAAAAACATTTTTTTTAATATAAATCTCTACTTTTACAGGTATTATATAATGGTTTATAAGATATTCAATGAACTGCAAACATCTTCTCGCAATCGCTGTATTTTCGGTGATCATTTCAATGTTATTCTCCTGCAAAGAACAACGATACCCCGATGCGCTTTCGCCGGATGATGCGTTAAAAGCACTCACCGTTTCAGAAGGTTATAAAGTTGAGCTATTTGCAAGCGAGCCTTTTGTTTACGATCCCGTTACCATGGAGTTTGATGAAAACGGAGTTTGTTATGTGGCGCTTATGCCCGACGCTCCTTTTACTCCCAAGCCCGGTGAAGAAAAAGGCCAGATACGTGTGTTGCTTGATCTGAATGAAGATGGCCTGGTAGATTCATCTGTAGTATTTGCCGATAAACTTTCTGAAGCCACCAGCCTGTTGCCCTGGAAGGGGGGCCTATTAGTTACCGCTGCTCCCGATATCCTTTATTTGAAAGATACCAATGGAGATTATAAGGCCGACATTAAGGAAAAGCTTTTTACAGGCTTCTTTAAAAATAATTACGAAACACAAATTTCAAACCTGCAGTTTTCAATTGACAACTGGATCTATGCCAATAACCGCGGGCAGGAAGGAGATATTACTTATATACCGAAACCCGGCGATTCTTCTTTAAACGTAAGGGGCGGCGATTTTCGTTTCAGGCTTGACAGGGATAAGTTTGAAAACGAAACCGGACCCGGGCAGTTCGGACAGGATATTGATTTTTATGGGAACAGGTTCATCACCGAAAATTCAATCCCCATCCAACAAATGATCATTCCCTGGCGCTACACACACAGGCATCCTTATCTCCCTTCTACCAGATCAATGAAGAACATTTCAGACCATGGCGATACAATGTACCAG
>MKRO01000107.1:11602-11983 GCA_001896965.1 Sphingobacteriales bacterium 41-5 | reverse complement strand
CTGAAATAGATGCCAATATTACTATCCCTCAAAATAAATCAACCACGCTAGCGTTAATTTTTAACGAACTCCTGACCAATTCCCTCAAATATGCGTTCGTTAATACAACTGATAAACATATCATGTTAACTACAACAAATGAAGACAATCACACTTTAATGATTTACAGGGATAACGGCCTAGGTTATAATGATGAATTTTTGAATCATAAAACATCGGGATTCGGGCGTGTTCTATTGGAAGGGCTCGCCCACCAGCTAAGGGCGAAAATTAGTTTTTATAACGAAACCGGCGCTTGTTGTATGATAAAATTCTAAACCAAAACTATACACACTCAAAACAACTAACACATGAGCAGAATACTAATTGTAGAAGATGAAT
>MKRO01000107.1:3641-11566 GCA_001896965.1 Sphingobacteriales bacterium 41-5 | reverse complement strand
CCACGTAAAAGAATTACTGGAAGATAAAAAAATAGGGGACTGTATAATTACAGATACTTACAATGAAAGCATTGCTTATATAAAAACACAATTACCCGACCTTGTATTGTTAGACATTCGCCTGTTTGAGGATGAAGATGCTGGTATCAGGATCGCCCATTTTTTACAGGAGCATTATAGCATCCCATTTATATTTCTCAGTGGTTATTCCGATGAAACCACCTTAAAACACGCCAAATTATATAAGCCAGCCACCTTTATTACCAAGCCAATTATCGAAAAGCAATTATTGGTTGCGGTTGAAATGGCATTCCCGGAAAAAAATAAACTGAAAACAAAAACTATTTTTTTAAAGGGGAAATATTTTGAAAATGTTAGCCTTGAAACATTGAGGAAATTGTCTTTTCAGGATCATGACTTCATTAGTAAAGAAATCCGATTTGAGGATGTTACTATTATTCAGTCTTTTAATCATATCAAACGTAATACCGTTCTCATTAAATTTCGCTGGCCCAATTCCTTTCTGGTAGTAGGTTCTACCATTGAAAAAACAAAAGCGATGTTGCCTGATTTTTTTGAACAGGTACATCAGTCATTTATTGTAAATACCCGGTATATCACCGCGCAGCGAAAGGGACATTATGTAACCATCGGAGGTGAAAGCGTTCCTGTTGGCGCTGCCTTTAAAAAATTGATGTAAGGAAAAATCGGGAGACCAACGCCTGAAGATACTGTCTGGTAAGTCAATTTTACATCTCAAATTTCACATTTGAAATTTTAGCCTCCTTCCTATTCCCAACTCATTAATGAGCGTTACGGCATAAATCCAACCCGCTTTATTTTTTATCCTGAAAACAGATTGTTTATCCTGTTTTCTTGTTTACAGAGAATTATTGAGTGAAGTTTGGTAGGTGGTATTGATGGAATAGTGAAAGATTGATTTGAAAGAAAAAAGTATAACCAAAACGGGTTGGTTAAATCAGAATTAGACTTCGCCATTCCTATTTTTGAATTTATCTAGAAAAATTAAATACTAAAATGAATACGCACGAAAAACCAGATTATGGGGATCAACCAATTTTGGGGATAGTAGGATTGCTTTTAAGAATCTTCTCAATTACATTCATTTTTTTAGGTATAGCAGCGGTGATTGTTTGTTCTGACAATGTATTTGATATGTTTCATATTTCTTTTTCATTTAAGGATAACACTGCCGCTAATGCTGGGCCTGCCTTATTAATCTTTTTCGCCATACTATGTTTTATAGTACTTTTTTCTACAGCAACGTATTTAATAGGAGTGTGGACAGAGAAACTTTACGAGGAAAAATATATTGCAAATAAGGAGTAAAATAATTAAAGTGATAAAAAAAGAGAAATTATTTAAGTCCGTAAAATGAAAAAGTTTCTATTTGTTATTCCTTTGCTTCCGTCAATAATGGCACTCCTGATCAATTGCAGGCGATTACTTTGAATCAGGTAAAAAAACGTTTGCTTAAACCAAAAGCAACTCATTTTAACGATAGAAATAACCAAAACGGGAAAGCCGAAAACGGAAACGAGTAGGCATTATAATTTTTTTAACGTGACCTTCCCAAATAAATTACCAATTTATGTAGTCTGCTTGATTATATTGTTATTAATAGGTTGTAGCCAAGCAAACTTTATTGTTAACAAATTCGAAAAAATTGAAATTGAGGATGAATATAAGGGTTTAAATTTTTCTTTAAACCAATCTGATTTTGAAGAAGAACAATACATTTTATTTTTAATTTTTAAATCAAAAGCCGAAGTTGATAGGGGCTTTATTTCGATTAATGACAAGCTACAAAGATTAAACTCTGTCGAAACAACCCTTTTTGATTCGAATAATAATGTAATGAATGAAGACAATCTGGGAAAATACGATGGAGTTTCATTGAAGAAAATAGTTATTGTTTTATCAAATGAACAGTACGAACTAACTTGTGAATTGAATGTTGAAGTTGATTCAACCGGACCCGGAGATGTATTCAAAGGCAATATTTCAATTACAGATAAACAAACTAATAAAATTCAAAAACTCCCAATTTTTGGAGAACCGGGGAGGTCTTAATTTTAGCCGTGAAAGACCTGATGTTATTGAACAAAACATGGCTGATTCGATAACTTTCCCAATTACAAAACACTCTATTAAATAGGAAATAAATCTGATTATTTTATTAAGCATCATTCATAAAAAAAATCAATTATGTTCAAGAACATTTTTTCAATCGATGGCCGCATCAGGCGAACTGAATACTGGTTAATCGGGCCATTAATTTGGTTAATCATGATACCCATAACAATTGCTGCATCATTAACGGGTATACTTTTATTTTTTATCTGGGTCATTCCCATTTGGTTGTACGCAGCCGCTGCAGTAAAACGAAGCCACGATTTAGGAAATAGTGGATGGATGGTTTTTCTGCCGATTTATAACCCATTCGTGCTGGCATTTGGCGATAGCCAACCTTTTACTAATCAATATGGACCAAGCCCTAAGGGGATTAGTATGGCTTCCAATGCCGGATCTACATCGCAGCAGGTAGTTGTAAATAATTATTTGGGTAATGGGGAGTCCCAAAAAATAATAGACAATCCCCCAGTTTCGCCTCTTAGTAATAACCCCACTGCTACAGTGTTAACTGAAGCCAGCATTTCAAATCTTCTTACGGCTGATGCAGACACAATACTAAAAGGAGAAAAGCATAATGATAGTGAAAAGATAAGCGGGCTGCGACAATTAAAAGAACTTTTAGATAGCGGTATTCTTACACAAGAGGAGTTTGACCAACAAAAAAATAAAATTTTAAGTAACTAAAATTTATTGCTATGGACACAATGTTTTTTAAATTTATTAAGCCGGTATTAGAATACATTGATAAAGGTTTTTTCTTTCGCAAGCCGCTTAGCTGGCTGTATTACGCCTTTGCAATAATAAATTTGGTGATACCGCTGTATTTCATTTTTGCTTACAAAAGTGAACTGGAATATGCGTCCGGTGGAGTCATTTTTAGTATTGTATTAATCTGGTTGATATTGTGTTTTACTTGTTGGTGTGGCTTTCAATTGTGGTGGAACAGGGCAAATGATGTAAAGCAGGCTTCTACTGCTGATGACAATTTCCATGCAATTCCGGCGCTTTCCAATTTTATACAAACACTCGGCGAATGGTATGGTCTATTGGTAGGCATGTTCGGAACCGGAAGTATTTTAGTCGCACTTATTTTTGCAAACGGCTACTTAGGTAGGGATTTTAGTCGAGTCCTGATTCCCTTTTTGGGCAACTACGGCTCTTTTGGCATACTGATTGTACCCTTAATAGGATTCCTAATTGTAGTGGTATTTAGGGCAATTGCAGAAGGCATGAGGGCTCTCACTTCAATCGCGAATAATACAAAAAATAATACTTTTACTACAAAGACGTTGGTTTCAATGTCGCCGGAAAATGCTACCGCCCCAAAAGATTCAGTAGGCGAACATGAGAAATTTGAAAAACTAAAACAGTTAAAAAGCCTTTTAGATTCCGGTATTCTTACGCCACAAGAATACGAACGGCAAAAGAGCAACTTGTTAAACGGTTAAAGTATGCTGTCAAGAACAATGAGAGCAATAATGTTCCAACAAACAATATAGCAAATAATTTACTTACACCTTTGTGCAAACCCTCCCAACATTCAGCCATTACAGAACAAAGAGAGCCGTAAAAAATAGAAGAAGCTATTATATGATAGAATAAGGACACAAGCTGAATAAGATGTAGAGAAGACTAAAATTTTAAACAGCTTTTAGTAACACATTTTTAAATCACAATAAATGCCGGTTATATGAATGAAAAGCAAGTTTTTGGAATTGTTTTATTGATAGCTGGAATCGGAACGTTAATATTTGGCATCAGTCATATTAATTCTGGCTACTCACAATTAAGATCTGCCATGGGCGGAGGATCGGATGGCACAGGTATTGCCAGTAGCATTGGCGGCGCAATTATCGCGATTGTCGGGTTGTTAATGATATTGGCAAAACCAGCTAATACTGTAAGCGAGTCGCAGCGAAATGAAAACCATGGAAAAAAAGATGAAGACCTACATAATATATTTGGCATACAAAATAGTCAGCCTCCGTCAGAAACAGCAACGGCGATTAATATACCGACTACAGAAAAGGCAAACACCATAGTTTCTCAAATGCCTAATCCGGAAAACGAAATGATAGCTAAATTAAAGCAGTTTAAACAGCTTTTAGATGATGGTATTCTTACCCAACAAGAATATGAACAACAAAAAAGTAAAATCTTAAATAGCTAAGTAAAGATATAAATATGATTGATGCACTACTTGTTTTAACTGCGGCATTAGGAACTCAAGAAGTTACTATATTAGGACTCCTTCTCTTCGTCGGAATTATTATTGGCGTAATTTATGCAGTTAAGAATAGCCAAAACAACAATGTTCTCACTAACAATACGGTGGATAACTTAACTGTACCGTTTCCGCAAGCTTCTCAAAATATTCAGCTATCAAGGGATATTGAAAAACTTAAAGATTTTAAAAAACTATTGGATGAAGAGATTATCACGCAGGAAGAATTTGATGTAGAAAAAAGTAAGATTTTAAAATAAATAAGATATGCTGGATGACAGTACATACAAATTACTTCGGGAGTTGCACGAGTTATTAGAAAACGGTGTTATAACCAATGATGAATTTGCTTTTAAAAAAAGAGAACTGTTAGAAAAGGCAAATGCTCAGGCTCCAATACCGGGTAAAGATAATGTTGTGCAGGAGCAGCACGCTGTAGTTGAAAACCAGTTTGATTTTGGAAGTTGGCTTGGCAAGAATAAATGGTGGGTTGTTGGTGCTTTTTTTAGTTTAGCGGGCCTATATGCCGGATGGTATTCTTTCATCAGGCATGACCCGGGAAAAGATGCTAAAGCAGCTGCGGCTCTGTATTGTAATTGTGTAGAGAAAAATTATGAAATGTTAGTAAAAGTAGATGAAGACTTTATAAAATCTTTTAGCAATTACAATTTTACCACGAAACAACTGGCAAGGAAAAAATGGAATGAATTACAGCAATCAGCTAACAGTCAATGGCAGCAATGCATTGAGAAAGTCGAGGCAAAGAAAAAGGAATTAGCCAGAAGAAATAAAGGGAAAAATGCTGTCGAATTTGATGCGATATATAATGCAGAAACCAATAATTACAGGGCAACAAAAATAGACCAATATAATACACTGGAATCAAATATTCAGGCCAGCATAAGTGCGATTAAGAATCCAACGCCAGATACAGAAAAAATAAAATCCGATTTGATAGGACAAAGGACGCAATTTTGGACATTTAATTACCTGAGTGAAATATCAGGTGCTACCATTAGAAATACGACGGAAAATGCCGGTCGTTTAGAACTTGAGGTGATGCTAAAGCTAAACAGTGAAAGTAGTGGAGAACATGACGCCGAAGTAATTATGGTGTATTTTCAGGATGGAGAAGATTGGACATTTAATAGTGTGAAGATGAACTCAATTAGTTACATAAACATCGCACCTGTAGATACTTGGCAAAGAGTAATATTATTGCCAAATACAAAACATAACACTGATTATCTTGGGAATAAAATCTGGATAAAGTTGCCCTGCCAGAATGATGAAGAAATTGCGCAGGGGCCTGATATGTCCTTTGATGGCCGACGGTGTACCTATTTTTATATCAGAAGCAGAGAAGCAAGTCCCGTACAAATCAAGATAAAATATATGCCGATAGATTGATTTAATAGCTTTTAAAAGATGGACACAAATAATCTCAAACTCCTACAGGAATGGCATCAGCTATTAAAAGATGGCTTGATAAGTGAAGAAGATTTTACAAAGAAAAAAGCAGAACTATTAGAACTGCCGGTACCGCCTTTTTCAAGATCGACTGCTTCTGTACAAGAAGCAAATAAGCCAGGTGGCTTTGAACCGCCAAAAGAAGATGTTACCGAGATCTATATTCCGTCAACACCATCTGAAAATACATCTGCTCCATCTAATGCTGGATTGTCTTCAGAGCCGCAACCGCATGTGTACACGGATTTGTTTGAAGAAAAAAAGAAAACGCCCTGGCTCATGATATCGGTAGCAACCTTGCTTTTATTAGCAACAGGTGCTACATTAGCATATTTCTTTTACTTCAAAGAGAAATGGTTAGATGATAAATCACCACGCTATGTCGTATCTGCTCAAAGTGTTTCCTTACGCTCTACAAAAGTGGCAGGCGTTGATAATAACTATGTAGCAGGTGTTCCTTACGGGGCTGAATTAATAGTATACGATTACCAACCGGACTGGAGCCACGTAAAATACAAAGACAAGAAAGGATTTGTATCATCTAAATACATTTTAAACGGAACAGACTTTAATTTGCTTAATAATGTTTTAGGCGATGCTACCACTAAAGAAACTATTGAAACCCACAAATGCCGCATCGCACTTCTGGATTATGTAAAAAGGGTAACAACTGATACTGCACAACGACCTAACTGGAAAGTTCTTACACGCCCCAAAACTGTTAAGCCTAACACAATTTACTACGCGCGAGTGGTTAACACAAGCTCCCGATTTACAGATTTTGCATTCATTATTAAAAATGCTACATCCGGCGAAAGAATGGCGGTACTATATTCTTTTAACGATGACGAAACCCCGGTTTTTGTAACAGACCAGCCAGCACCGGCTGACGCGAACATCACAAAGGTAGTTTTCTTGCTTGGGAATTATTACTTCTATTATTAAGGTTTTACTATAAATCTCGAATCTTTCTTTATGAGCCGAAAGAAAAATATATATATTTTATGGATTTTAATCTTCACCCCTTATCTGCTTTTGATTCCTGCATCTCTGTTGTATTTTAGGAAACTGGAGAATATTTCAAATAGTTCTTTTATTGTTATCAACAAACAGGAAATGGTTTTGTACCATTATAGTTACAAAGGAGATCTGTTACAGAAATCTCCAATCGCCACAGGGGAAAATTTTGGCAATAAAAATATCAAAGGTGATTTAAAAACGCCTGAAGGTGTTTTCGAAGCGGTAAGCATTGAGGATGCCTCCGGCTGGTCGCACGATTTTAAAGATGGCAATGGAACAATAGAAGGCGCTTACGGACCTTATTTCATAAGGCTGGCCGTTCCCGGCCAAAAAGGAATAGGCATTCATGGTACACATGATAATGCATCTCTTGGTAAAAGGGCCTCCGAAGGCTGTATTCGTATGCAGAATGAAAATCTAAAGCAGCTGGTAAGACATCTTGCGGTACCCGTTACCGTGTTGGTTACGCCGGGTCTGCCGGATTTGTTGGAAAATAAAAAGCTGCAGGATTCTTTGAAGTCAATCCCGTAAAAATTTGTACACCAAATCTTTGACGATTAAAAATAGAACTACTACAAAAATGAAAATCAGGATATACAAAGTACTCATGGTGGTTTTGGTTTTTTGCTTTTCCTTCGGAAACGTAGAGGCAGAAAGAAAAGCAAAAGAATTAGAGCTTAGGGAAAGAGAGTTAAAACACAAAGGGGCGGTCATCTTGGAAGAAGGGCGGGGTGAGCCTGAAAGCAACAGCAGTTATGTATTAAATGAAAACGACGTCATGAGTTTTTTTTAAACGAATGATAACAGGCGCAAAACGAGAAAAATTTAATACGATACTTTAATTATTATGCCGCTGATTTCCAGGGGATAAAAGAACCAACAAAGGCAATACCTATTCTTACAATATAAAAAATTAAGAAAGGGATAGTACCAAGATGTACTCAAGTGCAAAAAATTTAAATATCTCGGTTTCCAATGTCAGAATTGAGTTCAATGGCGCTGCAGGGCAAACGTATCTAAATTTTTTTAAAGAGGGTTGGAGCTGTGAAGTCAT
>MKRO01000107.1:495-3594 GCA_001896965.1 Sphingobacteriales bacterium 41-5 | reverse complement strand
ATAAAGGGAGAAGAAGTTCATAACCTGAAAAATCTTATACTTATACTTAAGCTTTAAAGTTTATAGAACTTTAAATTTCTATCATACCTTCGCGCCCATGCACTACGTTTCAGCAGAAGGATTGGCAAAAAGTTATGGCATTCAACCATTGTTTTCGGGTATTTCATTTAATATAGAGGAAGGAGATAAGATTGCTATCGTGGCACGCAATGGCACAGGCAAATCCACACTCTTAAAAATTCTTGCAGGAAAAGAAACGCCCGACGAAGGCAAGCTATGGATCAGCAAAGACGTGGATGTGGTTTTGTTTGAGCAGGAGCCGAACCTGGAAGAAAGCAAAACGGTTGCAGATAATATTTTCTTTCACGACAATCCTGTAATCAATGCTATAAAAAATTACGAATCTGCTATCGACTCCGGCAATGAACAAAAAATTACTAATGCCCTGATAAAAATGGATGAACTGGGTGCCTGGGATTTTGATGCCAAAGTGAAACAAATTTTCGGCAAACTAAATGTTCACCAACTCGATCAAAAAGTAAATACCTTGAGCGGCGGTCAGAGAAAACGCGTGGCGCTTGCCAAAACCCTTGTTGACATTGGCTTTGAGCACAAACATGTTTTACTCATTATGGATGAACCCACTAACCACCTTGACGTGGAGATGGTAGAATGGCTCGAATATTTTTTATCAAAAGAAAATATCACGCTGCTTTTGGTTACACACGACAGGTATTTTTTGGATGCTGTTTGCAATGAAATTTGGGAGATAGAAGACAGCACCATTTATGTTCATAAAGGCGACTACGAAAACTATTTAGAGAAAAAAGCCGCTCGCGTTGAGAGTACTTTCGCAAGTATTGACAAAGCAAAAAACCTCTACCGCCGCGAGTTGGAGTGGATGCGCAAACAGCCAAAGGCCCGCACCACAAAATCGAAAAGTCGGGAAGATAATTTTTACGAAGTTGAAAAGCGCGCCAAACAAAAAATAATTGACGACCAGTTGCAACTGCAAATGAAAATGAACAGGCTGGGCGGCAAAGTGGTAGAAATGAAAAAAGTGTATAAATCCTTCGGCGATAAAAAAATATTGGAGGGCTTTGATTACACTTTTAAAAAAGGCGAACGCATTGGAATTGTTGGTAAAAACGGAGCCGGGAAGTCAACGTTCATAAATATGTTGCAGGGCATTGAAAATACCGACAGCGGTAAAATAAATATTGGCGACACTGTGATTTTTGGCAACTACTCTCAGCAAGGCCTGATTGTGAAAGAAGATATGCGCGTGATTGAATTTGTGAAAAATATCGCGGAAAACTTTCCGCTCGCAAAGGGCGGCAGTTTGAGCGCGGCACAGTTCTTACAGTTATTTTTATTTGATCCCGAAAAACAGTACACGTACATCAGCAAACTCAGCGGTGGTGAAAAACGCAGGCTGCACCTGCTTTCCATTCTTTTTCGTAATCCCAACTTTTTAATTTTAGATGAACCCACCAATGATTTGGATTTACCCACGCTCGGTGTTTTAGAAAACTTTCTAAGTGAGTTTCCGGGCTGCCTGATCATCGTTTCACACGATCGTTATTTCATGGACAGGCTTGTGGATCATCTATTTGTTTTTGAGTGGAATGGCGTGATAAGGGATTTCCCCGGTAACTATTCTCAGTACCGCCTTGAAAAAAAGGATGAGCAGGAAGTTGCCGGTCCCAAAAACGTTTTTGCCGAATCTCCTCAGACTTCTACTCCCAAGAAAGACAAACGTGTTTCTTTTAAGGAAAAACGAGAGTTTGAACTTTTGGAAAAGGAGATCGCTGACCTGAACAATGAAAGGGAGTCTATTACCAAAAAGCTTGAAGCGGGAAACCTGCCTTTTGAAGACCTTCAAAACCTTTCTGCCAGAATTGGCGAATTGAGCGGTTTGCTTGACGAAAAAGAAATGCGCTGGCTGGAACTAAGTGAAATGATCGAGTGAATTGAGTGACCGGAAATTACGGTGTAATGTGTTTTCCTTAGGCGGTTGTTGGGTTAATTTGAATTTGTCCGCCAATTGCGCGCAAAACTTTCATTATAGTTCCAAACTGTGGTTTTGCTCCATCAGAAAGTGCTTTGTATAGGCTTGGCCTGCTCATTCCGGTTTCTTCTGCAATTGTGGTCATTCCAATCGCTTTTGCAATATTTCCAATTGCAATAACAATTTGCGAATCATTTCCTTCTTCCAAAACTGTGTTTAGATATTCAGCAATCATCTCGTTGCTGTCGATATAATCTGCTATATCAAATTTTTCGTTCCCATTTTTATAACATATTTCCATTTGGATACAAGATTATAAAAACATTTGAAAATAATAATGGAATTTTTATGTACAATCCTTGGTTTAACATCTCGCCCAACTCTTTGTAAAAAACTGTTATAGGTTCAAATTTTTAAGCAGGCTTTAAGAGGGTGCATTTATTTTCCAAGGCCTTTGTTTTAAGTAGCCCACGCTCTTTCCCCGGTTTTGTAGGGAACGCAGGGGTCGAATCTTCCCGGGACAGAAATGTATCTTAAAACCTTTGTAGCGCCGGGTTCTGAAGTAAAGAATGCCAGTAGCACCAGTTCCCGCATCATGCGGAAATAGTGATTTGGCGCATCGTCTTTTTTATTTTTTTGATATTCTCTTTGTTCCTGGTCAAGCGCTGTCAGCAATTCAGTTCTTTCGGCGGGATCCATTTTCATAAAGTCTGCCCGGTATTTATCGCTGCTGAGTTTTTGGATTGTTTTCATTCCGTCCCTAAAAACTTTCTGATCGCTTTTTGAGTAACAATCCCGCACTAAAACGTTAATCGTTTCACCAACCTTCGCGTCTTTTGCGCCCGGCGTATCCGTTCGTGGAAGGATGGTTTCGCCCACTTCATCCAAAAATGCTATTTCGTTTTTTGTAAAAAAATCCTGTTCGGGAGCCAGCGCAGGTTTCTTTTCGCCATCACCGCTTTTGCAACCTGTCTGAATAAACATTTCAGCGCCCAAAACGGAACCGCCCAACAATAAAGCTACTCTTTGTACCGCCTTTCTTCTATTCATGAATTAGTTAATTATAATTGGGTTATTTATAAATTTCC
>MKRO01000107.1:0-446 GCA_001896965.1 Sphingobacteriales bacterium 41-5 | reverse complement strand
GCGCCATGTATGTGAGCGAAGGATTCACGCAGGCAGCACTGGTCATGCAGGAGCCATCTGTTGCAAACTCGTTTGTGCAATCCCATACCTGGTTGTTTCCGTTCAAAACTGATGTTTTGGGATCGCGGCCCATACGTGCAGTGCCCATTTCATGAATTCCCGGGCCGAAGCCATAACCGCTGTCCTTTGTTTTTACATTTTTCATTCCGGCCGCTTCAAGCATTTCCGCAGCATCATTCATCATATCCACGCGCATCTTTTTCTCATTGTCTTTTATCTCCGCGTCAATATTCAACACGGGCAACCCCCATTTATCTTTCACTTTTTTGTCAAGTGTGATTTGGTTTTCGTGATACGGCAAGGTTTCTCCAAACGCACCCAAGCCAACCGTCCAGGGGCCGGGTTCACTCAGCGCTTGTTTTAGATCAGCACCGATGTTCAGTTCG
>MKRO01000106.1 GCA_001896965.1 Sphingobacteriales bacterium 41-5 | reverse complement strand
GAAATTGTACAACCGTTGATGGAACTGTGCCGCCGATGCCGCCGTCAACCACAATGTCAACGAGGTTTTGATAATTCTCATAAATAATTTCGGGGTCGGTATATTCTTCCACGTCTTCGCCGGGCAGCGACGTACTTATAATAGGGTTGCCTAATTCTTTAATTAGAGCAATCGTTATTTTATTATCAGGCACGCGAAGGCCAATGGTATCTTTTCTGCCCTGCAAAATTTTAGGGACCTGCTTGCTGGCCGGCAATACAAAAGTGTAAGGGCCGGGTAAATATTCTTTAAGTGTACGATAGGTTGATGTGGAAATTTGCTTCGCGAATGTGCTTAAGTGGCTCAGGTCGCTGCAAACAATACTGAACTGTGCTTTTTTGGGGTCAATGCCTTTGATGCGGCAAATTCTTTCTACTGCTTTGTGATTGTAGATATCACAACCAAGGCCGTAAATGGTATCAGTTGGATAAACTATCACGCCACCATCTTTCAAGGTTTCAACCACCTGCTTTATAAGCCGTGGCTGCGGGTCTTTTGGATGGATTTGAATGAACATGATGAAAAGGGTTGAAAAATTGAACCCGTTATTAACTATTCAAAACTGATTAACCAGTCAACCTGTTTTATTGGATCGTCCAGGTTTCTTTGCCTCTCAATAGTGCATTCAGGTCGGGTGCTTTTCGAGCCTTAGCATCTTCCAATTGTAATGCCATTATTTCTTCGTAGCACGGGCGGTTATTGTTTTCATAAAACACGCCAAACGGGCGTGGCAAATGGCCTTCCGAATAAGGATCATCGTGAATGCGGGTTAATATTTGCGCTTTGTAAATATCAGCT
The DNA here is from genome assembly GCA_001896965.1 of Sphingobacteriales bacterium 41-5. Lineage (GTDB taxonomy): Bacteria > Bacteroidota > Bacteroidia > Chitinophagales > Chitinophagaceae > Niabella. The sequence goes on along the minus strand of MKRO01000106.1, from coordinate 7,334 downwards.
TCGTCGTGAATCCAAAGATCATCTACACTGAAGCCTTCGCCAATGGTAACAACCTGCGGCTGAAATCCATCAAGGCGTAAACCCTTTTTACCATCGGCGCCAAAAACCAGCGGTTTACCTTGTTCCAGGAAAAGTGTTTCTTCAGGCTTTGTAGATTTTTCAGTGAAAATTTCAAAAGCGCCATCGTTAAAGATGTTACAATTTTGATAGATTTCAAGGAAAGAAGTGCCTTTGTGCTGCTGTGCCCTAACGATCATGGCCTGTAAATGCTTGGGGTCCCGATCCATTGACCGGGCCACAAAAGTACCATCTGCACCAAGTGCAAGAGCAGCGGGATTGAACGGATGATCAATACTGCCAAACGGCGTTGATTTGGTGATTTTATTGATTTCGGATGTGGGAGAATACTGCCCTTTGGTTAAACCATAAATCTGGTTATTGAACATCATCACATTGATGTCAAAATTCCTTCTTAACAAATGAATGGTGTGATTACCGCCGATGCTCAGGCTGTCTCCGTCACCTGTTACCACCCACACGCTCAGTTCGGGCCTTGACGCTTTGAGCCCCGAAGCAATTGCTGTGGCGCGGCCGTGAATGGAGTGCATACCATAGGTTTCCATATAATAAGGGAACCGACTACTACAACCGATTCCTGAAATGAAAACAATATTTTCTTTGGGAATTCCCAAACCGGGCATTACCCTTTGTACCTGTGCTAAAATTGAATAATCGCCGCAACCCGGGCACCAGCGCACTTCCTGGTCGGTTGTAAAGTCCTTAGCGGTTAATGTTGGCGTAATAACTTCTGACATACTGAAAAAATAATCATCAAAGTTAAGGGTTCATTAATTACCCCTGACTCCATTTTTTTAAATTTACAAATCGTCCTCTCCTGTAGCTTTTTTGTAAGCCTTAATGAAAAGCGCTCCCAGGTTTTTATAGGGAGGAATGTAATCATCCATCCCCGTGATGCTGGCTGCCGCCCTGAATTGCTTCCAGAATGGTATCCAATCTACGTTTTTCTTTTGGCGCAGATTTTCTAAAAACAGGCGGATAAACGGAAGGTTAATATCGCGATAGCCTGTTTGCTTGGAAGATATAATGTGGGCGTCAGACGATTTTTTCAATATTGAATCAATAAGGAAAAAGCCACCGCATGAACCCATAAAAACAACCCGTGATGTAGGCGTAACATAGCTAACACTGGTGGGGGCATGATAGCTGTGCCCGCGGTGAAAGGTTACGGTTGGCAGAAAATTGTTTTTATCCATGTATTCCACCATCGCGGTTTGTGCCACATAATCTTTATCTTCTTCATTAGGCAAAGGCCTGTTGGCAAAAAGGTAAATGGGTTCGCCGCTTGTGGTTTTAGCAATTACAAATTTGTCATTACTCTGGTCAACCTTCCATTTTGGGTCTGCGTTAAAAGTGCGGATAAAAATGTCGAAATCCGTCATACCGTCTTCATCGCCGTAAAAAAACATTTGGGTAACAATTTCTCCCCTTTCATTAGTGAAACTGTTAAAAGGAATATCATAAACCGGCGGTATGCCCAGTTCTTTTGTAAGATTGATATGTTGTGTTGAATCCGCCGAGAGAAATAATTTGTTCAGGATATTATAAATAGCAATACCGCGCTGATTGCGGGATCTTACGTTCCTTTGATAATTAGCCTTTACATTTACCAACATTTCATTTGCCAGATCCGGCAATGTTTCGTAGAGGCTCGCGTAGGAATCTGCTACATCCACTCCGTCCTCGAGGCCTTTGGATTTTTCAAGCCCGTTTACAAACGAAGCCATCAGGTTAGAGGCATCTTCTTTATTCTTAAAGCTTGTGAAAAAAGTTTTTAAAGTATTATAACCCGCAGCCTGCCTGATGAATTTTCTGTAATGATCAAAGGAAAGGTTCAGCAGCAGGGAATCGCCGCGGTTATTGGCTTTCCTCATCATTTGTGCAAAAACGCCATGTGTAACGTGTGCATAGCTGCTTGTATAAATCAGGCCGTCTGATAAGATTGCTACATAATATAATTCTTCTGGCGTTAAAGGTTGTAACACCGCAAATCTAACTGCAGGATTATTTACTTCGTGTAAGCCGTTAATGATATTTACAAAATCATCCTGCGCTTTTTTTTGAAGCCTGGCCGTGAGTTCTGTAAAAGCAAATGCAGTGTCTCCGTTCACTGCGCGTCGGGCATAATCCATTTGGGTTTGAACCAGCAGGCGATAATACTTCAAGGGATCATCTTTGGCAACATCTATTTGGCTGATGGTAACTTTACCTTTTACCAGATTATCAAGAAATGGGAAATAAGCCTGTCCGCTTTTTTGCTGGGAAAGAGCAACCACGGTTTTTACAAAATCGTCATCCTGTATATTTCTGATTTTGTACCCTAACCTGTCGTTGGCCTGCGCATAAGAGTATAATTGCCCGGGGTACTGCCGTCCTACGGCTTTAATTAAACTATCAGCGTATTTAGACCCGGTATTTTTTGTAAGAATCTGAAAAGTTTTATTTGGATATTGCTTTGCATATTTCAGCAAAAGCAAATCCTTTATTTCCTCGTAACTGTCGTTCTCTTCAAAAATTCGGGGTAAAGTGGCGGTGAAAGCTACGTCGTAAGGGAAATGCGAAATGTACGGGATCAGTGATTTCTTTGCAGTATTAACCTCGATGAGTTTTTTATAAAGCGAAATGATTTGCGCAAAATGGGTGGGGTTTACTTCTTTTTTCTTCCAGCCAATCCGCATATATTCTAAAATATCAGCCAGACCAATCAAATAACCAACTTTGATCCGCGGTTCGATCTTTGTATCGGTTTCAATTTCATACTGAATAAAATCTACCCCGCGGCTGATGGCATCAGTAGCAATAGCGCTTGCCTCAGGCTTGTTTTCAATAATGAATGAAGTGTCTGAATACTGGTCGCTGGTTAGCAGGTTACGTTGTTGTTTATCAACATTTTCGTGAACCAACTGCCGGGTAATCGGAATGGTGTAACTTGGAATATTCCCTTTTTGCGCTAAAAGCGCGGGAGCAATTGCCAACACCAACGCCGAAAAAAACAAAGCCTTTCTAATCATAATTATTAATCGTCTGATGTGTGCAAATCTACTTTTTTTTAAGACAGCTGCCACACAGGTTATATGTTTAACCGAATTTTAAGGAAACTGTTTGAATTTCCCTGTTTTTTTGACGTTTTGATTATTTACAGCGTTGCCTGAAACCGGCTTTATTGGTTTGTTGAGGAACGCACTATGGCTTTGTAAATGCCGCGGACGCTGTAAGATTGAGCTTTGGCCCACAAAAAAATTATACAGCCCTTAAAAGCAACTCCGCATCAATCCCCAATACCTGGTGAAGAGACTTCAATAATGCAACGCTGGGTTTACGTTTTTCATGCAGTATTTCCGAAAGTTGGGTATCCGATGTGTTAAGCATTTTAGCAAGCTCTTTTTGCTTTAGCTGCTTCTCGTACATTTTTAATTGTATAAGGCCTTTTATAGTATCGGGCATGGGTATAACAATATTTTCGTCTTCGTATTTCTTTACAATTTGGCTTTGCATATCCAGCTCTTTAGATTCTTTTTCTGTAAGAAATTCAAACCCGCCCTTTTTTGTAGCCGTAGCTAAGATATTTTCCATTTTGGCTTCGGCTTTGAGAAAATCTTCTCTGGATATTTTTTTTATCATATTTCTTTACAATTTATTTTAGCATACTCGCTTGTGCCTATAAACCTGATGTATAAAGTTCTCCTATTAAAATGAATCATTGCAACAATCCGGTACTTATTACCACCAATATTAAATACATACCTGCTGTTGCCTGCACTATCTACGCTGTTGAAAGTATTTTTAACGTCTGCGAAATGCACCCAATCTGAGAATATCACTTCATAATACCATTTCAACAATGGGTCTTTTGCCCTTTCATGCTTTCATAAAAGGAGGTCAATTTTGCTTTGGAGATAATGACCATTTATAAAAAAGTAGAAAATAAATTCACAAAATCGAAATTATTTGCCGCTTTTATGAGAATCCGATTTGTTAATTTACTTCAATTCCTCAACGGAGTTACGTAGAGTCTTATGGTAAAATTGCTGATTAAGCTATTAAAGAGGAGGCTTATTATTTCATGCCTTCCAACTCATTCTGCAACCGAAACATTTCATCGCGCAGCCGTGCAGCTTCCATAAAGTCCAGGTCTTTGGCGGCTTTCTCCATTTTCTTTTTGGTGGCGGCAATAGCCTTCTCCATTTTAGGGATGGTGTTATACGCTACCGATTCGTCAGCCGCAACAGGTACCAGGTCTTCATTATAACCGATCGCATACTTATCTTTTTCATCAAACCCTTTAATGTCCAAAACAGATGTTTGCTTAAACACTTCCTCTTTGGATTTTTTTACCGTGCGCGGAGTAATATTATTTTGAATATTGTAAGCGATTTGTTTTTCGCGGCGTCGTTCCGTTTCATCAATCGTGCGCTGCATGCTTCCCGTCATCGTATCGGCATAAAAAATAACTTTGCCGTCAACATTACGCGCAGCGCGGCCGGAAGTTTGTGTCAAAGACTTTTCATTACGTAAAAAACCTTCTTTATCGGCATCTAAAATAGCAACCAGGCTTACTTCCGGTAAATCCAGGCCTTCACGCAAAAGATTTACACCAACAAGCACATCAATTTCGCCCAAACGTAGCTGGCGCAGTATTTCCACGCGCTCCAGCGTATCCACTTCGCTGTGAATATATTTCGATTTAATGTTGATGCGATGCAAATACTTATCCATTTCTTCGGCCATGCGTTTTGTCAAAGTAGTAACTAAAACGCGGTCGCCTTTTTTAACGGTTTTATCAATTTCATCCAGCAGGTCATCAATCTGGTTAATACTCGGGCGAATTTCAATCGGTGGATCAAGTAATCCTGTCGGCCGTACAACCTGTTCCACCACCACGCCCTCGCTTTTTTGCAACTCATAAGCATCCGGCGTAGCTGATACAAAGATCATCTGGTTCTGGAGGTTTTCAAATTCATGAAAATTCAACGGACGGTTGTCAAGTGCTGAAGGCAGGCGGAAACCATAATCCACCAATATTAATTTGCGGCTGCGGTCGCCGCCATACATCCCGCTGATCTGCGGCATAGTCTGATGGCTTTCATCTATAAAAGTTAAATAGTCTTTAGGAAAATAATCCAACAAACAGAAAGGCCTTGTACCTGGGTAGCGGCGGTCAAAAAAGCGTGAATAGTTTTCAATACCGTTACAATAACCCAGTTCTTTAATCATTTCAACATCATACTCCACGCGCTCTTTAATGCGCTGGGCCTCAATGTATTTATTCTGCGCTTTAAAATATTCCACCTGCGCCTGCATTTCATCCTGTATTTCATAAATCACCTGCTGCAACTGGTCTTTAGGCGCCACATATAAATTAGCCGGAAAGATGGCCGCGTTTTCCATCCTACCAATGCGCTTGTTGGTCACAACATCAATACTTTCGATCTCTTCAATCTCATCGCCAAAAAAAGTAACGCGGTAGCCATAATCCACGTAAGGCAGATTGATGTCTACCGTATCTCCTTTTACACGAAAAGTACCACGGTTAAACTCCAGCGTAGTACGGTTATATAAAGAATTGACCAGCGAATGCAAAAATCCCTGGCGCGAGAGCGTTTGCCCTTTGTCAATGCGGATGATGCCGTTCTCGTAATCGGTTGGATTTCCCATACCATAAATGCAACTTACAGATGCCACGATGATGAGATCACGCCGGCCGCTGAGCAGACTTGTTGTGGCGCGCAAGCGCAGTTTATCTAATTCTTCATTGATGGAGAGATCTTTTTCAATATAGGTATCGCTCACGGGCATATAAGCTTCCGGCTGGTAATAATCGTAATAACTTACAAAATACTCCACCGCGTTATCAGGAAAAAATTGCCTGAACTCGCCGTAAAGTTGTGCCACCAGTGTTTTATTGTGCGTGATGATCAGCGTGGGTTTTTGCACATTCTGGATCACATTGGCCATCGTAAAAGTCTTACCGCTGCCCGTTACGCCCAAAAGTGTCTGGTATTTATCACCACGCAGCACGCCTTCGGTAAGCTCTTTAATAGCTTCCGGCTGATCGCCGGCAGGTAAAAACTGGCTTTTTAATTGAAAAGGCAATTGAATGATGATTAAATGATACTAAAAATTTTGTGCAAATTAAATATTCTAACCCGACTGATTAAATAATAGTAAAATAATTTACCTTTAACCTCAAACTCTAATCCATTTATGAAGTTTCCCCCCCCCCCACACAACCACCACCGCTGAGAATGCGTGTCGTTCTTATCAGCCTTTCAATTGTTTTCCCAGTACTTTTAATTTTTAATGCATGTAGGCGAAATGAAATTTTGTTTAAAACCCAACCTTTAAAGCTTGATGAAGTAAGAACCTGGCTGCTTAAAGAAGGGATGGCATATAAAAATGAAATCATTGTTATACAAACCGCAAATGGCCAACATCATTCCGGCAAGTTAAACTGGCAACATGCCCGGCAGTATAATTGGCAAGGGCGAAATTACGTAGATATACCTTATGAGTTTTCTGACTATGGAGCAATCGTACCAGGCAACAAAAGTATTGCACCTGCAAGGTTTAATTTAGTAATAAGGAAAAAAGGAGAAAATAGCTTTGAAGGAGCTTTAAGAACAGAAACAATTGGCGTGAACATTGGAAGTGATAATACTCCCAATAAAACCCTGCAGGTATACCAATTATTAAATGGAGAAAAGGGTAACGCCTGGTACAGCCATGTAGATTACAGCACGCCAAGAGCTGCCAAAAACGAAACCCTGACAGAAGTACAATTTTTACAGAGACAGCAAGCTAAAGCTACCACAAAACCCCGAACACTGATTACGGCATGTGAAACTGCTAGAGTAGTAACTTATAGTGGCAATTGCAATTACTCAATAGGCGAGATGGTGTACGTAAGGCTCTGCACGCACGTTAATTATATTAAAACCTGCGAAACTTATGACGATGGTTACAACGAAGGAGGTGGGGGCGGAGGTGGCTACCCACCAGCGCCCCCCACACCTCCGCCAACAGAACCTGCTCCGCAGCCCCCAATTGCAGATCCCTGTGCAGAGGCTGCAGCTATAGCCAATAAATTAAATAACTTCATTGAAAGCTTCCCGCTGATTGATTCATTAAATAAAATTCCTAATATAAATACAGAAACAAACGAACAAGGTATGTTTATTATTGAAGTTGTTTAAACTAATTTAAAAGTAAGAAGAGTTCCAAAGATTAAGGATTTTTGTTTTGGAAATAAAAACGAA
>MKRO01000105.1 GCA_001896965.1 Sphingobacteriales bacterium 41-5 | reverse complement strand
CACAGGTGGCCAGGTGGCCGTTATTTTTTTAATGACGACTGGGAAACGCCCGATACACAATTGATAGGATTTGAATTTGGCAACAAGGGAAGTATTACATGGGAAGGCAGAAGCGCTAACGGGACCAAGAGTGAAGGAGATGCAGTGGGAGTTGTTTTTTACGGTGAAAAAGGAACACTTCAGATTGGGGCAGGTAATGGCTATCGGGTGACGGGTTTGGATAGTAAACTGATTAAGGAAGTAACCCCGGATAAAAAAATTGATGCGACCGACCCTTCAAATCCGGCTGGGTTGCTTGATGGCTTTCATGTTCAGAACATGTTTAACGCAATTAAAGGTTCGGAAAAGCTGCATTCGGATATTGTAAGCGGGCATATTAGCACATTGCTGGTGCAATTAGGAAACATCGCGCAGAGAACTTCCGGAGTGCTTGCTACCAACCCTGCCAATGGGCATATTTTAAATAATCCGGCGGCTATGAAACTTTGGAGCCGTGAATATCAAAAAGGTTGGGAACCCAGGGTTTAATATTATATTGCGGTCAATTACGGATGACTGGCAAACAATATTAAATACCAAATACCTAACGATGAAACTAAAAGGGGTTGGAATTAAACAGATAGCTTCTGAGGCAGGGGTTTCTATTGCAACGGTTGACAGGGTTTTGCATAACAGAGGCGGTGTAAATGCAAAGACACATGAGAAGATAAAGGAACTTATCAAAAAGTATAATTACCAGCCAAATATCCTGGCCAAACGGTTAGCATCCAAGAAGATCATCAGGTTTGCCGCCATACTTCCCCGGGCAACGGAGGATTTAGCTTATTGGGCGGCGCCATTAGACGGGATTAAGCAGGCAGCTGAGCAAATACGCCATTATGGTTTGGAAATTGAAGTTTTCTTTTATGATTTAACAAATGAGGAATCCTTCAGGAAAGCTTCCGCAAAAATCCTCAAAGCGGATTTTCAGGGAGTAGTGATCGCTTCTGTTTTTCCGGGAGAAGCTATACCGCTGTCAATAGCCTGTGATCTGAGAAATATTCCTTATGTATATATTGATACGAATATTTCTGATATGAATAACCTTAGTTACGTGGGTGCCGATTTATTTAAAAGTGGATATAGTGTGGCACACCTGGTTGACTATTTGGTAAAGGATTCCGATAAAATACTTATTTGTAATATTTCAAAATACGCCGGTAGTGCTTCAGATGCAAAAGATAAGGAGGAGGGTTTTAGGTCGTATTTTAATAACAAGAGCCGCGATGTGAATATGCTGAGGATTAATATTGAAAGTTCAGATAAAAGTGTAATAAAAAGAAAATTAAAAGATGTTATTCTTAAGCAGCGCCCTAAAATTGTAATTGTACTTAACTCAAGGGCTTTTTACGTGGCAGAAGTGCTGAAAAGCATAGGCCAAAGCAATATTTTTCTAATCGGGTATGATTTTATTCCCACAAATATTGAATACCTGACGAGTGGGGAAATTGATTTTCTTGTATGTCATCGTTCGCGTGAGCAGGGCTATTTAGGCGTGTTTTCTCTGTATAACTTTGTGGTGAAAAAAGAAATGGTTGAAAAAAGCCTTTATTCGCCAATTGATATCATTACCAAGGAAAATTTTGAGTTTTATAGAAATTAGTGATTTTGAAGTAGATAATGATTTGAATTTTTTGAAGAATAAAGATTGGCCGCATCAACAAAACGGTCGTTTGACAGGTCTGATTATCTTGGTAAATTTGAATTATTTAGCTATGTTTTTAAATCTCAATGTATGAAATTTTCATAGCCAGTTTAGTTGCGGTGAGTAGTGTCTGGCCCCTGCTAAAAGGGGCGAGAGATCTCAGTGCCGCAGTACAACCAGTATATGAAGAGGTATACCGCTTTATTCCAGACGGTGCCGACATTGTCGTGTGATGAATCTGTTGCAGTTGGCACAGTGCTTTATAACCTGAGGTGACATGGATGACTTCACCATTTGAGCACCCGAATCACGTAAATCCAGATAGTCATACCGAAACGGGAAAAGACAAGGCTCTTTATTGACCACTGATCTGAAAACTCAAAATAGACACAGTTGAAAAAAGGCATAACAATAATCGATATAGCTAAGAAATTAAACATGGCTCCGTCAACAGTTTCCAAAGCGTTGAATGGCCACAATTCTATAAGCCAAATAACTAAAGAACGGGTAAAATCGCTTGCTGTTGAGTGGAACTATATTCCAAACGAAGCGGCAAGGTTTTTTAAACATAACAAATCTCAAACAATAGCCGTTGTTATTCCGGATTTGCTGGATCAGTTTTATGTTCTCGTAATCAAAGGAATCGAAAAAATTGCATCCAAAAACAACTACAATGTAATTATATCTGAAAGTAACGATGATCCTGGAAAAGAAGTTGAAATTATTGATAACCTAATCAGCAAACGCGTTGATGGGGTTATTATTTCTGTTGCAAGAAATTCAAAGAGTGTTGAAAAACTTAAGCGCTTAGAACAATTGGGGACCTGTGTAACATTGATTTGCCGGTCTTTGCCAAACAATATTTTTAACATCGTAGCATCTGATAGTGAAGACGGCGCACTTAAAGCTATAACATTTCTTAAAAAGCGGGGACATAGAAGAATCGCTCACTTAATGGGCCCAAAAGGTTTTCAGGCAAGCAAACAAAGATTGCACGCATATAAAAAAGCACTTTTAGCTAATAATATCGCCTATGACGAAACAATCGTAAAGGAAACTAACCTTTCGGCAAAAGATACAGGAGAGGCGATCACCGCATTATTAAAAACAAAAGACGTTCCCACGGCAATACTTGTCTTCAAAAGTTATTTAAGTCTTGATGTTATCAACTTTTTGAAAAAAAAATATCCTGATAAACTAAAAAAACTGGAAATTATTGGGTTTGGGAAATTACCGCTTTTTGAATTTCTTGATAATAAGCCACTCGCCTCAATTGATGAAAAACCTGGTTTGATTGGAGAAAAAGCAGCGGAAATATCATTTAAAAATATTAATGAGGATACTGAAACTAAAACTGTGGAACAAATCAGGCTAAAATGCACTTTAGCAAAAAATTGATTTCAAAAGAACTGAGTATCCCTATATTTTTACGCAAAGGTTACAAATCTGTTTTGCGACAATTTTACTCGATTCTTGAACATACAAACTTCACGTAATACCGCGCTGATAAGCGGTTTTATTATTCTACCCGATACTATAAAAAATTTCCATACGCAACCAGGTACCTGTTTCCTGCCGCTAATCAACTCAATGGTTGGGCTGTTTTTGTCATTACCAGTTGGCCGCTGCGGCAAAAGCATTTAACCTTCTGTCAAAAACATTTCAAACGTTTTCTTAAAAAGAACGCTTTTATTCCACTTTAGAAAACCTACTTTTAATTCAGTAACGATTACGTAAAAATTTGATAAATTTTTTTTATGAGGATTATTTGCTTGTTCGGAGTATGTCTTTTTTTATGTTGGTCTGCTTCAGCTTATGCACAAAATGGAAATGTACAGGGTCGCGTTACAGATCAGACAACCGGTAACCCCATAAACGGGGTATCAGTATTTATTGAAGGAACACGGGACGCTACCGCAACCAATGAAAACGGCGATTATTCTATTCTTGGCCAGACCGGTAAAAAAATTATTTTTACGCATGTGAACTATCAGGAGGGAAGTTTAAAAATTGGAACTTCATCAGTCTATAATATGGAACTTATACCTAAGGGAGATACCCTTGGAGATGTAGTTGTAGTAGGTTATGGTACGCAACGCCGTCGAGATGTAACAGGTTCTGTTGCCTCCTTATCAAAAGACAGGTTACAACAACTTCCCAATTCTAATCTATATCAGGCCATACAAGGCTCGGTACCGGGCGTTTTTATTGCAACAACATCTGCGGGCGCAGAAGGTAGTGGGATGTCGGTATTGATCAGAGGACGAAAATCTATTACAGCAAATACAGATCCGCTAATTATACTTGATGGCATTCCTTTCACCGGCAGTATTTCAGACATCAATCCTAATGATATTGAAAGTGTCGATATTCTTAAAGATGCATCGGCTGTGGCAATTTATGGCTCCCGCGGCTCAAACGGTGTTTTTATTGTCACCAGTAAACAAGGGAAAAAAGGAGTATCCATTACATACGACGGCTTTTACTCTATACAAACACTCACTAATAAGCCGCGATTATTAACAGGGCCAGAGTTTTATGACTTTAAAAAGAATAGAAAAAATTCTAATAATGTTATTACTCCACAAGAACAGGCTGTTTATGATTCGGGAAAATGGATTGATTGGTACGATTTGGCCACTCAAAAAGGTATAAGGAGGCAACACTCATTGGCAGTATCAGGCGGCGCCGAAAAAATTAATTATTACGTTGGCGGTACCTATTTAAATGTTACCGGAGTTTCTAAAAACGACGATTTCAAACGTTATTCTTTAAAGCCTTCTTTAAACATCAAAGTTACTCCCTGGTTAACGTTTGGCTCAACCTCTCAGTTATCTTTTATTGACAGATCTGGCTTACCTGTACAGTTTGATGATGTTTCAAATACCGGCAGTGGGGCCAATTTTTTTAATCCGTTGACACAGCCTTATGACTCAAGTGGAAGTATAGCTGTTTATGCTTACGAAGATTATACGCAGGCAGGTAACCCTTTGAGTAATTTACTTGTTCTAAATACAGATAACGCTTATAAAGTTTTTACAGCAAACAATATAAAAATTGATTTTCCTTTTTTACAGGGGCTTTCATACAAATTAAATACAGGTTTAGAATATGATAACATAGCCCGTAAAACTTATTACGGAAGAAATGTTGCTGACGGTTTAGAGTTGAAAGGACGTGCGGTCAATTATAATTCGATTAGCAGAAGTTTTACAGTTGAAAATATTTTGAACTATGCCCGACAGTTAAAAAAGCATAATTTAGATGTAGTGCTGCTATATAGTAGCCAGTCAGAGGATTTTGACAGGGATCAGTTGACAGGAACAGGCTTCCCCAACGATGTATTGACAAATTATCAAATGAATTCAGCCAGTCTTCTTGTGCCAGCCATTTCAAATACAAAGTCGAATCTTATATCCCAGATGATAAGGCTTAATTATGGTTTTGACAGCAGGTATTTACTAACCTTAACCACAAGAAGGGACGGATACTCCGCTTTTGGCGAAGGGAAAAAATATGGAATATTTCCTTCCGTAGCAGTGGCATGGAATATTGCGAGTGAGCCATTTATCGCCAATTCCGATCTTTTCGATTTGTTAAAATTAAGAGCATCATACGGTGAAAATGGTAATCAGGCTGTAAGCCCTTATTCATCGCAGGCAACTCTAACCTCAGCTCCATATTTGAGTGGAGGTGTTGTGTATCCCGGTTATATTCCCGATAGATTAGGCAACGAAAACCTTGGTTGGGAATCAACCACTTCTGCAACAATCGGGCTTGATTGGGGAGTATTAAAAAACAGAATCCGCGGGTCGATTGACTATTATCAGTCCAAAACACACGACTTATTATTGCGCCGGATCATTTCTTCTGTTCATGGCAGTGAATCTATTGTACAAAATATTGGCAAAACCGCCAATCAGGGGATAGAGATAGGAATAACCTCAACAAATATCGAAACCGATAATTTTAAATGGACAAGTAATGTAAATTTTTCTTTCAACAAAAATGAAATTCTGGAGCTTTACGGTACAAAAACAGATGATATTGTTAACAGGTGGTTTATTGGGCAGCCGATAAGGGTGTATTACGGGTTAGAATATGATGGGATATTTAGAACGGCAGAAGAAGTTGCGGCATCCGCGCAAAAAGATGCTCAACCCGGCTGGGTAAAAGTAAAAGACATAAATGGCGATTCGATAATCAATACAGCATCGGACAGAGTCTTACTTGGCCAGTTAGATCCAAAATACATTTGGGGGTTTTCAAATAATTTGAGTTACAGGAATTTGGCTCTCAGTGTTTTTATTCATGGCGTTGGGGGCAATCAAAAAGCAAACCCTTTTCTTTCTGATAATGTTTTTGGGGATATACGTAGAAACACAACAAAAAAAGACTGGTGGTCAGAATCAAATCCAAGCGGAACCCATTTTGCAAACGATCAAAACGCCAACAAGCTAAGTGTGTATCCGTATGAAAATGGAAGTTTTGTTCGCTTAAAAGATATTTCACTCAGCTATACGTTTCCAAACCAAATAATTCAAAAGGCTAAATTGACGAATCTTAAAATTTATGTAACTGCCCGAAATCTGGCAACTTTCACAAAGTATCAGGGGCTTGATCCCGAATTGGATAATCAATTTGGTTTGCCTTTACAAAAAGAATTTTTATTTGGACTCACTTTGACTTTATAATTAAAGAATATGAAAAAGATTTTATATCATACCTTATTAATATCATTATTTTTTACAACTTTTAATTGTAATAAAAATTATTTGAAGGAACAACCAAAAGCTATTATAAATGCCGATAATTTATATGTTGACAAAGCAGGTTTTGAGGCAGGGCTGTGGGGGCTTTATAACTTGTTTAGACTGGAAAGAAGCTCAACTGACAATTCTACGAATAATATGACCATAACGGCGGCCATTATAGGGGTTGATAATGCTTATTGCCCTTATCCTTCCGGTTCTGCTCCCGAAAGAATATTCAGTGAATTTGGTACCATGCTTAATCCTACTTCCGGTTACATCCGAGACCTTTTCGCCTATTTATATCAGATCGTAAACTCGGCAAATACTATCATTAACAGGGCTGACAATCCTGCAATAGCCTGGACCGAAAAGGAAAAAAACTCCATCGTGGCAGAGGCGAGGCTTTTTAGGGCATGGGCTTACAGGCATCTGACGTTTTTATGGGGTGATGTACCTTTATCGCTTGAGGAGGCAAGTGGAAATAATATAAAAACGGACTGGGAAAGAACGCCAGTTCCCGAGGTGAGAAAACAGATGGAAGAAGACTGGATTTTTGCCGAAGCAAATTTACCAGACGTGCCGAATCTTGAAGGAAAGGTCACGAAGGTAATTGCACAGCATTATCTGGCAGAACTGTACCTCACAATTGGAAATAATGCAAAAGCCAGGGAAAAGGCAATGGCTGTTATTGCTAATTCAAACTACAGTATAATTACAAACAGGTATGGGGTTCAATCTTCACAACCGGGATCAGCTTTTATGGACATGTTTATTGATAAAAACGCAAACAGAAGTGAAGGGAATAAAGAAGCATTGTGGGTAATACAAAATGAATACGCATCGCTGGGGGGATATAATAATATTATGCGTAGATGGTGGGTAAACCGCTATAATACCATTAGGGCAGGAGGCAAAACTCCAATCACTTATTCTATTGAAAATGGGGGACGGGGGATTGGAAGATTTGGAGCGACAAAATACGCCCTGGCATTATACGAGGCGAACGACGAACGAGGATCTGCGTATGCCTGGCGACATTATTGGATTATGAATAATCCTGCATCTTTACCAACTGGGTCAAATCAAAACGCCACATGTACAAACCCTGGTTATACAGGTGGTAAATTAGGAGATACAGTTAAATTAAGCATTAATTGCGATGAGCCGCTGCCTAATTCAACCACCGTACAAAACTGGCCAAATACCAGAAAATGGGACTGGTCTCATTCCGATGATATTCAGATAACCTCTAATTATAACGACCAAGTGTACTTAAGGCTAGCCGAAACCTATTTAATATTAGCCGAAGCTCAATACAACCTGGGAGATGTTGCAGGGGCTGCAACTACCATAAATGTGTTAAGAAACAGGGCACACGCGACGCCGGTAACAGCAGCTGATGTGAATATTGATTTAATATTAGATGAACGATCCAGGGAATTATTTTCCGAAGAGCATCGGCGCTATACATTGATAAGGTTACATAAATGGTTTGAAAGAACAAAAAAATATAACAAATATTCAGGAGTCAGAATTACTTTGCGGGATACTTTGTTACCCATCCCTCAAAGTGTTATCGATGCAAATCTCACAAAACCATTTCCTCAAAACGCCGGCTATTAAGA
>MKRO01000104.1:8302-11139 GCA_001896965.1 Sphingobacteriales bacterium 41-5 | reverse complement strand
TTCAAAGAACTTTTTTTCTACAGCTGTGGATATCCCCATTTTTAATGCGTCTGCCCTGCTAATTGGGACAAATTTGAAGTTGTCTGCGATAAAAAGCAGCCCTCAAATGAGCGCTGCTTTTCCTTCATACTGCTAAGAATTTATTTCGAAAATTCCGCTTTCAACTCTTTTGTAAGGCTTTCCAGCCCTTTTGAAATAACGGGTTTACCAAACTGATCCGCAAAATATTTCAAGAGTTCCAGGTTGTCCAGTTGGCGCATCTTTTTATATTTTGAACCTGTTTTTGCCCACAATTCAAGCATTGGTAATTTGAATTTTTTAAGATTATTTGCATTTGGTTCAATAAAATAATGACAAAGAAGGAGATCCGATTGAGCGCACATGGCCCAATAACTATTGTCGTTATTTTTTAAAATGCCGGCTTCCATTCTTTTTAAGACCCCTTTGATTTCTTTCATGTTGATCGAAGGCGCTGATTTGCCTTTTCCTGTTCGGGCGGTTTTTGAGCGAGGTTCATCCAGCAAAATAGTTATTGTTAGCCAGTTTGCAAAGCTGTAAGTGTCTTCAAGTATTTCATTAGCTTTTAAATAATGCACCGCTGCCTCCTTTAAAATTTCTTTCTTTGCTTTTACAAGTTTTACAATCCTCGCTTTACGTTTGGTTGCCGAAGCGATCATGGAATGCCTTTCGGCCGTTTCCCAAATTGCAATAAGGTTCTTTAAACTGTTGATGCTGATATTAATTTCATCTATGCCTAATGCAAGATCATCATCGGATGGCGGCGTTTTTCGGGAAATGATACGTGTCAGCGCATTCTTTACGCGAACCTCCTGAAACTTTTCAAGCGAACCGACAGTATAATTGGCTTTTTCCATCTTGAAAAGATTATTATAAAGTTTGATCGCGGTTTCATAATCGTTTAGTTCAAGATACGCCTGCGCTTCTTTTTGACGTAACTCTCCCGCGTTGAAACCCGCATTATCAATTCCTTCGGAAATCAAGTTTAATTCCTTCAGTAATTCTTCGTCATTGTAAAAAGCTACTTCTGCTTTGCTTAATATACTATCGAGGTCATTTTCGGCAACCTGAGGAATTTCATAGTTTTTACTTCCATGTATTTCCGTTCTTACTTCTAACTTAAAATGTGGTAGGCCGTAGCATTGGTAAGCTCCCCAGGTATTGGTGTATTTATATGTTTTATAAACATGCTTACGCGCTTCCAAAACTGCATTGCCGAAAGTATCCCCGGTTGTCATCTTCTCATAGAACTTTTTGGCGAAATCGACGCCGGCTGCATCATCAACTTCCCAACCTGCAACGATAACTGCTTTTACGCCGCATTCAATGAGTTGCGTTCCAATGTTGGCCGCAAATTTATTTCGTGCCGCTGCATACTCTTCGGCTGCTGCGCTCACTTTGCCCAAAAAACAGCAATTCAGGAACACCAGCTCTGGCGGGTGTGGCAACTGGCCAATTTGTTGTGGTGTAAGGAATAGTGGTTCATCAGCCCCGTTTTGTTTACCAATCAAAATACCGGCTGAACCGGGTTTAGTCTCATCGAAAAACCCGTGCGCCGCAATGTGCATGATCTTGTAGTCTTTCTTAAACATCGCAACAATAATTTCATCGCTGGTGGCGTTGATGAGGGCATCTTCCAATTGCAGATCGTTATAATTACTTAAGAGTTGGTGAACTTCCATCGCCTCCTTAGCCGCTCCGCTTAACTGCCTTGCCCTCGTAAATCCTTTCAGGTCAGGGTCACCGATCACAAGCACATTATTATTTTTTAAGAACGAAGTATTTGCTTTGTAATCGCCGGTGGCGAGTTGCCTGACCATGCCCGTGGTAATACAAAGAGGTTTTTCGTTTGAGCTTCCGGTTTGCAGCAGTTCCCACGGAAATGATGCCGTGTATTTATCCAGAACCCAAAGGATAGGGGAGTTGCGCTTGATATTTTCTTTGAAGTCTGCAGGAATTAGTAATTCAAAAATGGTTTTCGCTTTTTCAAAAGACCATTGCTTTTTTGATGAAATATCATCGAAAAGATTTTCGAGCAGCCTGATGTTATCGCCCAATTCTTTTTTCTCTTCTCTTGAACTGTTGGTGCTTGAATAGAAAGAGAGGTTTTTGGCGTTTGCTCCGCCTTTCACTTCTGTTTCAGTTGCAATGACGCTGAGCCGCTGCCACCATTCGTTTGATGTTTCTGTGATCAGCCTTTTTCTGCCGCCCTGAAGCGCCCTGATATTTTTTTCGGCCCAGGCAATATTCATACCATCGCTGTTGCCTTGCATTAAAGTGCTGAGGCTGTTAAAGCAGGTGATGCTTTTATCTTCAAATAATTCCAGAAATTCAATTTCATCCACACACAAGTCCTGCAATTGCGTAAGTTGCACTACTTTTTCATTTGCATTTACAATGCCCTGTAAAATAGCCCTCACGCTGGCTTCAATCGGTATGCCACCATATCCGGCGCCGATTAATAATGCAGATAAACCTATTTTATGTTTACGGCTCCGGCTTGTTTCTAACTCATATTTGCATTCGGTGAGTAAATAATTTTCAACTGCTTTTTCGATACTTGTGGTAAGCTGGTAGGAATTTAAAGTTTCCGATTGCCCTAAGCCAACTATGATGCAACCCGGAAAAGCGTTGGTACTGCCTTTGTATTGAAAAAACTCGCTGGTGCCAATGTCGCCGGGATAAATTCCTAATGAATTTTTCAACGACAATGCTTTGTCAAGATATTTATCGGCGATTTTTTCGGCGCTAAAAATTCCATCGAAATTAAAATGCCCGATCATTAACGGATAGCTTGCGAACATTAAATCGCCGCGGCT
>MKRO01000104.1:0-8242 GCA_001896965.1 Sphingobacteriales bacterium 41-5 | reverse complement strand
TCCACCGCAGTTTCACTGGCTTCAAATTCAAATTTTTCTTTGCTTTCAAAGATGCCACGGCTTTCAGGAACCGGCGGCGGCATGCGGCTAAAATCTGATGAACCTGTGGTTCCGGTTTGTAGAATCTCTTTAATGCCCTTAAATAGAAATGGTTTTTTTGCAAGCGAACCATGTGAGGCAAGTGTGTAATATAAAGAGGTTTCTTTATTGATGTTTTGTGGTATTCCCGAAGCCCAGGTTACGCTTTGATCGCCTCTTGCCGTGGCATAAAATTGTAGTTTTCCGTTTTCTATTTTATAGGACGAAATGGTTTCATCGTCTTTACCCGCCACGTACACAATATTTGTGTAATCAATATTATTGATCTTTTCCTTTATGTTTTTATGATATTCACCAAACGATTTTAAGATAGCTGCAGGAACGGCTTCAGTATTAATTGCAGCGGCTTTTACAAAATCTTCCCAAATTTTTGTATTGGAAAAATCAATATCTCCGTGAATCGGCAACAGGTCAAGCAAGCCGGGGAATTTGGAAAACATATTGATCAGTGTCCTTTTCGAGTGAGCAAAATCAATTACACTTAATTGCTTAATGATTTCATCTTTGCCGCTTAAAACATGCGGGATTCTGTAGGATCCCGTCCACGGTGTTCCTAATAAAATGGTTTTAAAACCCGGTTGCTGGTTGAGTGTTTTCCAGGTTTCGGAATGGTTAATAATAAGGTCTCTGATGACCAAACCGCCCATTGAATGCCCGATCAAAAAAACAGGTTTGTTGAATTTTGAGAGTTCATTGATCGTGTTATTCAAGTTGTCACCTGCTATTGACAAGGGTTTTCGCCAGTCAAACGGAAAAACAAGAACATCATAATATTGTGACAGAAATTCTGTGAGGTCTTTGTAGGCAGTTTTTATGAGGCCTGTGGCATTAATATCATCCTTATCATCAAGAATCAACTTTGTAAGCCCTCCGGTGGCAAACCTCATGTAATTGATCCAGATTGATGTATTCCCTTTTTCTAAAAAAGAACCCATAATGCCGGGTAGCAGGATTACGATTGGTTTTTCTCCCTTTGGCTGAACGGGTGACAGGCGCCCACTGTCAAGTCCGAAAATACCACGGTTTGCAGCAGCATCATAGTTTTCGCCAATCACTTCTTTAAACGATGGAATGTTTTCGGTGTCGGAAAAAAGCGCCTGTTGTAGCGCATCTCTTGTTGATTTATTTAAAAAATAATTAAAGTGGTTGGTGTTGTTCCCATCATCAAGATAATATTGAACCGGCCTGTTTCTTTTTGCTCCCTGGTACATCGACGCAGTGTCAACCACCAGGTCGTTTTGTTTCCATTTAAAAAAGAATTTGGTAAGAATCACTTTCAGGCCGTTGAGGGTGAGGCTCATTTTACCATTGCCCGAAATAACCGCGATCCTGTTTTGAAAGCCTTTTGGTTCTTCGTCTTCATAGGAACTGTAGGTGTTCAAAACTTTTGTGAAAACAGAGTCAGGCCGCATTGCTTCCAGTCCCGGTAAATCACTAAAATCATTTTTGCACTCGACCATCGCACCGATCAACGCTTTGAGTCCCTCAACAATTGGCAACAATACCGGATTTGCGATATTGATGAGGTTGATAATCGTATTTATAAAAATATCAGTTCTTTCAGAAAGAATAGTGGTGCCCCTTGCCGGCGCAGCTACGCGTACAAACCTGCCAACGGAAATTGATTTTTTTGAAATATTTTCACTGATGGCTTTGATGGTTTTAAGGTCATCAGTATGATTTTCTTCCTCTAAAAGCTTAATGCTCTGCTCTAAAAATCCTGTGTTATTTTCAATAAAACGCACAAGTAACTCGCCAACAAGGCCGCCGCGGGAATGACTTATAATATCAAAAGTGGCTTTTTGCGGCAACGCATTAATTAAATCTAAAACGTTCTGAAATGGGCTTGCAGTAAGGGTTTTGTGCTCAAGCGCTAAAATATTTTTACCATATTTTTTTTGGATTTGAAGCCAAACTTCGCTGTCAACTAACTGATTGAACCCGCCATTTGTGGAGGACATGGTGCCATGAATAAAAAGGAGAAAAGGTTTTGCCTCGTCTTTTTTGATCGTAGATGAATCAAAGGGGGTTAGTTGAAATTTTTCATCAACGAAATATAAGCCCGGCTGCTGATCGAGGCCTTTTTTCTCAATATTTTCGGCGATTTTTTTCACTCCGGTAGCCAATGCTTTTTTACTGAAAACGCTGAAGACTTTCAGAGCGATATCGCCAATAAGGCTGCGGCTGCTGTCATCAGACTCAACTTTGCCACTTAACAATGGAGCATCGTTGCTACTTCGGGATTGATCTTTAATCTCGGGGAAAATTTCTTTGAGCGTTTCATGATCGCCAAACCAGGTGGTGTTGTCGTTAAATATGAGTTCCACAAACTGGCCGTCTTTTAGGGTGACTTCATGTATATCGCCCTCGGCGCGGCTTTGGCCAATTTCGTAGGATTCTTCCAGCGTAAAAAACTGGCTGGTTGTTTTTACGGATTCTGCAATATCAGCTTTGTTTACTGCATTAATTTTTAGTTTCGTGGTGTTTGCCATGGGAGTATTTTGGGTTTGTGATATAAATTATGATTTAATTTTTTCGATTATTTTTTTAATACCGGTTTCAAAATTTTCATCTCTTACATCAATACATAAATTGTTTCTTAGGCGCCCCACTATTTTATCTATGTAGTGTTTAAGGTCCAACAGGCGCGAGCGTTCGTCATCAATATCATCAATACCAAGATTTTGTTTTATTCGTTCTTCCATAATAGTGTTGAGCGCGTTAAGCCTTTGATCGATTTCGTTGATCGCATCGTCTGTAAATTTTTGATCGAAAAAATCGGGTTCAATGTAGCAGGGTATAAACTGTTTGGGGTCTGCCGATTTTTCCTGAAAAAAAGTGTTAATGCTTTCCATTGCCACCCAGGCAGACAGCAGGCTTTTTTTTGAAACCAATGAAAGGACGATATTACTTTCGCGGACACATTTTTCAATAAAGGCCTGAATGTTCTCACCGGGCATCATGGCTTCGCTGTCAATAGTTACCGCTATACCTTCCTGTTCCAGTCGATCCTTTATTTTATTTGCTGTGAAAGCGTCTGCATGATTATACGAGATAAACACTTTCGGCTGATTTGTTTTTGCTAAAACCGGCTCCAGTTCTTTAATAATTTCTAAGAGCGCGTAATTTATCTGGTTACGAGCCATCATCGCATCATCAAAACTGATAATGCCCAGCGTTTCTTTTTTTGTAATCTCTTTCAATTTACCGGCTTGCATTGTAATCTGGCTGCAGAAATCAGAAGCGCTGTCGACAGCCTTTAATAATATAGTGATGGCTGCATTGGAATTACCGGCGCCGATCATTGTTCTTGCATCGTCAACTGTATTGCCCATAATTTTTTATTTAAATTGATAGCCCTCTTCGCCCAAATACCGTAAAGCCATTGATAGTTCGGCTTTCACAAACCTTGGTATTTTTCTAATGTCATCTACATTTAAATTATTCACAACCGTGTTAATCCATTTATTGGCGTGAAATCTTTCGTTATAATTTCCATCTTTATAAGCATCCACTGTAGCAATGATTTGCCAGGGGATACTGAGATGCCTGGTGCCGTGCCTAAATTCGATATCGCCTTTTTTATTCAAAAGATTTTTTTCGCTCTTTTCTCTGAAAGTAATATCGAGCAAGGCATCCTTCATATTAAGATTTTTAAGCCATCGCCGATTCATTGCCGGGCTTGCATAACCGGTTAGGTTAAGAGTATGCATTACCAATCCGGATATACTTTTTGAAATAGTGTTTTCGTAATTTTCATCAGCCGCAAAATCGGGCCATATCATTCGAGTGGTATCTGTAGAAATTTTCATCAACCATTTAATTCCTTTTTCAATTGCAGTTTTGATTTGCTGTTTTGTACTGTCGTCTTGATATGGTAAAGAGTTATGTAAGGCCCGAATAACGTGGCAGGTTGCGTAGGTGGCACTATAATCCTGTGCAGGATCTTTTAATTTTACCATTGGCCATCCGCCGGTAATTAACTGGTTTTGTAACAGAAATTTTATGGGCTGGCATTTATACTGGTTCACCAATCCCAAAGCACCGCTGGTACTTATAATCCAGGCAGAAATCCTAACGTCATCGAGGGGGATATTTATAAATTCGCGCCAACAGCAATTATCGCTGCGGAGCATGTTATTCGTCAGGTTAAAATATTGTGGTTTTAGTTCTTTAGGCAGTTGGTCGTTGTCAGATTGATCGCCGTAAAGCGCCAACATCAATTGAGACGCCTCCCAGCTGTTTATTTCACTCCTTTTATTAATTTGACGTGCACCGGAAAGAATTTCCTCATTAAGTGCGTCGTTTACATTTTTTAAAATTTCTTTTTCTTTTACAACAGGTTTGTTACCATGGCTGGTTTTGGTTTTGTAGCTCAGATAAATTGACTCCCAATTAAAGTATGAAATAATTCCAAGCAGGGTTAGTACAAGAATAGCGAGCGTTATTCTTCCAAATGTTCTTTCTTTTTTAATGTTGCGGCTGGTTAGTATCAATGCTGCCATTCTTTTTTCTGCTTCAATTTTTTCTTTTCTTTCCTTGTTTTCAATGATGGGTTCAAGAATGGTATCATGTGCTATTTCGTAACTATATCCGCCTACGGTATTGGGTTCCCGGCGAATAAGAAAAGCATCCTCCAGCATTTCAAGAAGGTCTGCAGGAGCGTTTTTTTTGTTAAGATTATCAAGTAATATATTGCGGTCTACGCTTAATCGTCGGTAGCCGCCGGTGCCCGGGCTTCCGTAAATGAGTTCCTCTTCTAAAATATTTTCGGCAACCGTCCATAGGTTTTTGGGTAGTTTTTCGATTTGTCTTTTGTAATAATCGCCATATAGGTCGGAGAACCCGGGAAGATCCCCAATGTTAATTTGCCGGTCAATTTCCCCAGCCTGCATTTTCTCCTCAATCTTTGTTTCACAAGCCTGGCAAATGATTTGCAAATGGAATGTTTCAATATTCTGAGAGTTATAATCTTCTTCTTTATTAGAAAGTTCTTTTAAAATGGTTTGAAGTGCATCATCGTCATAAGTAAAAGTATGCGTGGTGAAATTCTCGTTTTCAATCAATGCAGGGCGAACGATTGCTTCTGTTGCAGATTTAATATCGAGGCTGCCAATTTCAAAGCGATTTTTCAAAATGTCGGGTAACGCATCGTTCATCGAATGCATTTCACTCAGCCTGTCTGAACGGATAGAAAACAAAATCTTCACATCAACGTTAGTAGAAAATTGTTCATATTCCTCATAGCTGAGTGTGTCGATCCTGTCTCTTATAAATTGGGGAACCTGTGTGTAAATAAGTTCAGAAAGTTCCCAACAGAGAACTTCCTGCTCTCTTTGGGTGCGCCGAAAAAATTCTTCAAATTGGTCAAAGATCAAAAGCACTCGTTTTTTACTGGATAGTTGTACTCTTTTTAAGTAGGGCCAAAGTTTATAAGTATAAATTGACGAAGAATCTCCAGGTACTTCGGAGATAAGCTTGTCTATTGAAAATTGCTGATCGGGCAGTGGGAGTACTTCCTGTAATTTATCATAAACCTGTTCAAGAGGGGTTTTTTCGTTGCCCTGAACGTTACTCAGGCGAATCTCAACAGGGATGTAATTGTTTACATCTGGATTTTTATTTTCAGTAAGAAGCGGCGTCAGGGCCGCGTTTATAAGAGAGCTTTTTCCTCTGCCGGATTTTGCGAACAGCACAACCATTTTTTCCAGCATGATGAGGTTATATAACTTCCTCGCCTCGGCGCTTCTGCCAAAAAAAATATCCTTTTCTTCTTTTTTAAAAGGCCGTACCCCGGGGTATCTGTGCAGCTTGGTACTTTCCTGGGTCATTTTGCAGTTTTAATTTTATCGCAAATACCAAAAATTGACTGGCGAATTTTGTTGCGCATAATTTCAAGGTCATCAAAACTTTGAACCCCTTCTTTTTTGAGATTAGTGTAGTTGGAGTATAATCCCTTTATTGTAAAGTATTCAACTTTTGTATCATTGTTTACAAATTTTTCTAAGTAACCTAATGCGCCCTCAAGGTCATCCATGCCAATAAAGTAGCAAATCGCATCTTCAGCATTTAAATTTGCCAGGGTGGATGGTGTATCAGTTTTCTTATCAACATGTACCAACTGCTCAATATCGTAGATTAATTTATTAAACAGGATATTGATGTCCTCATTTTTTTCGGTACCTGAATTTTTGATGTTAAGGTATCGGCTATACTGGCCTTTTAAAATTGCGAGTTCGGTTTCTGTGATACCTACGCAGTTATTTTTTATAAGAGAAAAAGCTTTCTCAATTTTATCGGCATTCAAAAGATATCGGATAGCTTCAATGACATCCATTTTTTGAATCTTTTCATCTTCCTCTTTTCCTACATTATCAGTATATTTTGAGTAAATATTTTCAATAAAATCAACAGGGGCCATGTAAAACCTTACGTTTAATTGCTTTGTAAAAAACGATTCAGAGCCTTCGTCAATATTGCTGGGTTTTTTGGTATAATTTTTTTTGCGGTTGTCAAATTCCTGTTCATTCATATTGATGTATCTGAAAAGCAATTGAGTGTCCCATTTCTCAAGCTGAAATCCAAGGAATATAAACGTGTAAGTATTTTTTAGAACCGTTCGTACTTCGTTGGGAACATTTGTATTGTTGAAGAGCGTTGTAAGATGATTAAACAGATCCTCAAAATCGAGCACAAGGGATTGAAACTCTTCAACAGATCCGAAAAGGTTATAGATAAGCGGGTTTTCCGGATTCGGGTCTTCGATATTATTTTTATTTTTGTTAGGGCGCCTTGAGAAATATTCAAATTGGAAGTTTTTTTTCTTTTCAGAAAAAAGTTTTACAAGACTTTTGTCGGGATTTGTATTTAAAATCAAACTGAATGGGAGATGGATAATTTTATCGAGTAGCTCCTTGTTAGGCTGAAGTCTGTCGTAAAATTTTGCTGCGGCTTTCTGTGAATTAAATTTCGAATTAGGCGAATCAAAAAGAAAAATACCGTTGCTGGGATAGAAATGCAGGATGCCACAATTATTGGTTTTCTGTAGTTCAAGAAAAAGGGATTGCCTCGCCGACAGTTCGTTTTCAGTTAAAAAATCAGGCCCCAAAATAAGAGTAGCCATGTTACTTCTTACATCAGAGTAAATGTCCTCTAAATTCGGGTTCACGTCTGTGAGAACAATTTCCGGTTGGTCTGTTACTATTGCATCCATCGTAGTTCTTAAAACAGTTATTCTATTTTAAAAAGATCCTACTGCCGATTCTCTATGGGCAGAACTGGTATCTTTAAAAAAATGTTTCGGGACGAGTGGGCTCCTTTTCTTCGTTAAATGGGTTACACTGATTTAGTTCTGCAATTAAAAATAGCCAAAAAAGTAAGTGTAATTAAACCTCGGCCATCACATAAATGGGCGATGCATGATTTATAAGAATTATTGTCAATATCATTTTCAGGATACTCTTTATTGGCTTACTTTTATGTAAATTAAAAATTGAAGCGCGAAATTCTAATAATCGGTGTGGGCAATTTATTGCGGGGCGATGATGGCGCGGGACTTTTTGTTTGTGATCAAATAGAAAGCTTGAATATTATTGGCATAACGACTTTGAAAGTTCATCAACTGCAAATCGAATTGATCGAAGAAATCATTCGTTATTCTAAAGTGTTAGTGGTTGATGCAGCGATTGGGGTTGATGATGTTTTCATTGAAGAAGTAAAACCCTCGCAATCGGGTTTTGCATCAAGCCATCATACCAGCCCCGGAGTGTTAAAATCGCTGGTAATGAAATTGTACAATAGAAATGTTGACCTGAGCACCTGTGCAATACCGGCTTTTAACTTTGAGTTAGGGGTGGGCCTGTCCGATGAAACTAAATCCTACTCGGAGACGGCAGTTGAAAAAATAAAAAAATGGGCTATTAAAGATTCTTTTTGAAATAAAATAATAATAACCCACAAATGCAAAATCGTAATCCCGTTACTCAACCGTCAATTCCGTTCGGCAACTTTTACTAATTCACCTTTGGCGTCAAAAATTTCAATATGCATCGGCATTTGGCCCAGCGCATGGGTGGAGCAGGAAAGGCAGGGATCTTAGCAGCGAATGGTTGATTCCACACGGTTCAACATCCCTTCCTGAATG
>MKRO01000103.1:8451-8871 GCA_001896965.1 Sphingobacteriales bacterium 41-5 | reverse complement strand
CATTAACAGGAGTGGGTACTGCAACAATAAAAACGGTCGCGGTTTTTGCCAGTGACAGGTCGGTGGTGCAAACCAGGCCCCGGGGCGAAGCCTTTTTCCCTTCGGAGAGCGCTTCTTGCAGTTTTTCATCCTCTGCCTCGCGGGTGAGGTCGGTTCCCCGGTTGAGTTCGGCGATCCTTTGTGCATCGGTATCAAACCCGGTTACGGAAAAATGTTTTGCAAATGCAATGGCCAGTGGCAATCCCACATAACCTAAGCCGAAAACGGCAATTTTTTTTTGTTCTGCAGGCACTGGATTGTTTGGAAGAAGTTGTTTCGTTTTGAGCGGGCCCGGATGATCGCGTTATCCTTATTACACAGCTTCGCCACCTCAGTCACAGCATAAGTTATGCCGGGTGATGAAATGATTGCAGGCTAAGA
>MKRO01000103.1:0-8432 GCA_001896965.1 Sphingobacteriales bacterium 41-5 | reverse complement strand
CGGGTTGTTTTTTTAAACCCTTAAGATTTTTTGAGGTTGGGACCTGTATGATATCCCCATCAGCGGGGATATGTAACAGCGAAATATTTTAAGTGGATGATGCCATATTGGATCGGTACAAAAGGTTTTTTGAGGTGGGGAACTGTACGATGTCCCCCGCCGGCGGGGGAAGGGCTACCGCTTTTATTATCTTATGAAGGCGGTGGACAAAACAAATATTCCAAATGTTGAACCACTTTTACAAGAATTTCAGTCTTTAAAAGAACAGTTAGTCGCAAACAAATAATCCAATCGTCAAAAATGTCAGCTACCCGCTTTTAACAGACAGTAGGTCATGTTATTGCCGATGCCATCGGGATAGTTGCCGGATATATTATTAGCTGCTGGTTGTATTTGAGGCACCGCGGCTCTAAAACGTCATAGGCTTTCGATTTGAAGCACGACACTTGTCCTGCTCAAATTCACATTCGGGTTAAACCCAATTTTCATCAGGTAATCGCCGCTGTAGGTTTTGTTGTTATCAATGGTTGATTTTTGGTTGCCGTATAAATTGATTTCGGTAATCCTGTATTTTTTACCCGCATCAAGGCCCTGTAATTTTATGGGCCGCAAACCAGGATCGCCCACATAGCGCCAGTTGGTTAGATAATTGAACATAACAGCATTGCTTTTATCAGGCGATACAAATACCAGTGATGCCAGGTCATTTTCATAAGGGCTGGCAAGGCGGTACATATCCCCATGCCAGACAATATTTTTGTACCCGTCATAATTTTTAATGGCCTGCCGGGCAAATTGCATGTCCTCCGCTTTTAATTCGTTAGCCCTTATGTCAAAACCCAGCTTGCCCATAGAAGCCACGTCTGTCCTGTATTTCAGCGATTTATTGCTCCAGTCTGTTACATGATTGCACATGGTGATTGCGGGATAATAATAGGAGTAGTTCCATTGCATGAAAACCCTCTCGAGCGGGTCGGTATTATCACTCAGCCAAAACTCCGTAAAATATTGCAGCAGGCCGTAGTCGCTGCGGCCACCACCTCCGCTGCAAAGCATCATGGGTAGTTTGGGGTATTTCGTACGGATTCTTTTCAACACTTTTTCAAGCCCCTTTGTATACTCAACATACAAATGTGATTGCGGGGTCCTGTTCTTTTCAAGGTACATCGAGTGCCCGTTAAATATCGGCGCATTACAATCCCATTTTAAAAATGCCAGTTCAGGGTTTTGCGTCATCAGGTTATCAACTACTTTAAATACATGCTCCTGCACCTGCGGGTTGGTGAGGTCTAACACCAGTTGGTTTCTGAAATACAACTCGGGGCGTTGGGGTTCGCGAAGCACCCAGTCAATATGTTTTTCGTACAGTTCACTTTTAGGGTTTACCATTTCCGGCTCGATCCAGATACCGAATTTAATCCCTGCTTTCCCCGCTTCTTTAACAAGATAAGGCACGCCGTCCGGCAGCTTGGTTTTATTGGCTTCCCAATCACCCAAACCGGCTTTATCGTCATTACGCGGGTATTTATTGGCGAACCATCCGTCATCTAACAAAAACATATCCACGCCCAAATCCTTCGCGCCTTTAAACAGGCCAACGAGTTTGTTCTGGTCAAAATTAAAATAAGTGGCTTCCCAGTTATTCAGTAAAGTAAGCCTGCTGCCTTTGCCATCTGCCAGCGTGTAATTGCGCAACCAGTTTTGCAGGTTGCGGCTGCCCTTGCCGGTGCCTTCAAAAGAAATAGTGTAAATTAATTTCGGTGTTTCAAAAGTGGTGTTGGGTTTTAAATAGTATTCTGATTGATAAGAATTGATACCTGCAACCAGGTGCATGTTTTTGTAAACATCCGTTTCAAACTGAATAGCATAATTTCCGTTCCATGCAAGCTGGCCAAGCATTACAGCGCCATCAGTTTCTGTTGCTGGCCTGTCGAACGCGAGCATAAAATTTTGAGTGGTGTGCAAATTTTCGCGCGTGCCCAACCTTGATTGAATGGTATGCATGCCCTGCTTTAAATGTGTGAGCTCAGGTTGCATTTCTTTGGCCCAGGAGCCGTTATAACTGGTGAGGTAATAATCTTTGCCAAAAAAATAAAGATTGGCAGATGCATATTTGTTGAGTTGCACATTCCCTTTTTCAGTGTGCCTGATGGTGGCCCATTGCTCAATCACATCTTCGTTCGTCCAGGCTTTGTAAAACAGATTTACATAAAAAGGATAAACAGCATCTTTTAATGAAACCGTAGTTACTGTTGCGCCATCGGGGGTTGCAGCAGTTTTGTGACTTTGATAAACAAGGTCGAGGGAATTATTGCCATCAGTATGCACCACAGCAATTGCCGGCTCCATAAAATTGTTATTGATGCCGGCAACGGTATAGGCCAGGGTATTGGATGAGGCGCCTTCTGCATGCAGCTTGTTGCCTTCACCACTGATAATGTATTCACTGTTATCTGCAAGGCTTTTACCTGCGTGAATGATCTTTAGATGTTTAGCCTGATCTGCCTGCAGGACAATTGCAACATTTTTTGTTTCAATAAAAATGGTTTGGGCGGTTACCGTTGTGGCAGCAGTTAATGCGGCCAATAGAAGTGACGATAATTTGAACGTTGTTTGTATCATAATAATTTATTTCGATTGTGGAATTATTTTTACCATTCGCGCATCTGCTTTTTCTGTGGCCCAACTGAAGGACGTTTGGGCGGCATCAATTTTACCGACGACTTTATCTGTTAAAAAATCCTTTATAAGATAAGATATATTCTTTTTCAATTTTAACTGTTCCCTGTTTAAAGGCTGGTCATACACGCGATTCAGGTCAAAATTAAAAGAGGATAATAAAACCGTATCACCCGGTAAATAAAAAGATAACTGCTGATCCTGCGTTAACCCATCAGAAATTTTAATTGGTACAAAAGCCACTGGTGTTGTAAAATAGTCACAAACATTTTTATTATCGAGATATTTTTTTGATCGTTCGGCAGCGAGGGGATTCCTAAAGTCCGAACCATCGCCTAAAATACTTCCCAGCGTCATCAGGGAAAATAAGCGAACTTTTATATCACGCTCTGAAAGATCAGAATTCTTTTGAAAATTTTTCATAACCAGCACATCAAGGTTGCTGTAAGGTAAAATAGTTCCCTGCATCCATCCCAAATGTGAATTAGTGACCATTGAAGTTGCCGTGCTGCCATGATGCGGAAAACCGGGAAGGTCATCACGAAAGTGTGAGTAAATATCAGTTGATAAAAACCGCGCATGGGTATATTGTGACGGGAAAGTTGGTGAGATTGCCTGTGTTATGAAAATGTCAGTACCCAAAATTGAATCGACCAAATGCTTCAACATCTTCATGCCGTAATGATAACCCTGTAAGCCCGACCCTATATTTTTATTATAGCGAACCGAACTTTCCAAAGCTCCTGCCGAAAGAAAATCTATTTTTAAAAACTTCGCATCAATGGCTTTTGCTTTTTGAAGCTCTGCAATTATTCTTTGGCGTGTTGCGGGATGCGTTGGGTCTAAAGGATAAGCGCCGAAATCGCCGTCTTTATAAATAATGGTTTTACCGTTATTGTCTTTCAGGCTTACATCGCGAATGTATTCATCAGTATGTTGCAGTTTGTTGTTATCAATACTGCTTTTCCAGGTCCATATCGCAAAGGGGATAAAATAAAATCCCATCTGCTGGTGGTGCTTTTTACCAAAAACATCAACACTTTTTAAAATATCAGTTGTGTAAATTCCCTGATCGTAAGAATCAATACTCAATACCGGCTTATGACTGTTAAAGTTTTTAAGTGTGGCAAGAAATTCAGAGATCTTTGCCACGCCGGGAGGCATCATTATTTTGCGGTGCCCCAGCACATCTTCCACCCCAAAGCTGTTCCAATAAAAAGGTGCGGGATTTTTCCATTGTAACGCTCCGGAAATTTTAGCATTGAGTTCGCCGTAGCGTTTGAACGCATCGTTTCTATCGCCACCGCACAAAAAGATCAGCGGGGCGAAGATTGTTTGCCCTTTCATGCTGCCATGTTCCACCACGTCGTGCGTACCATCATAACCTCCATATTCGTTTGGCAGGTTCTTATTATCAGGCATTGCAGCGCCTCCGTAAATAATTAAAGAATCAATAACACCTTTCTTTTCACTCAAAGCGTATTTTATACCGGTTTTCCAAAAGTCATGGGAAAGATTTCCTATTACCAGCCCGTTTAATGTTTCGTTGTCATACAGCGAGGTAAATTCATACCCTGTTCCTGACTTTATGTTATCGGTCCAATTTACTGTAAGAAGTTTTGTCCAGTTATCATTGTCATAGGGCATATCCATCAGGCGGGGCTGGTTGCCGGGAACAAAGCACTGGCCGCCGGTTTTCGATAATATTGCGTGCGGGGAAATATAATTGCTTTCAACAACCGCACCCTTTTTTTGCGCCGAAGCGCCCAGCAGAAAGAAAGGCTTTCCTTCATAAATAGTGATGTATTGTGTTATAGCAATATCATTACCTGCTCCCTGATGAGAAAAGGTGATGAGTTTTCCTTTGCCGATGGCGTCTGACACATCCTGAACGGTGGCTTCGTGCAGTGCCAAAGCATTACTTTCAACTACATTGTTACCGATCTTTACAGTGGCAGCAGTATTTTTAAGATAACTGCCATTTGAAAAAACAAAATCAATTGTACCGTCTTTGATATTGAGTGATATGTTATAATGTTCGCTTCCGGTGTTTAAATAATCACCCCGCCTGCTTATATTCTGAGATATAACTGTATCGTATAGAACTAAAAAAAGCAGGCTTAGTAAACCTGCCTTATTAAATTTTTTGTATGTACAGATCATTTTTATCTAATAACCGGTATTTTGATTTGTAATCGCTTTGTTTGCTATTAACTCCCGGTAAGGTATCGGGTATAAAAGATGCATTGGCAACTGTATATTATTAGTACTTTCTGTATTATAAAGTTTTGTTCTTGTCTCGAACAATCCCCAGCGTTTCAAATCAAATAGCCGCCATCCTTCAAACATAAGCTCTTTAATTCTTTCTGTAACCATGCTGTCCCTAAACTGCTGCTGGGATGGCGTTCCTCCCATCACTGTTTCAAGATTGCTGATCTTTGCACGCGTTCTCACTTTATTAAGATAGGTAAGGGCTTGTGTTGTTTGTCCCAACTCATTCAACACCTCGGCGTACATTAACAGAGCGTCTGCATATCTGAGATAATAAATATTGCGGGTTGAGCTGTTGGATCCCTGATTGGGCTTCTGTTCGTATTTTTTTAAATGCGGTTTGCCTACATCACCCCACCAATCATTCAGCCCGGGGTTGCCATTCCCGTCATAATAAACAGACCTGAGCGCTGCATTCTTCCGAGCCGAATCAGCCAGCGGATAAATGTTGGCAGCATAGGCTGTTGGCAGCGCCACCTGGCCGCCGCCGCCTGGTTGGTTTCCCGAAATATTCCAGCTGCCTAATATTTCAGAGAAATTCTGCGTGTGCCCTGATTCAACTGAATATTGAAATTCAAAAAGAGATTCTATATTATTTTCAGTGCTCTCGTCATTTTTAAACAAGTCGGCGTAATTGGGCATCAAAGCAGTTTCGGTTGTAGACATCAGGGGGTCTAAAGCAGTTTTTGCATTGGGATAATCCTTAATTGTTAAATAAACCTTGCCGAGTAATGCTTGCGCAGCCTGCTTATTAGCGCGTCCTTTTTCCATTTTACTTTTGTCAGGCAGGTTTTGTTGGGCATACTGCAAATCGCTGATGATAAGTTTATATACATCGGTTGCCGGAGTTCTTGGGTAGCCGTTTTCATCAGCAATTGGGTCAACGGCTTCGGTTGGCATAGGCACGTCTCCCCAGAGTTGAACCAGGTAGAAATACCCCATTGCCCTGAGAAATTTTGCTTCGCCAAGTATCCTCGTTTTTACCGCTTCGCCTGCGGGGCCTTTTTCAATATACCTGATCGCTATGTTGGCATTTCCAATTGCCTGGTAAACTTTTTGCCAGAAGTAAAACAACACATCATTTTGAGGGCTTAACTGTGTTTTATCATAACTGCTTACCGAAGAAAGTTGTAGCCAATATCCACCCCAGGTAGGTACGAACCCGGATGTTTTTCCTTCATCGGTTCCTATATTTCCAATCAACCCTAATTCAGATTTTTTCAATTGCTGAAATTGACGATAAATACCGGTGATACCGGCAATAGCGCCTGCTTCATCGGCGTAAACCTGCTCCGGCGACAGGTAGGATTCCGGCACGTATTCAAGTTCTTTTTTGCAGCCTGAGATGAGCATCACCAGAAGCGTTGCGGTAAAAAGGTTTAATAATATATATTTAGATTTCATTGCGAATATTTTACTGTTTTTGAATATTGTTTATAAACCTACTTTAAGACCAAACAAAGTTGTTCTGTATCTCGGGTAAATATCGTAATTGGCGCCGCCCCAGGTGCCTGACTGAACCTGCGAAATTTCAGGATCGACACCTTTATAGCCCGTTATAGTGAACGGATCAAGGAATTGCAGATAGACCGTTAAAGCATTAAGCCTTAACCTGCTTAAAATATTTTGTTTGAAATCATACCCAAACGTGATATTTCTGATCTTTATGAAATCGCCCTTTTGCACATCGAAGCTGGAAGTGCCTCCCGGTAAGGTTTTTACTGAATTTCCGAAAGCATTTGGCCGGGGCACATCGGTTTTTGTATTTTCCTCCACAATCACATTGCCGAGAGCATCGGTTACTCTTTGGGTCCAAAAGTTCATACCTTCTTTCATTACCACTCTGCGCCCGTCCGAATACAAATAATCCTGGTATGCTTTATTAAAAATACTGTGCCCAAACATGTAATTTGCAAAAACCGTTAAACTAACCCCTTTGTAATTCCAGTAGTTCCATATGCCGCCCCAACCCTTTGGAGTAGAACGGCCGATCGTAGTCATGTCATACTGGTTGTATTTTCCATCACCGTTAAGATCTTTAATTCTAACACTACCGGGCTTCACTCCTGCAGCTGCCGCAGCGGCGCTATCTGCAATTTGGTAAATTCCATCATAAACATAATCAATGATAAGGCTGTTGGGGGCTTCGCCAACTTTTAAATTAGGCCTTAAGGAATCTACACCGGGAAAAAGTTTTGTGACCTGAGATTTGTAAGTAGAATAATTAATTTCGGTTTGCCATTGAAAATTGGTTGTTTTAAAAATATCGGCTTTTATTCTAAACTCAAAACCCGTTGTTTTCATGGCGGCAACGTTAATAGTTTTATAACGATAGCCGCTTGAAGATGGCAATTCCAAATCCATCAGCAGGTTTTCATTGCTTTTGTTATAGTAGTCGGCGTTAAAAAAGATCCTGTTTGACAAAAACGCCAGATCGATACCCAGGTTAAATTGGTTTTGAGACTCCCATTTCAAATCTTTATTTGCAAGCCTGCCAAAATCAACCTGGTAGCCCGTGGTAGGCGCGGCACCATAAGGATACGCAGATGAACTCATTTTACTGTAAACAGAACTGTAATTACGGTTATAACTTCCTACCACCCCGTAGCCTGCCCGCAATTTAGCATCGCTTATAGCACCTTTTAATTTAATGTCATTCATAAAGGGTTCATCAATAATCCTCCAAGCCGCACTAAACGATGGGTACACCCCAAACCTGTTGTTTTCGCCAAAATAGGAAACACCGTCCCGCCTGATGCTGGCATTGAAAATGTATTTCTCTTTAAACTTGTAGATAAGCCTTGCCAATTGCGATTGCACCGACCAGTTAAAAAAGTCGCTGACCACTGACCTGTTGCTTGCAAGGCTCATATCTTTATAGGTTGTTTTGTCAGAAGGGAACCCCGTACCATACATGGCGTTCCACTCCTGCCTTCTTTTTTCAAATGTGAATCCTGCTAAGGCGGAAAAATCATGATCGCTACCTAATCTAAAGTTGTAGTTCAGCGTGTTTTCGGAAATATAATCCCTGTAATTAAAATTTTCTATTGATCCATACCCGCCCTGCGTAAAGCTGTTATTCACATTTATGTTGCGCGGGGCGTAATACATTTGCTTATCGTAATAAATGTCTGCACCAAAAGAAGTTCTGAATAATAAATCTTTTAAGATTTTATATTCGAGAGCCAGGTTACCAAGTATTCTGTCGGTATTTTTGATGCGGGGGTTACGCGTGAGAATTTCAGGATTATTGATTACGTATAAGGAGCCTTTTGTTGGATCTAAAACTACTGAATTGTTTCCGGTCGAATCTGAGAAGGGATAGAGGGGGCTCATCGTAAGAGCATTATAATATACATCAGAGTTAAGAATTTTATTATCGGTATGTGCAAGATTAAGATTGATCATTGCTTTTAGCTTTTCTGTGATCTTTGTTTCGCCGTTTGATGTGATGGAGTACCTTTTAAAATTGGAGTTTTTAA
>MKRO01000102.1:19632-26000 GCA_001896965.1 Sphingobacteriales bacterium 41-5 | reverse complement strand
GCCTCGTCTTATTTCCTGCCAATATTTTTGTGAAGCGTTGAACGCTGTATTCTTTCTTCTGCTAACGATGGGAAGATAAGCGGGTAAAAAAGCATTGCCGCATGCCTTTCCAAAGTCCATCCAAAAATTTACATCCTTTTCTTCATCAGGTTTTTGGTGGTCGTAAAAAATGCCGCCAATGCCGCGCCGTTCGTTATCGCGATGCGTGTTTACAAAATAATCATCGCATATTTTTTTGAAGTAGGAATAGAAAGATGCATCAAAATTATCACACACATTTTTATAAGTCTTATGAAAATGTATGGCGTCTTCTTCAAAAAGATAATAAGGTGTCAGGTCTGTTCCACCTCCAAACCATCTGTCAATCGTGTTGCCGTTTTGATCGTACAATTCAAACATCCTGTAATTGCAATGCACCGTTGGTACAAAAGGATTGAACGGATGAATAACAAGGCTTAACCCGGCCGCAAACCATTGATCGCCCTGAATATTTAAAGCCTTACGCATTGTATCAGTAACAGTACCGTGCACAACCGATGTGTTTACACCACCTTTTTCAAATACATTGCCATTTACAATTACACGGGTTTTGCCACCACCGCCACCTTCGCGCAGCCACTCATCCTCAACAAATTTTGCTTTACCATCTTCCTGTTCTAATCCAGCGCAAATATCGTTTTGCAGTTGATGAATAAAAGAAACCCATTGATCACGTATGGAAGAATTTTCCTGCATTCTTTTGTAGGGTATTTCTTTTAATGAGCAAATTCTTTCACGGTATCAACAAAGGCCCTGGCATGGTCTACCGGAACATTGGGTAAAATACCGTGGCCCAGGTTGGCAATATGCCTGCCTTTGCCAAATGCCCTTAGCATTTCTGTTACTTCTTTTTTAATAACAGGAATGGGCGACAATAGTTTCGCAGGATCAAAGTTGCCCTGCAGTGTCACCATGGGGCCGGCTATTTGCCTTGCTACCTGAGGTTCTATGCACCAGTCAATGCCCAGGCCATGCGCGCCGGTGGCAGCCATCTCCGGCAAAGAGCTCCATGCGCCTTTTGCAAAAATGATGGTCGGTACTTCGTCTTTCAAAGCGGCTGCAATTTGCCGGATGTATTGCAATGAAAATTCTTCGAAATCTTTTTTACTTAATAAGCCGCCCCAACTGTCAAATATTTGTACAACATCTGCTCCCGCTGCTACCTGCCCTTTTAAATAGGCGATAGTAGTGTTAGTGGTCATTTGCAATAACTGATGTGCCAAATCCGGTTGCTGGTAACAAAATGCTTTCGCCTCATCAAAAGTTTTACTGCCCCTGCCCTGAACCATGTAACACAACAACGTCCACGGAGCGCCCGCAAAACCAATCAGCGGTACGCGGCCATTCAACTCCTGTTTGATGAGTTTGATTGCGTCAAACACGTAATGCAGTGTATCGTTCACATCCGGCACCCGTACGCGTTTCAAATCATCTTGCGTCTTGATGGGTTCGGGCAGTACAGGCCCCTGCTTTTCGATCAATTGCACTTCAAGCCCCATCGCCTGGGGTACCACTAAAATATCTGAGAACAAAATCGCGGCATCCACACCAACAATGTCAACCGGCTGCAAAGTTATTTCGCAAGCCAGTTCAGGGTTTTGGCATCTTTCAAAGAAGGAATATTTTTCCCGCAGTTTTATATACTCAGGTAAATCCCTGCCCGCCTGCCGCATCATCCATACCGGAGTGCGTTCTGTTGGTTCGCCTAAAAGGGTTTTAACAACTAAGTCGTTTTTTAAATTTGTATCACGTTTCATTAAGCCTCCTGAATTTCCCTGAGGGGAAGTATATATTGTTTGTAGAATTTCAATGTTTGCCTGCACTTAATAATTTCTTTGCGCTATCCGAAGCGCAAACTAAACCAGCCCCCATCATAATAATATCTTTTATTACTAACCTGCCCGCGCCCGAAAGGTACGGAAAGCCGTACTGCGGAGTGGGAAAATCGCCATCTAATTTAGGCACATAAACTTCGGGAGTAGTAATTAAAAATGATAGCGTAACGATTGACATCCCGAAAGTCAGCAACCCGCCCCATAACCCGATTTTTGAATACCAAATGCCTAACAAAGTCAGCAGGCCAATAATACATATAGCCGTTCCTAACCCATAAGAGAAAGCGTAAGTACCATTAGCTTTATGCCAGTCAATATTTTTCTGTACCGTTTTGCCTTCGGGATTTTTATACTCTTTGTACTCCGGTGATTTTTTGTTATAGAAGAAACTCATAAACGGGCTATTAGCCACGAAAGGAACAATGCCATCAGCCTCGTATTGAAAGGCTTTAAGGCCGCCAATCCACGCCATTACAATAAAAATGGCAATGCGAAGAAAGTGAATAAAATTGCGCTGATTATTTGCTAATACCTTTAGAAACGAATACATACTTTTGGCTTTGTTTAAGAGTTCGGTTTGTAGTAATCAATAACAGCATTCAGCATACCTTGTTCAGACGGAGTTTGGCTAACAGTGATTTCACTAATAATTGGTTGAAGTGCATGATGGGTGGAAGCCGCAAATGAAAAAGCTACTTTGCACGCAGTACTATCATTTACACTAAAAAAACTTTCTACTGCACTGGGGCTGAAAAAGAGAATACCGTCATAGCTCTTTTCAATTTTTGTTGGTATTAGTACGGTTTCATACATCACTAACTCCTGTAATTGAATTTTATTATCACGAAATTTATCTGGGATGGTGTTTAACCTTTTATCGCCGCAGAAAAAAACAGCCGAACCTATTTGTCGTTCAATGATTTTTTCTGCTAATTCAACACCATTGGGCGCATCATCAACAATACTACTACCCGGGAAATTTTTCTCAACCGCATTTCTGGTTTTCCCCGAAATACAAAATACTTTAAGTTGAGGCTTGCGGTTGATCAATCTTGATACCGCATCCACCGCATTGGCGCTGGTGAAAATGAAATAGGCGTTTTTCTCGATGGCCTTCACAACCTGTTGCTGTAACTCAATGGTATCAAGAGTTTCAATCTGAATAAAGGGAATACAATCAATAAGGATGTTTTTAGATTCGGCTTGTTGAAGGATTGCTTCATCTAAAATTTTTGTACTGAGAATATGAATTGGATCCCGGTTCATTATAATGTTTGTCGTGGTTCGGCAGGCTCACCATGACAAAGAATACTGTCACCCGGAGCCGTCGAAAGGAGGTAATTACGCTTTTTTCATTTGCTCTACTATTTCTCTCCCGCCGTTTTCGAGTAATTCTTGCGCCGCTATTTTCCCTGCCTGGTTGTAATCTGAAATTGAAAATATTTTTTCCACTTCTGATTTTTGCGAGCCATCGGGTAACACAATATTGCCTTTAAATAAAATAGAATTATTTTTTACAACCGCCAACGCGCTGATAGGAGTTGAACAGCCACCCATCAGGACGCTCAAAAAATCACGCTCTACGGTTACAGCTATCTCAGTATTAAGGTCGTTAAAACTTTTGCAGGCATTCGCGATAGGTTCATCCTGCTCCCTGCAAACCACCATAATAGCACCCTGTGCGGGAGCGGGTAACATCCAGTCAAGATCAATGCTGTTTTCAGGACGCAATCCAATGCGCTCTAATCCTGCTGCTGCAAATATTGCCCCGGACCAGTTGCTTTCTGCAACTTTTTTTAAACGGGTATTTACATTGCCGCGTAAATTTTCTATAACTGTCCCCGGAAAACGATGCAGCCATTGGGCTTTACGGCGGATGCTACTTGTTGCAATAGTGAATAATGAAGAAGAAATAGTCGATAATGACTCCTCTGAGAATTCGCCATTATTCATTACTAATTGTTCATTATAAATTAACACGTCTTTATACGAAGCCCGCTTTAAAACAGCAGCCCGCACAATGCCCTGCGGCAATTGCACCGGCACATCCTTCATACTGTGAACGGCAATATCAATTTTATGATTGAGCAGGGCAATATCAAGGCTTCGCGTAAACACACCCTGCACACCCATCGCGTAGAGCGGTGTTTGCAAATCAATGTCACCTTCACTTTTTATAAATACCAGTTCAGCGTTGTGCCCATTTTGCTCCAACATGCCTTTTACAAGTTCAGCCTGCCACACAGCCAACTGGCTTTCGCGTGTTCCGATCCTTATAATTTGTTGCTGCATTATTAGCGCGTTTGCAGGTAATCGTTGATGATGCTGATAAACTGGCAACCTTTGTCATTTCTGAGTTTCAGGTTTACCGCAAGTTGCTTCACCGCCTTTTGCGCACGGGCAACTCTTTCAGTTTCATCAATCAATTCTTTGTCATTATAAAATTCGCATACCTGCGTATGAAGGGTATCTATTTCGTTGAGCTTTGCTTTCCAGGTTTTAAGATGTAAGGCGTAATGATATTCGTGCAGCCAGGTGCTGAATTCTTTTTTATAAAAATCAATAATTGCCTGTGCTTTCGGAACTTCTGCTTTTCTTATCGCCAGTGTCCGGTCTAAAATAGATTTGGATATCTGGTCAACATCAGTAACCTTAATACCCGAAGCATTTTTTACATCAGGATGCACATTCATTGGCACTGAAAGATCCAATATTATTTTTTCAGCGCCGGGTTTAAAATAATCCGGAAAAACGGTTGGCTCTTTTGCGTTGGTACACACAACCACAATATCCGCTTTTTCAATTTCGGCTGAAATTTCGGAATAGCGCGCAAAAGAAATTTTATTTGCTTCGCCTAATGCCCGCGCCGTTTCATCAGTACGGTTCATAATTGTAACTGATGTTTGCGGTAAATATGTTTTAAGATTTTTACAAACGGTGGAACCAAATTTACCTGCGCCAATCACCAACACAGCCCTGTTTTCGATATCCGGAGTTTGCTGAAGCAACTCGATGGCTGCAAACGAAACGGAAACAGTTCCGTTGCTCAAATTGGTTTCAGTTTTTATCTTTTTGGATGCCTGGTAAACAAAATTTAGTATCCTGTCCATCACGGGCCCGACCAAACGGTATTTTTTTGAAAGATCAACCGCCCGTTTCAACTGGCCTAAAATTTCATAGTCGCCCAAAATCTGCGAATCGAGCCCGGCAGCAACATTAAAAATATGATCTAACGCGTGTTCGCCACTTTTAAAATATCCAAATTCAAAAAAAGAATTTTTATCGCCCCTGGTATGTGGAACAAGCAGTTCAACCAACTGCAGCACCGAATCAGCAATGCCGTAGATTTCCGTGCGGTTACAGGTACTGATCACGAAAACGCTTTTAATACCCGCGGCTTTAGCGCTTGAAGCAATATCACCAAAACATTCCGGGGTAATGGAAAACATGCCCCGGGTAGCGGCACCAGCTTTATGATAGTTAATTCCCGCTACGCAGAACTTGTCTAAAACCAGTTTTGATATGTGAAATTCCTCTACAGACATTCTTTAAGGAGGCAAATGTAAACCTGTTAAGTGGCAGTTAAGTCATTTTTCTGTCACGAAGTACGATAAAGTTGATGATTGCCATCGTTTCAATGTTAGGCATTTTCTTCTTCCGCTACTGGTACTGTTGAATTTGCCTGGCAACCATTATTATTTGTCAGCACATTGCAATTTTCAAGCGACTCGTCATTTATTCCTTCCCAAATAATGTTATTTTGCATATTATTGCCCGTTGTTAAACAAGATAATAAAAAGCCACCCAAAATGTGGGATTGAGTAAGCAATGCTTGTCTATCGGGCAGGCAGGCAAGTTTGAAACCGTTTGAACAACTGCCGGCACAATAAAAAAATAATGCGCAAGACAGGAATTATTTTAATGAATTTGGGTTCACCCGGCTCTACCGGAGTGAAAGATGTGCGCCGCTACCTCAACGAATTTTTAATGGACGGGCGCGTGATTGATAAACCCTATCTCGGGCGACTCTTATTGGTTCGCGGGATTATTACGCCTTTTCGTGCGCCAAAATCGGCAGAGGCTTATAAAAAAATTTGGTGGAAGGAAGGCTCGCCACTCATTGTGCTAACAGAACAGTTGCGCGATGCAGTGCAGGCACGAACGGATATGCCCGTTGAGATTTCGATGCGGTATGGCAAACCCGCTCCGGATGCGGCTTACAAGCGATTACTTGAGCGTGAGCCGGATATTGACGAAGTGATTTTAGTACCACTTTATCCGCATTATGCGATGAGCAGTTACGAAACTGCGGTGGAGCACATGAAAGCAGCTCATAAAAAAGGTAACTATAAATTTGAGCTGAGAACAGTTCCGCCATTTTATAATCACCCTTCGTACATCAATGCTTTGGCTGAAAGCATAAAACCTTATTTAAACGAAGAGTTTGACCAGTTGCTTTTTAGTTATCATGGCATACCTGAGCGGCATATTATG
>MKRO01000102.1:17494-19624 GCA_001896965.1 Sphingobacteriales bacterium 41-5 | reverse complement strand
TGATCCTACTAAAAAGCATTGTATGCAGGTTGAAAATTGTTGTTATAAAGCCAGCGGCTCTCATGCCACCTGCTACCGGCACCAGGTTACCATGACCAGCGAGATTGTGGCGAAGAAATTAGGTTTGCGCAAAGATCAATGGCAGCAAAGTTATCAAAGCCGCCTGGGCCGGCGCGATCCCTGGCTTACGCCGAACACGCAGGTGCGGCTGCCGCAGCTTGCGGGCGAGGGCATTAAAAAATTGCTGATCGTTTGCCCCGCTTTCATCAGCGATTGCCTTGAAACGCTTGAAGAGATTCAAATGGAAGGTAAAGAGTTGTTTTTGCATAATGGTGGAGAAACGTATACGTACATCCCCTGTTTAAATACAAATACTTTGTGGGTGGATACGGTGCTGCAGTTGGTGAATGAGACAAAAGAAATTTAAAATGCAAAATTTGCGTTGATGTTTTTATATTGGTAAATCGTAATTCATAAAGTAACTTGGCTTATCTCTATCTTAAAGCAATTCACATCATTTTTGTGGTAACATGGTTTGCCGGGCTTTTCTACATGCCGCGGCTTTTTATTTACAATGTGGAAGCAAATGATAAACCAGCCGATGTAAGAACAGCTTTGCGAAGCCAATTCGCTATCATGATGAAAAGGCTTTGGTACGGCATTACCTGGCCATCAGCAATTATTACGCTGGTAATGGGTTTGTGGGTTTTAATAAAAAGTGGTTGGATCCCTGTTTTGTTTAAACCTGCAATGTTTTGGCTTTTATTAAAATTGATATTGGTAGTTTTGCTGTACCTCTATCATTACTCGCTGCAAGTAATTTTAAATCAGCAACTAAAAGGAAATTTTAAGTACAGCTCAAACCAATTGAGAATGTATAACGAGGTGGCTACAATTTTTCTCATCGCGATCGTAATACTTGTGGTTGTTAAACAGGCAGTGAGCCTCTTTTGGGGCATCGTTGGTACTATTGCGCTAGTGGGGTTGCTATTAATAGCCATAAAAATTTATAAGAAAGTACGGTCTTCCTCAGTAAAGTAATAGCTTCCCTTTTGTTGAAAAAACCAACACTCGTTCCCTTCACTTTTGCAATGCTGAGCGGTGCCGATTCTTGACTTTCTCGCGCAAAAAAGCCCCGATAGAAATTCTATCGGAGCAATTACATCATAACGATTAAAAACCGTTAAAATATAAATTAGTTATTGTAGGCCTGTTCTACAGTTTCCGCCTTGCGGGTTACGGTATTTTTAATATCCTGAGGCAGGTTTTTTAGATTCTGAGGAAAATTTTCCTTCAATTTATTGCCAACACCTGTGATTTTATTTTTCACATTTGCCTTTTGTTCCGGGCTCATTTTGTACCATGCAGCCGCTGCAACAAGTCCTAATGCTAAAAGTCCGCTTTTTGTATTCTTATTCATAACATTTATTTTAAATTTTGAACTAATAAGACTACACATCAAAAAACTGTGCCATAATTTCTGCTTAAATGTTAATTAAAAAATTTCGTGCACTTTTTCGGGTCAACCATCTATTAAGTTTTCATTAAGGATTTGTATTTTGAGGGGGTATAATTTCCTTAGATATCAAATTACCGTTAGGTTTGCTTTAAATTATTATTAAATGGAGCGCAAAGGGCTGAAAGTTTTAATTGCCGACGACGAACCGGATATCCTTGAGATCATATCTTATAACCTTAGCAGGGAAGGGTATGAAGTGATTACCGCAAAAGACGGCGACGAAGCGATTGAAAAGGCCGGTAAGCATAAACCTCATCTTGTGATTCTGGATATGATGATGCCTAAAAAAACAGGTGTACAGGTTTGCGAGGTTCTGCGGGCACAGGATGGTTTTAAGGATACGCTCATTATGTTTTTAACAGCCCTTAACGATGAAACAACACAGGTGCGCGGCCTGGAAACGGGTGCAGACGATTATGTAAGTAAACCGGTAAGCCCAAAGGTTTTAATAAGCCGCGTAAACGCGCTGTTAAGGCGTGTTCATAAAGAAAATAATAAGGTTACCAAGGTTGGCAATGTCACTATCGACCCCGAGAAATTTGTTGTTTTAATAGACGATAAAGAAATTGTTTTGGCGAAAAAGGAATTTGAGTTACTCTACCTATTAGCGC
>MKRO01000102.1:16938-17323 GCA_001896965.1 Sphingobacteriales bacterium 41-5 | reverse complement strand
TTAAAACCGTTTTTTGCAATAACTCCTCAAAACTACTACCTTCATCAAAGGTATGTTTGATCCAAAAAATCTATCTCCCCGGGAATTGTCGTTTTACACTGCATTAGCAATTGCAGTGCCGGTAAGCGTTTTTGTTTATTTATTAAAAGCCGATTGGGAACTCGCGCTGATTTTACTTGCCGTATTATTGTTAGGCGGGGATTTTCTTGTGTCATTTGTTTTAGAACGATTTATTTACCGGAAAATCAAACTTATTTATAAATTCATCTACAAAACCAAAGCCACCCGCCGCGAGGAAACTTATTATAAATATATTCTTCCCAAAAAAAGTCTTGAT
This sequence comes from Sphingobacteriales bacterium 41-5, assembly GCA_001896965.1. Lineage (GTDB taxonomy): Bacteria > Bacteroidota > Bacteroidia > Chitinophagales > Chitinophagaceae > Niabella. Next base: position 16,986 of record MKRO01000102.1, on the reverse strand, counting down.
GAAGTGGCCGGCGACGTGGAAGCCTGGGCCAACGAGAACGAAAAACAA
>MKRO01000102.1:10401-16897 GCA_001896965.1 Sphingobacteriales bacterium 41-5 | reverse complement strand
GAGTTTTTGCAAAACCTGTCCCACGAATTTAAAACGCCCATTTTTGCAATTCAAAGCTATGTGGAAACACTGTTGCACAGCGATATGGAAAATCCCGAGTTGAATCAGAAATTTTTATCCAAAACCTCAAAGCACGTGGAGCGGCTTACTAACCTTTTGACAGACCTTGATGAAATTTCCAAGCTCGAAAGGGGAGAGTTGACAATAATTAAATCCAACTTTATCATCCAGGATTTAATAAAGGACACATTTGAAAGCATTTCGATAAAGGCCGAGCCGAAGCATATAAAGTTTAACATCAAGAAGGGATATGAATCGCCCATTGCCGTAAATGCCGATAAAGAAAAGATCAGGCAGGTGATTTTAAACCTTTTTGAAAATTCTATAAAATACGGGAAAAGCAATGGCAACATTTCTGCCGGCATTTATAAAACGGATAACCGCAGAATTCTTATTGAAATAAGTGACGACGGCATCGGCATTGAAGAAAAGAGCCTTCCACGCATTTTTGAGCGGTTTTATCGAACTGAGTCGGGCCGCAGCCTTGATGTTACAGGAAGCGGTTTAGGCCTTGCCATTTGTAAACACATCATTGAAGCTCATAATCAAACCATTCATATCAGAAGTACAGAAGGAATTGGAACAACTGTAGGATTTACATTGCCGGCAAAAAAAGATTAGAAGACCAGGCATTCTTTATTTTTGATCTTCGCATTGGTTAACTCGGTTACCAATTGAACATCCGGGATACTTTGAAGCAGGTTTTTCAACTGATCCAGATAATATTGGGTTACTGTGTCGTTCTTCATCAACCACAAAAAGTCGAGGTTTTTAAATTCAGGCAGCAGGTACTCACCGTCGTACAAATTATTATATAAATAGTGGCACAGTGATGTATTAGGCTCATGGTACTCGTACACCGAAAAAAAATACTTTCTTTTTCGGCGTTGAAGCATAATCTCTAAATCGTGGTTCACTCTAAAGTTGAGGTCAAGCATCTCGTTGAGGTTCCAGCAAAAGCGATAATCTTTCACCGTAGTTACAATACCAAGCAGCTTTGTATCTTCAAAAAATTCTTTAATTATGTCCTGAGTGCTTAAAGCTAAAACTGCCATCATGATTGGTTTAAAAAGTTAGCGAAACTTCCTTTTCCTCTGCCACTCTTTTGAATGTCACCGTTGTGGAATCCCCTTTTTTAAATTGCCCCAAAGCCTTCATATAAGCATTGATATCAGGTATATCAAACTCACCAATTTTGATAATAATATCGCCCCCCTGCAACCCGGCCTTTGCCGCAGGCCTTCCTTCGGTCACGCCATCTGCACGTACTCCTACACCGCTGTAAGTGTAATCAGGCATGATGCCTAAGGTTACTTTAAAAGATGTATTTACAATTTGCTGCTCCTTTGTTTTAGTGAAGGCCAGTTTGGGCGAATTATTAAGCTGTTGTATCAGGTTATAAATATTTTGTGTGATGAGCGCGGTGCCTTTGTAATTGATCTTATCAAAATCATCAGAAGGTTTATGGTAATCGGCATGCAGGCCTGTGAAATAAAAAAGCACGGGAATATCTTTTCTGTAAAAAGAAGTGTGATCGCTGGGCCCTGACCCGCTGCTGTCAATTTTTATATTGAAATCTTTATTGCTTTTGATCACGCGCGGCCAGGCCGGCGATGTGCCGAAGCCGCCAACAGTAAGGGTTTTGCTACTGTCATTCAATCGCCCGACCATATCCATATTGATCATATAATTAATATTTGCCAGATTGATTGTGGGGTTTTCAACAAAGTACTTTGAGCCGAATAAGCCCAGTTCCTCTCCTGAAAAAGCAATACACAAATAGTTGTTGTTTTTGGCTTTTGATGTTTTTAAAAGCCGGGATAGTTCAATCAAAGCCGCCGTTCCGCTGGCGTTGTCATCAGCTCCGTTGTGAATTTGTTTTCCCTCACCGGGCCAGGTCGAGTTGCCGTCTTCGCCATATCCCAGGTGATCAAAATGCGCACCAAGCACGATTGTATTTGCAGCGTTATTGTCAATATATCCGATCACGTTGTGGCCGGTTCGTATTTGGTCGATGATTTGTGTTTGTAAAAGCGGGGATTTCACCACACCAGGGTTTTCGAAAATATCAAAGATTTCTTTATGCAAATAAATAACCGGAATATGTAAGCGGCTGCCATTAAATTTTTTGTTGAACTGCGGGGCTTGCTTTCCGGCAGATGTTGTAAAATAAATTGCCTTTGCGCCTTCGCTTTGCAATTCTTCAGCTTTCTTAAAAATCGCATCATTAAAATCAAAATGAGGATTGCTCTCGGCCTCTGCCGACAAACTGTCAAGCGAAACCAGCACTGGAACAGCGGTGCTGATTGCATCGGCGCTGAAAGGAAACACAAAAAAGTCTTCGTCCTGTTTTAATTTCCTGCCGTTAATTTCCAGTTTCGTTTTGGAGCCCATTGCTTTCCCGTCCCTGATTTCAAAGGCCTGATAAAAGCTATTAGTACCCTTCGGCTGAAGTCCGTTATTCTTAAATTGTTGCGCAATATATTCCATCGCCTTTCGCTCGCCCCCGGTTCCGGCCCGGCGCCCCTCCAATTTGTCATCAGCCAAAAAAGAAATATGTTTTTTAAGGCTGCTTTCGATAGTAGATTGCTGCGCACCAGCTACCTGCGAAAGAAATATAAAAAGAGTGTAAATAAAAATCCTCATGATACAACTTTGTCATTTAACAGGCCACAATATTAATTATTTAAAAACTAATACTGCGGTGTGATGCAATTTTAAACCTCATAAAGACATGCCAACATTGAATTACCTGTTCTATAATTCAATGCTATTCTTATATTTGAGTGAATTGAATAAACTTTTTAAATATTTCAGGACAACCAAAGCCACAGCGCAAAATGTATTAAGAGAAAATGCAGCCTGGCGGCGATTGGGAAAGAACAAAGGAGCAATGGCTGGCCTGATCGTGATTATAGCATCAGTATTTATAGCTGTGTTCTGTTATTTTATTGCGCCGGATTCCTCGCCTTATGCTAACCGAATCATTCTTGAAATTGGAGGAGAACGACCCGGGTTTACGCAAAAATTTTTGTTGGTTAAAAAGGAAAACCCTCCAGTGCAATCTGGGTTTTTAAATCGTTTGTTGTATGGCAAACCGGATGAATTTGATTATGTACCGATCAATTCATTTCAAATATTGGGAGATAGCATTATTGCCGATAAATATATTGACGAAACCGTGAGTGAGCGAATCGGGTATCATAAAAACAGCCTTTCCTCCGAACCGGCTGTGATAAAAAAATACTGGCTGGGAACGGATAAGTATGGCCGCGATATTCTGAGCCGGCTGATCGTGGGCACAAGGGTTAGCTTAAGCGTGGGAATGATAACCGTTTTAATCTCTGTTACTATCGGTTTAATACTTGGTTCGCTCGCGGGATTTTACCGCGGCAGAACTGATGACATTATCATGTGGTTCATCAATGTAATATGGAGCATCCCAACATTATTACTGGTGTTCGCAATTACGCTTGCATTAGGTAAAGGGTTCTGGCAGGTGTTTATTGCAGTTGGTTTAACGATGTGGGTGAACGTAGCGCGCCTGGTGCGCGGGCAGGTACTTGCGGTACGCGAGCTGGAATACATTGAAGCCACACGCGCCCTGGGTTTTAAAAATTCAAGGATCATCGCGCGGCACATCTGGCCAAATATTATGGGCCCGGTTTTAGTAATTGCAGCCGCAAATTTTGCATCAGCAATTGTGATTGAAGCGGGCCTTAGTTTTTTGGGAGTGGGTGTACAACCACCACAACCAAGCTGGGGCTTAATGATTAAGGAAAATTACAATTTTATTATTACGCAAACACCCATGTTGGCTTTGGCGCCGGGCTTCGCAGTTATGATGCTGGTTCTCGCGCTTAATCTTTTCGGCAACGGATTGCGGGACGCGTTGAGCGTGAGGGGAAAGCTGTAACTAATCCAGCACCTGTACGTTTCTTGAAAAACTTTCCTCCAGAGAGATCAACGTTTCAGTTCTTTCAATACCTTTTATTTTTTGCAGTTTTTCGTGCAGTACATAGCGCAACTCACTAATGTCTTTACAAACGATTTCGGCAAACATACTGTAGTTGCCTGTTGTGTAGTTTAAACGTACCACTTCCTTCATTTTATACAATTCGCTTGCGACTGAATCGTATAAAGAACTTTCTTTTAAATATATCCCGATAAACGCAATTACGTCATAACCCAATAACTTGAGGTTTGTATTTAATCTCGTACCTTTGACAATTCCATCCTTCTGCAATTTCTTGATGCGCACATGGATGGTGCCACCTGAAACGAAAAGTTTTTTTCCGAGGTCGGCATAAGAAATTTCAGCATTTTCCATCATGTGCTGAATAATTTGAAGATCTAATTTGTCAAGATTTAATTTGTTGCTCATTTTGGCAAGTTTGATTTTATAAATTCTAATACAATTTACAAATATTTAGATTATTTCTATATTTTCAAAATTTTTATTGAAAAATTTGGAACGAATTGGCTATTTTGTTTATTTTTGTTCTATCGAACGAAACGATAAAGTTCTTAAACATTGTGGGGTGATGAAATTTTTGGCAGACATGCCCTCTTGTCTCGGGGGTGAAGATAAATGGATAAACATTGCATAAAGCCGATGGTGCTGCAGCGCCACCGACTGGGGTTGACCACCAGTAGGTTGAAGGGTTGCTCCTTCTACAATTTTGTGCAAAGGCTAACTACTTCGTGGAGGTTCGAGCCCTCCCCCTACAGCAATTTAAAAAAACAACAAAGCCCGGCAATATCATTTGCCGGGCTTTGGCATTTTAAAAAGTGTTTAGTCCTGCACCACCAGCCTGAAGCCGTTTCCATGAATATTCACAATCTCTATTTTTTCATCATCCTTTAAATACTTGCGTAGCTTGGCAATGTACACATCCATGCTGCGTCCGTTAAAATAAGTATCACTACCCCATATTTTCTTTAAAGCCTGTTCGCGCGGCAATAAATCATTAAGATGTTCCGCCAGCATTTTCAGTAATTCATTTTCTTTCGGGGAAAGCGTTTGTGTATTATTGTTGTGCGTTAATTGGCGCAGTTTGGGGTTGAAATGGTAACTGGCCAGTTGATATTCTTTATTTTCAGTTTCCTTGTTCAGCTCTTCATTGCGTTTCAAAATAGCTTTAATCTTCATCAGCAACACCTCACTGTCAAAAGGTTTGGTGATGTAGTCATCAGCGCCCAGCTTATATCCCTGAATAATATCATCCTTCATGGTTTTTGCGCTAAGAAAGAATAAAGGAATATCGGGGTCCACGTCTCTGATTTCTTCAGCCAGTGTAAAACCGTCCATGTTCGGCATCATTACATCCAGCAGGCACAAATCAAACTTTTCCCGCTGAAACGCGGCCAAACCCAAACGGCCGTCCCGTTCGAGCGTTACATCATAATCATTTAGCTCCAGATAGTTTTTAAGCACGTTACCAAGGTTGGGATCATCTTCACAAAGTAAAATATGCGGTTTTTTTGCTTCCATAAAAAAGTGTTTAATCTTATTTGATGACAAATAAAGATAATGCTTTTGAAGGTATTGCGAAAGGCCGACCGAATTTTTTGTTAAATGATGATTACCGAAAAATAGATTCTCTTAAAGATTTTAAACCCTGAACAGTTTAATTTTACAATGTATTTCTTTTTTTCAGATATTTACGCTCATTAAATCCTCGTTTAATAAATGTGATATGGCAGATACGGCAAAATTTTTAGAAGCAGTTCAACAAGGTTATACGTTTAAGGGCGAAAGCTATAAAATTGGCCGTGCAATGCTTCATGGCCAGGTGGTTGATGGCGCCGATGTACTCATTCCTTTTAAAACACTGAACCGGCACGGTTTAATTGCCGGTGCAACCGGTACCGGTAAAACAAAAACCCTGCAGTTGCTGGCCGAAGGTTTTAGCGATGCAAGCATTCCCGTGATGATGATGGATATTAAAGGCGACCTAAGCGGTATTGGCGCAGAGGGAACCGTAAATGATAAAATTATTGAACGAAGCCAAAAGCTGGGTATTGAGTTCAAACCCCAAGCCTACCCGATTGAATTTTTAACGCTGAGCCATGAAAAGGGAACAAGGTTGCGCGCAACAGTTAGCGAGTTTGGCCCGGTGCTGCTTTCAAAAATTTTGGATTTGAACGATACGCAGGGCGGCTTTGTTGCCATGATTTTTAAGTACTGCGACGATAACAAGCTACCGCTTCTTGATCTGAAAGATTTTATAAAAGTATTACAATATGTAAGTGATGAAGGCAAAGCCGAACTGGAAAAAACTTACGGAAAAGTTTCAACCACATCCACCGGTACCATTTTAAGAAAAGTAATTGAGTTGCAACAACAGGGCGCTGACCTATTTTTTGGGGAAAGAAGTTTTGATGTGGAAGACCTGATGCGCATCAATAATGACGGGCGTGGAATAATCTCCAT
>MKRO01000102.1:8465-10392 GCA_001896965.1 Sphingobacteriales bacterium 41-5 | reverse complement strand
AACCGATATACAGGATAAGCCACAATTATTTTCAACTTTTATGTTGCAGCTGCTGGCAGAGCTGTACGCCTCCTCTCCCGAAGAAGGCGATATAGATAAACCTAAACTGGTGATGTTTATTGATGAAGCACACCTTATTTTTAATGAAGCCAGCCAGGCCCTGCTCAATCAAATTGAAACGATTGTAAAACTCATTCGCTCTAAAGGCATCGGTATATTTTTCTGCACACAAAACCCAATGGATGTGCCCGCTTCTGTGCTGTCGCAATTAGGTTTGAAAGTGCAACATGCGTTGCGCGCGTTTACTGCCGCGGATAGAAAAGTGATCAAACAAACAGCAGAAAATTACCCGCTCAGCGATTTTTATAAAACTGATGAATTACTTACGCAGGTTGGAATTGGCGAGGCACTTATAACAATGCTCAACGAAAAAGGTGTGCCAACCCCGCTTGTACATTGTATGCTGCGCGCGCCGCAAAGCCGTATGGATGTTTTAACTGATAGCGAGATTGATAACATCGTTTCCAAATCAAAAATTGCACGCATTTATAACGAAGAAATTGACAGCGAAAGCGCTTACGAAATTTTAAACAAAAAACTGGATGCTGCCGCAGCCCGCGATGCTGAAATGCAACAGGAAAAGCAGGAAGCGAAATCTAAAAAAGATGAAAAAGGAGTTTTAGATGACCCGCTGGTTAGGAGTTTTGCAAGGACGGCCGGTAATCAAATTATTCGTACGGTTTTAGGTGCAATAGGAATCAGTGGCGGATCAAGACGAAAGAAAAGTAGCTGGTTTTAATTTTCGCTGGTTTCTCCTTCAAGCCAAATACCCGTTGGTTTGTAACCTCTTTTATAACGCGCCCAGGAATCTTTCACGTATTTGTGAAAATTATAATCATCCGCTCTAACTGTAAAAAGATAAGAAGGCTGGTACATCAGCATAAATTTATTCAGTTCACTGTCATCAGTTTCCTGCGTAATTCTGCGCACCAGCAGTTTACTAAACCGATATTTTACAAACCCCTCCTGCTCCTGCGTTATCAGGCGGTCCTGAAAAGCAAGCGTTCTTTTATTTTTTTTAAACCGAAACGAATTAATCAGGTCTTCAAGCCCAACGCCAACTGTACCATTTCCTGAAACAATTGAAACGCCGGGTTTTGAATAATTGAAAATTTTTGCATAGTCCTCACGGTTTTGCAACGAATCCTGCCGGTAATTCCGGTTACGCGTTTTCACTTCCGGTAAAATAGGGATGAACGTCTGAATGGCAATATTGAAGGCGTAGGGTGTTTTAATATCTTTTACGGCAAATCTTTTGGTGGGTTTGTTCAGGTAACTGAACCAGATAGAATCCGTTTCATTCAACAGGATGCTGTAGTAGCCGTTGGAATCCGTTAACGTTCCGCTACCGCGGGATGACAAAACCGAAACCAGGTGAATGGGGTACATACCCGTACTATCGAGCACCTGGCCTTTTACGTTCACCTGAGCCATCGCCTGCTGCGAAATAGCCGAAAGACAAATAAATAATATAATCCAATATCGTTTTAACAAAACCATTTATAGGACGGCAAAGCAACTAAAGAAATTGCAAATAGAATGCAAAAGATTTTTAACGGTATAGCGCTCAAAAGATTGACAATTACAAAAAGTAGGCCATTATTGAAGCTAAAGCAAACTCTCAGGCTAATATCTGCATAGAGGAGAGTACCGCAGCCACTACAAACTGAAAGAATAATTTGCTAACGCTACACAGCCTAAAAGTGAAAAGGGCAAAAGCTTCCCGGTTATTCGTTGGCAGATAATGAATCTGAAAGGATGGATAAAAGGCATTCACCGCATTGCAGCGATAAGCACTATTAGAGCTATCTCGATGAGTACTGTTTCAGAACCAACTGATGCAATACTCAAAACAGCATTTTTAGCT
>MKRO01000102.1:5570-8403 GCA_001896965.1 Sphingobacteriales bacterium 41-5 | reverse complement strand
TTTCAAAGAGCTATGCCGTATTATGGCTTAAATTAATCATTCAAAAATTTAATACATGGTTAAAAGGTTGTATGTAAACCAACAGAGATTATACAGTTAGGGCAATTTACTGCAAGTCCGTTAATTTTGCCTTCTAATTTTTATTTGAATTGAGCAGCATTAAAAAACTTGCGGGTCAAACGGTATGGTATGGCGCCAGCTCCATTGTGGCAAGATTCATCAATTACCTTCTCACACCTTATCTTACACTTAAACTTACTACTGCCCAGTACGGAGAGCAGGTACTCGTGTATTCTTTTATTCCGTTTATGAATATTCTTTTCACGCACGGGATGGAAACGGCATTTTTCAGGTTTACACAGAACCGTGACAAAAAATCTGTTTATAATACCTCAAGCATTTCTTTAATTTTTTCATCGCTCTTACTCTCCCTGCTTTTAATTGTTTTTATAAATCCGGCTGCAAAGCTTATCAGGCTTGAAAATCATCCGGAATATATTCTTTTAGCTGCACTGATTATTGGGCTGGATGCACTCACCACCATACCTTTTGCCAAATTGCGGCTTGATGGCAGGCCGCGAAAATTTGCATTCGTAAAAATTACGGGCATTGTGGTGAACGTATTGAGCCTTTATTTTTTTCTGAGTATTTGCCCTGCAATTGTTAAAAATGACCCGCAGGGTTTTATTGCAACTTTTTATAAAGAAGACTGGAAAGTGGGTTATGTTTTTGTAGCCAATTTTATACAGGCGCTTGTCACGCTCCTGTTATTGTCAAAAGAATTTTTGGGTTTTAAATTTAAATTTGATAAACCGCTTTGGAGAACCATGATTATTTATGCCCTGCCCATAATGATTGCGGGGTTTGGCGGCATGATCAATGAAACTTTTGACAGGATTATGTTAGGCTGGTGGTCAACCGCTGGTAGTGAACACGCAATAAAAGAACAGGTAGGTATTTACGGTGCGGTTTATAAATTGTCAATCCTCATTACGCTTGCAGTGCAGGCATTTCGAATGGGCGCAGAGCCGTTTTTTTTCAACCAGTCAAAGTCTGATAATGCTCCGAAAATCTACGCAAGGGTGATGAAATTTTTTGTAATTACGCTTTGTTTGATGTTTTTGGCGGTTGTACTATACATGAACATCTGGAAACAATTCATTCAGAATCCTAAAATGTGGGTGGGGCTTAGCGTAGTGCCTATTTTATTGTTGGCAAACATGTTTTTGGGCATTTATTATAACCTAAGCATTTGGTACAAACTCGGCAACAAAACAATGGCCGGCGCCTATATCACGTTAATTGGGGCGGTAGTAACGCTCGTTATAAATTATTTGTTTATTCCAAAATTTGGATACACCGCCTGCGCCTGGGCTACCTTTGCCTGTTACGGATTGATGATGGTGATCTCATATTTTTGGGGACAAAAAAATTACCCGGTGCCTTACGCATGGAAAAAGCTTTTGGCATATATTATTTTGGCAGTGATGATTTATACAGCTCATTATTATATTACAAAATACTTCCCCAATGTATGGTTGTATTATATTTTAGCAACTGTTTTATTTGCCATGTACACTTTATTTATTCTTAAAGTTGAAAGGCGCGAATTTCAGCGGATGCCCGTCATCGGAAAATTTTTGAAATAAAATGCCCGGCAATACATTTTCAAAACAACAGCGATTAAAAAGCCGTAAAAAACTACAACAACTTTTTGCGGACAGAAAAGCTGTATTTGCAGCGCATATAAAATTGCTTTATGTAACCGAAGATGCGGAGCAGGGATTTGTAAAATGCGGTGTGGGCCTGAGCGGCCGCTATTTTAAAAAAGCGGTTGACCGTAACCGCGTGAAACGATTGCTACGAGAGGCTTACCGGTTACAACAACACGACCTGAAAACTCTTGCAGTGCAACAAAAGAAAGACATCTCTGTTTTTATTTTATACACCGGCAAAGAATTACCGTTGTTTGAAAATATTTACAAGAGTGTTGGCTTAGCTTTACAAAAATTGATAAAGACCTCTTCCTCCCTTGGAGCAGGAGAGCGAAATGAAATATGAAGGAATTATTAAAAATACTCAGTTGGCCATTTATCATACTAATCAAATTTTACCAGTATGTTATTTCCCCGTGGTTGGGGCCAAAGTGCCGGTTTACGCCCACATGCTCCCAGTATTCCCTTGAAGCATTTAAGAAGCACGGCGTGTTCAAAGGGTTTTGGCTTTCAATAAAACGTATTTCCCGTTGCCATCCCTGGGGCGGGCATGGTTATGACCCGGTGCCATGAGAAATGTAAAATTCAAAACGCTGAATGTAGAATGCAAAACGTTTTACCCTTGATATTTTAAATTTTAAATTCAATATTTTGTATGATTACCGGTATTGGTTTAGACGTTATTGAAGTGGAACGCGTGGCTGAAAAAATTGAAAAGGAACAGGGCTTTCGCGAACTGGTTTTTGCACCGCAGGAGATTGATTATTGCGAGCCAAAAGCCCATAAACACGAGCATTACGCCGCACGTTTTGCCGCAAAAGAAGCACTCTTCAAAGCCTTGGGAACAGGCTGGGCATCCGGCACATCTTTTAATGAGATTATTATTTTAGGTAATGATTTGGGCAAGCCGGAAATTAATTTTATGGGCGAAACGGCTGAAACATTAAAGCATCTTGATCTTTCGAAAATAAAACTCTCACTCAGCCATTTAAAAAATATTGCCGCAGCTGTAGTGGTCATTGAATCTTAGCGCAGGACAAGCCAATCAGCACAAAATCAAAACTAAAAAAGATAGATTTGGTAGAAAACCAAATCCGCTTGACCACCTGAGATTATTG
>MKRO01000102.1:4855-5549 GCA_001896965.1 Sphingobacteriales bacterium 41-5 | reverse complement strand
ATTTTTTGCAAATGCGCAAAATATAAATATTAGATCGTACATTCGGGCAAGGAGAGTTAAACAAAGCCCGGAGGTTCTCTAAAAAGCAAAAAAGAACACCACTTATTACCTAAATGTTGAAGACACCCTCAAAAAATACCTTAAAGAAAGTTATGGCCGTTGGTTGAAACTGCGCTCCCTGATGTATGAAGCCCTTCGATCACGCGAATATGTACTTTGTTCAATAGGCAAAACGCCACCAATGACAGGGCAATACGAAAACATCTTATTAAAAAACATTTGGCAAAAAAACAACAGACCTCTATTCCAAATAAAACAACTGACCTCTTTTTAACCAATTTTCAAACAATTAAAACTCCAAACCATGGACGAATTTATCGGAATCATCAAACTATTTGCAGGCAATTTTGCACCCCGCGGGTGGGCTTTCTGCCAGGGACAATTACTACCTATTTCTCAAAACACGGCGCTGTTCTCCCTTCTTGGAACCACGTACGGTGGCAATGGCCAAACCACCTTTGCCCTGCCCGATTTAAGAGGCCGTGTACCCGTAGGTTTCGGTACGGGGCCCGGCCTTCCTAACTATTCCCAACGCGAGGTGGGCGGTGAGGCTGCGCACACGCTTGTACAGCAGGAGATGCCGGCACATACGCACGCCCTTGCAGTAGACAACACTAATGCCAGCACTTCAGTA
>MKRO01000102.1:3263-4832 GCA_001896965.1 Sphingobacteriales bacterium 41-5 | reverse complement strand
CTGCACAGGGTAATGCTATTGCGGCACCTGGCGCAATGGTCGGCAGAGAATTTGTACCATCGCTGGGTTACAACAGCGCGGCTCCCAACACCGTATTGAGCCCGCAAAGCGTAGGCGCGGCAGGAAACAGTGTGCCCCATAACAATATGCAGCCTTACCTGGGGTTAAACTACATTATCTGCCTGGAAGGTATTTATCCTTCAAGAAGTTAAACTATTTTTTCATGAAAAATGCCTCAAAAGCCTTCATTTTAGGTTACGCGGCAGCGTTCCCGGAAATTTCAGGAAACGGTTTGCAGGTGCTAAAATACTTTTGAGGCATTTTCCTTAATTACTTTAATCAATGAAAAAGCTATTTATTTTCTTAATGGCTACCGCCATGCATGTTTCAATAACAGCCGTGGCGCAGTACACTGAAACATTTGAAAGTTTTAACGCTGGTGCTATCAATTTTACCAGCAATGGCAAACTTTTTACGATTACATCAATACAACCTAATACAAGTGCATTCAAAATTGGGAATTTCCCTGGTTTTGGCTGGAGTGGTACTGCTGCCGATGATAAGTTTATTGATAATACCGGTACGGGCAATATTAATGAGGGTACCGGAGGAGAATTCACTATTTCATCGGCCAGTGCTTTCACTTTAAAAAGTATGTATTTGTATTTGTCGAGGGAAAACCTTACTTTTCAAAACCTTTCAGGTTCCTGCACCATTACTGGTAAATTAGGAGGGGTTACTCAATTTACAGCCAGCTCGAGCAGTGGTTTCAATACTAATTTAGGTATTCAGAACGGGTACACTTTCATTAATTTGGCCAACTATGGGGGAAGCAACAATTCCAATATTTCTATTGATGCATTTACAGTAAAAACTACCAGTAATATCGGATATATAGGTTTAGATGCCATGACCTGGGCTTCCGGTAGCAGTTTATCCACCGGCATCACAGGCTCCAGTTTCTGTTCGGGGGCCACGGTTCCGGTTAGTTATACCTCCAGCGGGTACTCATTTGCAGCGGGTAATACCTTTACCGCCCAGCTTTCAAACGCAAGCGGTTCTTTTGCATCACCGGTAAATATTGGCACACTCAGTTCCACAGCAGCCAGCGGTACTATTATGGCCGCTATTCCAATAAGCACATCAACCGGATTTAGCTACAGAATAAGGGTGGTTTCATCTAACCCTGCTGTTACCGGGTTAGATAACGGCACTAATTTCAACATTATAAAAACAAGTGCGGGAACCACTTCTTATCTGGCGCCAGTAAATACTAATGAATCTGTTAGCGTATCAGGTACAGCATTTAATTACATTTCCGATGGTGATTGCAGGGCTATTGCAGGCATCACTCCAAACGGGGCTGCGCCGGTAAGCGGCAATACCAGTGCAAAAGTGTGGATTGAAGGCACACAACCTGCCGCCTTTGTAAGAAGGCATTACGAGATTACGCCAACAAATAATGCAGCCAGTGCTACCGGGCGTATTACCCTTTATTTTACTCAGGCCGATTTTGACGCTTTTAATGCTGTTAACTCCGTTAAACTACCCGCAAATAGTGGCGATGTG
>MKRO01000102.1:0-3256 GCA_001896965.1 Sphingobacteriales bacterium 41-5 | reverse complement strand
AGTTTACTGATAGAAAAGCGCAGCGGAAGCGGCAATGCCAATGGCGATTTCACTTCTTACCCCGGGGCAGCTACCAATATTGACCCTGCAGACGCGGATATTGTGTGGAACAATGACGCGGTAAGGTGGGAAGTAAGTTTCAATACTACAGGCTTTAGCGGCTTTTGGGTAAAAACGCAGGCAACTGCATTGCCCGTTGCCTTTGGCAGTATATCTGCCATTATTAAAAACGGCCAATTGGCTATTGACTGGATAACAGAAAGCGAAACCAATAATGATCATTTTGAAATATTAGCATCCCAAGACGGTAATTCTTTTTATAAAATAGGGTCAGTGTTGTCAAAAGCCAAAGACGGCAACAGCAACAACGCACTGCCCTATAGTTTTTCCATTACTGAAAATCAGGCAAGGGCGTTAGCGGGCTTGTCCTTTATCGGGTTATTGGCTATTGGTTGCGCCGGTTGGGGCAGGCGAAAGAAAATAATATCTGCAGTAGTATTGTTATTGCTTAGCGGAGTATTGTTCTACTCCTGTGCAAAGAGCGAAACAGATGTGGATGGAAGCGCAACGGGTAAGTTGTTTGTAAAAATCATTCAGGTAGATAAGGATGGTACAAAAAACTCCAGTAAAACAATACAAGCCGTAGTTCAATAAGCGCATATCATACAGGAGGCCGGAATTTAAGATTTGCAAGGCCTACTGTCCGGCTGTGCAAAGGACAAGAAATAACAACACAAAAGCAGGAATTTAAACCGCCTCGTTCCAAACGGGGCGGTTTCGTTATTTCAGGACTCCTAAGCGGGGTTTTGGCAAAACCTGAACGCTTTAGCAAACTGATATACCAATGAAATCCGAAATCAAAAATTTCAAACCTCAAATCTTACATTTGCCCCATGAACGAACTCCCATCACTCGCATTTCAATCTGCACAGCACATCAAAGCGTACCAGGAAATAAGATTGGCTGACCTGCTGCAGTATGTTGCCATCAATTCTCCCTTTTACAAACAATTATTTGCCGATAAAAACATTAATGTTAAATCCATCAAAAAGATTGAAGACCTCGTAAAAATCCCAACCACTGATAAAGAGCACCTGCAAACCCAAAACGAAAAATTTTTATGCGTACCGAAAAATAAGGTGATTGAATACATGGCAACTTCCGGCACAATCGGTAGCCCTGTAACAATTGCTTTAACAGAAAACGACCTGCAGCGCCTGGCTTATAATGAGTACAGCTCGTTCGTTTGTGCAGATGGTACACCAAACGATGTGTATCAATTAATGCTCACGCTCGACAGGCAGTTTATGGCAGGTATGGCTTATTATATCGGCATCAGAAAATTAGGTGCCGGCCTGGTGCGCGTGGGCCCCGGTGTACCATCCCTGCAGTGGGAAGTAATTGAAAGACTGAAACCTTCGTCAATTGTGGCCGTTCCTTCTTTTATTGTAAAACTGATACAATACGCAAAAGATAATCATATCGATTTCAATAATTCATCTGTAAAAAAAGCGGTGTGCATTGGCGAGAACCTGCGTACCGAAGACTTTGAACTGAATGTGCTCGGGCAAAAAATCACTAAAGGCTGGAATATCAAACTTTATTCAACTTACGCTTCCACCGAAATGCAAACAGCTTTTACCGAATGCAGCGAGGGCCGGGGCGGCCACCTCAATCCCGAACTGGCGATCGTAGAAATTTTAGATGATAATGGCGAACCCGTTCCTGACGGCGAAATTGGCGAAGTTACCGTTACAACGCTGGGTGTAGAAGGTATGCCATTACTTCGCTACAAAACAGGAGACCTCTGCCGGGCCGAAACGGAGCCCTGCGGTTGCGGAAGGCAAACTTTGAGATTGTCGCCGGTGATTGGCCGTAAAAAACAAATGATCAAATTTAAAGGCACTACATTGTTTGCGCCCGCGCTGTTCGAGATCATTCATAAAATTGATGCGATTAAAGAGTACGTGGCCGAAGTTTACAGCAATGAAATTGGCACCGATGAAGTGCTGCTTTATTTGGTTCCCACCGATAACACCGAAGAAACTGAAAACCGTATCGCATCTTATTTGCAGGCCAGGCTGAGAGTAATGCCGCATATAAAATATGTATCAGCCGACGAAATGCAACATCTTCAGTTTCCCGAAGGGGTGAGGAAGCCGGTGAAATTTATTGACAAACGAAGGCACAATTTATAACTGATGCTAACGGCAATTAGGCATAACTAAATCTTTTTTTGCCCCAAAACAATATTTTCGTTCTTTTGCAGATTGACTTTAATTAACGCATATAAATGGTACAGGTAGGTGGCAAGCGATTGACTTTAGACGATTTTAAAGCAATCCTGATTGATGGGAACTCCGTAACTCTTGATGAAAAGGCACTCCAAAACGTAAAGGCCTGCTTTGAGTTTCTACAACAGTTTTCTGATCATAAGTTGATTTACGGTATCAACACCGGGTTCGGGCCAATGGCTCAGTACAAGATCAGCGATGATAATATTCTGCAGCTTCAGTATAATTTAATTCGTAGCCATAGCAGTGGTGGCGGTAATATTTTAACACCACAATTAGGAAAAGCCGTAATGGTTTGCAGGCTGAATAATCTAATGCAGGGATATTCCGGCGTACATACCGAAATTGTTGAACTGCTTTCAGCGATGATTAAAAAAAACCTTATTCTATGCATATTTGAGCACGGTGGCGTAGGCGCAAGTGGCGATTTGGTGCAGTTGGCGCATTTAGCTTTAGGCTTAATTGGTGAGGGAGAAGTTTGGTATGAGAACAAAATAGTTCCCGCCGCAGAAGCTTTTGAAAAAGCAGGTTTAACCCCTTTAAAAGTTCATATTCGCGAAGGCCTTGCTGTGCTCAACGGCACTTCTGCCATGACGGGCGTTGGTTTATTAAATCTCTTAGCCGCCAAAAATCTTTTGGATTGGTCGATCATGCTTTCTGCATTTACCAATGAGTTAATGGAAGTTTATGACGATCATTTTTCTCAGGAGCTGAATATTGTAAAACATCATAAAGGGCAAAATCATGTTGCAGCCGTTTTTCGCGATATTGTAAAAGGTAGCGAAATGATTCGCAGCCGTTCAGAGCATTTATACCAACCGGAAAATATTCAGCACGATGTGTTTGAAGATAAGGTTCAGGAATATTATTCACTAAGATGCGTAACACAGGTGCTCGGGCCGGTTTTCGATACTTTGGCACAGGCAGAAGAAACGGTTGTGAATGAATTCAATTCAGTTAAT
>MKRO01000101.1:10956-19149 GCA_001896965.1 Sphingobacteriales bacterium 41-5 | reverse complement strand
AAAATAAAACTATAAAACTGGTCGTTGGCAAATGCAAAGCGCATGTTCTTCATGTTCACATCATCATCAGAAAAATCACCGCGAAACGCAGGCGTGGATTGCTTTTCACCGGTATTGATGCAAAGCAGGATGTCGTGTGCGTTAAAATCTTCCTGCTCCACATAGTGCGAATCGTTGCTCGCAATAATCGGCACATTATATTTTGTTGCAAATTTTATCAACACTTCATTCACCTTATCCTGATCGCCGATACCGTGGCGCTGTAACTCTACATAATAATCATCGCCAAATAAATCAAGCCACCACTTAAATTCCTTCTCAGCTTCGGCTTCGCTTTTTTTAATAATGGCCTTGGGCACCATGGCGCCGAGGCAGCAGGTTGTTGCGATTAGTCCTTCGTGATATTGTAAGATAAGTTGTTTATCAATGCGGGGATACTTGCCGTACATGCCTTCAATAAAACCCAGCGACGTTAATTTAGAAAGGTTTTTATACCCGGTTTCATTCTTCGCCAATAAAATCTGGTGGTAGCGAATATCCTTCACCTCTTTTGAAAAAGTTTTTCTCGTACGGTCTTCAACCACGTAAAACTCGCAACCCACAACCGGTTTCACTTTCGGCTTACCGTTTTCGTCAAGGTGCTTGTAGGCCTCGGCCACAAACTGAAAAGCGCCAAACATATTTCCGTGATCGCTGATTGCCAGCGCGGGCATCCCATCTTTAATTGCTTTTTTGTACAAAGAACCGATCGGCGCTGCGCCATCTAATAAAGAATATTGCGTATGAACGTGAAGATGCGAAAATTTCATTCTATATTTTTAATTATTTCACCTATAGTGCGATGAATTTTTGAACGGACGGAACTACCGAAAACCGCATAATCAGCAAAAGTTTTCGGATTCGTTTCAGACTGCTAAAGTGCCGAAAAAATTATGAAACTAAACTGTAAATTATGCACACATAATTTTGCGCTGAGTTCCAGTAAATAACACCTGTGAAAAATATTTGTTTATTGCTGAGGATCAAATTCCCGGCCTCGGAACCGATGAAGGCATTTAAAAAATGAAGTTAAAATATTGACCGCCGAGGTTGCGTCAATCTAATTCTTTTTGAGGTATCGTTATATTTGCCTGAATTTATTTTAAAGTGAGGAGACTATTTTCATTAATTACTGTTTTAATCACCCTTTCGCTGATTGGAATCATTCTGTTGCAGGTATCCTGGCTGCAAAATATGATCAAATTACGGGAGGACCAGGTAAAACAAAAAATTGACGGTGTTTTGAAAACTGTTGGTACAGAATTAGCACAGTACAAGGAACAGTATATGCAATATGAAATTAATGACCCTACCAATATCTTTCAACAACGTTCTCCGCACAATCTTTCCAGGTTTAACAATCTGGCCAACAGAATGAGCAGTGAACAGATCAGCGAGAAAATAAGAAAGGCTTTTGACAAAGTGGACCTCGAAAATATCAGGTACGAATTTGCACTTATTTCCGGGCCGATGAGTAGCTTCCCTGTGTTTGAAACCCAATCGGCAAATTTCGCAATTGAAAGCATTGACAGTGTTTCTAATTTTATTCCCCGAAGCGGTTTTCTGATCACCTCGCCAAGCGGGTCTTTTTCAGAAAACCTGACTAATGACGAAGCCTTATTCATTATTGCACTCGACTGGAAAAAGGAAGTGCTGCGCTCCCTTTCGTTTAGCATTGCGCTCTCCGTACTTTTTACGTTCGTGATTTTAGCTGCGTTTTATGTAACGATTTACACGATGCTCCGGCAGAAAAAATTGAGCGACATCAAGAATGACTTTATCAATAATATGACGCATGAGTTTAAAACGCCTATTGCAACTATTTCCCTGGCAGTTGATGCGTTAAAAAATGATAAAGTAATGAATGATAAAGAAAAGATGGGGTATTTCAGCGGCATCATTAAAGAAGAGAACCAGCGAATGAACAAACAGGTGGAGACGATTTTAAAAGCTTCTCAATTTGACAAACAGGAAGCCGACCTAGATTTAAAAACATTACGCGTACACGATATTATTGAGAATGTTGTAGATAATTTTGCGTTGCAACTGCATGATAAAGGAGGCGATGCCGAACTGAAACTTGCGGCTACCAACGACACGTTAGAAGGTGATGAAGTGCACTTTACCAACCTCGTCAACAACCTGATTGATAACGCTGTAAAATACTCAAAGGACAACGTGCCAATCCATTTAAAAATTTCAACCTCAAACAACAATGGGCGAATTTTCGTTCGTTTTGAAGATAACGGTATTGGCATGAACAAGGATACTCAAAAGCGCGTATTTGAGAAATTTTACCGTGCGCATACCGGAAACCTGCACAATGTAAAGGGTTTTGGATTAGGGTTGAGCTATGTTAAATCGGTAACGCAATCGCATCACGGAAATGTGAAACTGGAAAGTATCCTGGGCAAAGGGACAACTTTTATCGTGGACTTTCCTGTAAAAACAGAAATAGCATAATCTTATAATTTATGAAAACCGGTTTTTACCGCGTATAATGCTAATGCCACCCTGGTTTTTACTCCAAGTTTTTCAAACAGCGAATCGCGGTAGCTCTCAACCGTTCGGGAACTGCAAAACATTTTCTCACCAATTTCTTTATAAGTCATTTCGGTGCAGGCATGTTTTAGGAACTCTTCTTCGCGTTCTGTAATTTTTATTTTGTCCTTATCAGCCTCATGGGCAAGTGCATAAAGCATTTTGCTGGTAGCCCAATCAGGATAGTACATTCCCCTGCTTGAAATTGTATCAAGCGCCTTTTTCAACTCAGTTGGGTGCACGTTTTTATTCAGATACCCCGAAGCGCCATTTTTGATCATTTTAATGAGCGAATCGTCGTCGGCCTGCATCGTCAGCGCCATTACCTTTACTTCCGGATGGTTCTCTTTTAACCATTTTGCCGTTTCAAAGCCATCCATCACGGGCATTGAAATATCCAACAAAACGATATCAGGTATTTTTTTTGAAGTTTCAAACTTTTCAACCAAACTTGTTCCGTTGTCACATTCATACAAAACTTCGTAACCATCAAATTCATCAATGATTGTTGTAATAGCCTTAGCAATCAAAAGGTGATCATCAACTATAACTATTGTTTGCTTCATGTTTCTGATAACAAGTTTTCTTTGGGTACGGCAACTTTCAATTTCGTTCCCACACCCGGTTGACTTTCCATTTCAAACTGCCCGTTAAGCGCCAATGCCCGTCTGCGCATATTGTCCAAACCGATACCCTTATGCTTTCTTTCGTTCAGGTTAAATCCTCTTCCATTATCTTCAAGCAATAATTTCAGACCGTCATTTTCATATTCCAAATTTATTTTCAGGTCGCTGCATTCAGAATACTTCAGGCTGTTTTGCATGAACTCCTGAACAATTCTAAATAACGAACTTTTAGCCGCAATACCCATTTCGGGATTTCCTAAAATGTGCAATGTCGCGCTGCATTTGCCTGTATTGTTGACTACTTCGCATTCATTAGCAATCAGCTCAGCAAAGCTCGCATGTTGCTTACGCACATCTGTGAGGCTGTGTGAAAGCTGCCTCAACTCTGCGAGTGAATCATTAATAATGTTAATAATGTTCTCAAGCGGTTTTGACATCTCAGGTTCGGTTGCCCTGTTGTGCATCTGACCGGTGTAAATTGAAGCGAGCGTAAGCTTTTGGGCAACACTGTCGTGAATTTCTCTGCCTATGTACTGCATGGTTTGTTGTTGCACGCTGAGCTGTGTATTCATGAGCTGAAGCTGGTGCTGTTCTTCCTTTGTTTTTAGCTCTTCTCCGTGTTCAATTTTTCTTTTGCGGTATTTGAACACGAACATAAATACACCTGCGATCAGCACCAGAAAAACGGCATTGGCTAAAACAAGGAATAAAATTATTTCGGTTTTCCCCATACAAAAGATAATGCAAACACAAGGTACATTAAACAACCCAGTATCAACTGCACATAATTATAAACAGTGAATACATCTCGAAACTGATAATATAATGTGTTGCGTAAAGCAAAGAAAGGTAATGTGCCAAGATAGAAAATTGCAATACCCACCGCTACCCAAAACATCATATTGCTTTTGTAATTTAATATTTCGTCGCTGTTAATAAATCTAAGGAGATAATTAATTAACAGAATCACCAAAAGCACGTTGCCCATTGTGTAAGAAAAAGAATCGAACCAGGTTACCCGCTGCCGTAGAAAAAGATATTCAATTACCCAACAAGCCAGATAAATAGAAAAAGGAATAATCAACCACAACTGCCTGTTTTTTGAACTGTTTCCCTTGCTGAACAGCCAAAAGAAAAATAGAAACTGAAGAGGAATCGCAAAATAGTTATACAAAACTGTGTTATTTCTCAACGAACCAAAATATATTCCATACACTTCAACCACTGCGATAACTATTAGATAGACAAGAAACCACTTCCAGTATGTGTTCTTTATTTTTTCCCAGTGGAGCATACCGGCAATACACGCGAGTATCTCAAAAAGATTCAATAAATACACCAATATCAGCATTCCAAAACTAATTTATTGTTGTGGGAAAACTGCCGGTATTATCAGGCGGAGGTACTACGCCTCCATGGTTTTGTTGGTCACCCTCTACATCAGACCCGTAGTTAAATGCTTTACTAACTGTACCGCCGCTTATGAAAAAAGTCTTCGGATTTTGTGGCTTAGTCTCCTGCCGTTGCGGTAACTTGCCATTAGTTTTCAGCCTGTCTGACTGACTGCTGTTCTGAATACTTACCATTGGTTGGTTAATAGAAATTCCAAAAACCGATGTGGTATATGCGTTATCGAAAGGTTTAAGATTACAGTTTGCAGCAGTTTGCATCGGGTCAAAATCGAGATTCTTTTTTGCCACCGAATCATAAAAAGTTGGCATCATAAAAACGGTATGGTGTTTCCCATATTTTTTTGGCACATCTGCTAAATCTGTATAGTTTCCCAACTCTGTACTATCGGGGTATTTGCCATAATATATTCTAATGCCCAATCTCTTACTGGTATCACAATTGGCTTTACAGGCGCTGCTCTCAATAAAAGCAATAAAATTTTTTAGAATTTTCAAGTCAAACCAAATATTCAGGGCATCCTGTTCGGAGGTTTTGATGGTTCCGTCATAAATAAACTTTTTCCCTTCGCTACCGGCATAATTTTCTGCCAACATTTTTGCAGTAGCAAAACTTATCATGCCGTATTTCTGTGACGGGTTATAGGTTTCGCAACCTTTGGCGGGACAATAGCCCAATTGTTTTGAGGGTTGATTATCCTTGCATGAAAATTTACCGTTGCAACCAAAATAAATTAATAAAAATGCAAGGATTACATTGAGCAGTAAAGAAATGTTTTTCATACTTTGAAGGGTTTGTTTGGTGAATAATGTTTTAAAGTTAAGAAAAGCCGATCTTTTTATAGCCTGTTTAAAATTTGGATCTATACCAGTTTCTTAAAAATTGTTGAGATTAGCGCTGGAGATGCGGAAGTTACCGGGCATCTGCTGCAAATTCCATTATTCCCGAATTAAGAATTTAAACAAGCTCTTAATAAGTTCACCTAAAGCTGGTAATGCCTTTAGTTTAGGTCGATTTTTTGGGTATATTTTATTACACAGATAAGCATCAACACAATTCCTCCCACAATGGCCGTTAAGGCGCCAATGCCGGGGGTGGTATAATCATTTAAAATAATCGAGCAATAATAACATGAAGCGTACAAGGTTACCCACAGTCCTGCAAAAAAAATAATTTTTAACCTCAGGATGGTTAAGCCGCATTTGGGTTTTGCAGCAAGCCATACAAGCAGCGCCAGCAACGGAATGACAACCGGAAGTACGCCGCCAACCTGCATGCCCGCTTTCGACACAGAATAAAAATAATCGTTTACAGCTACCACCCTGGTGTACCACGGCAATGTGAGCGAGGAAATAATTAAAAGTAATATTGACAACAAAATAACAAAAACGGAGTTTTTCATGGCGGTGTTTTTTTCTGATGAAAATTTGTAATTCATGTTGAAAGCTTTTAAATGTTAACTAAGTATTCAGTCTTGCCTTGTAAAAATCGAAAAGTGTTGAATTTTTCTTATCCGTTATTTAA
This sequence comes from Sphingobacteriales bacterium 41-5, assembly GCA_001896965.1. GTDB lineage: Bacteria > Bacteroidota > Bacteroidia > Chitinophagales > Chitinophagaceae > Niabella. Next base: position 13,009 of record MKRO01000101.1, on the reverse strand, counting down.
CGGAAATTTTTCTGATGAATTAACTGGAGAAATCTGTTGATTTAAAGGAAAGATTCAAAAGAACAGTGGCTCATCTTTGTGGTGACAAATATTTTTATAACCAATCAAGCACCTATTATGAAACACACCATCACAAAAGCAGCTATTATTTTACTGTTGACAGTAAATTTGATTTCATGCTCAAAAGACAAGGAAATTATTCCAAACGACGAACTAAGCATTTCTGTTCCCTCTGGCAATGGAGAACACCTGCCCGATTTTAATCCTCCGGGGAAAAAACCGATCCCTCTGACACTTAAGCAGGAAAAGAAACAACTATTCAACGCTGATAAGTAGTGCAAACCAACTGAGCTTAAAAAAAAGCCTGTCTAAACACCCGGAAGGGGCCGTTTTAACTAACGGCCTTTTCTGTATTTTTCCATAGCAGGTTTCCGTCGCCGTAGCTCAAAAACCTGAAATCATTCTTCAATGCATAATCGTAAACTTTACGCCAGTCGCTGCCAATAAAAGCTGCTACCAGCAAAAGCAGCGTGGAAGAAGGTTGGTGAAAATTTGTGATCAGCCCTTCTGCAATTTTAAATTGATAACCCGGGGCAATTATGATTTGTGTTTTGGCAAGTAACGCATTGTGATTTTTATTTTTGATGTGATCGAGGACTGCGTTTAAAGCATCCTCCACCGAATAATTTTGCTGGTTTAAATCATAGGCCTCCCATTGTTCAAGAAAAGGTGAGGTTTTTTCAAATGCCTTTGGGTCTTGTAAAAGTTTACATCCCAACCAGTACAATGATTCAATAGTTCTCAACGATGTTGTGCCAACAGCAATCACTTTATCGTGCGCGTTTGCAATCAGTTTTTCAATAAAAGAATTTTCAACCTCAATAAATTCGGCGTGCATCTCATGATCGTGCATCCTTTCGGATTTCACGGGTTTAAAAGTTCCGGCGCCCACGTGCAGGGTTACAAAACCAGTTTCAATTCCCTTTGTTTTAAGTGCTTCAAAAATCTCTTTTGTAAAGTGCAAGCCCGCCGTTGGCGCAGCCACCGACCCATCAAAATTTGCATAAACGGTTTGATAGCGCTCCGCATCCGACAGTTCCACATCCCTTTTAATGTACGGTGGTAACGGCACTTTGCCTGCATAGTGCAATATTTCCGCAAAGCTGAACCGATCGTCATTCCAGGAAAGCTCAATCACAAAACAATCCGTTCTTTTTTCCACATATTTCGCTTCAAGCCGCAGGGATTGGCTACCGATTTGTAAACCCTTCTCCAACACCAACCCGCTTTTCCATTTTGACGCGCCCCCCACAAGGCACAGCCATTGCACGCTACCCGTTTGATTCATGGCCGTGGTAATGTCAGCGTATTTTTCGTGCGGCTCCAGGCAAAAAATTTCAATCACGCCCCCGGTTTCTTTTTGAAACAGAAGCCTTGCTTCAACAACTTTAGTATTGTTGAAGACCATCAGGCACTGAGCCGAAAGCAATTCAGGAAGGTTGTGGTAAAAGCTCTGCGAGATATTTCCATCTTTATACACCAGCAACTTTGAATCATCGCGCTTTTGAAGCGGATGGGTAGCGATTTTTTCTTCAGGCAGGCCGTACGTAAAATCTGATATAGAAATTTCCTTTGGATGCATTTTAAAAACAGTGTGGCAAGTTAAAGATATTTTATCAACACTGCCCGCTGCCTCGCCTGCAGCCACTATTTTTGCAGGTGGTGGCAATTTTTAACAAAATTGGGTTTTTGATTTTCTTCCCGCTCATTATGATCCTGAGCGGACTGTGCTCCTATGCCCAGAATGCTGATTCGCTAAAAAAAACAGATACATTGGCGACAAAAACAGTTATTATTACTGATACCCTGCCCAAACCGGTGGACTCAACGCTCTTCAAAAATTTTCTTCTTAGCCATCAAATTTTATTAAAGCACCCCTATTTTAACTATGCCCAAAAGGCAGCCCCAATGCCATACGCTCAAAAAAAGAGAACAGGCGGCAAAGAACTCTACTTTTATGCTTTGGCAGGGCTATTACTGGTGTTTGCAGTAT
>MKRO01000101.1:10426-10941 GCA_001896965.1 Sphingobacteriales bacterium 41-5 | reverse complement strand
AAACTTTGATAAATATGTTTCCGACCTTTTTACGTTATTTTTCAGGCGAAGCCTTAAACAACGCCAGTTGAAACAACAGGTAAGCCAAAACTCTTTGCCGTCGCTCCTTTTCAATATTTTTTTCACGGTTGTGGCAGGTTTTTACCTGGCTTTGTTAATAAAAGAAGTCGGATCCGCAGCTTTGCCTTTTTGGCAACTTTTGATTTATAGCGTGGGTTTTGTTGCTGTCACATATTTTGTAAAATTCCTCATTCTTAAACTGGCAGGCTGGACGTTTAATTTAAAAAACCTCACCGACTCCTATATTTTCATTGTTTTCCTGGTTAATAAAATCATAGGAATTGTTCTTCTCCCCGTAGTGGTGATGATTGCTTTGGGAAATATTGAATTGAGAACGGCTATTCTCACGCTGAGTTGGATTGCGCTGGCGGGCATATTCTTCTACCGGGTTTTGCAAGCTTTCGGGCTACTGAAAACCGAAAAATCAATCAGCCCCTTCCATTTTATACTCTATT
>MKRO01000101.1:8637-10377 GCA_001896965.1 Sphingobacteriales bacterium 41-5 | reverse complement strand
ATGCTCGTAATTTATAAAGCAATTAACCAATATTTGTAATTTTGGCGTACTTTTGCAGCCAATTAGCAGTTGATGGTAAATAACGATGTAAAAAAATCCGCACCTCAGTCAAAAAAAGGACCGATTGAAAAAGTATTGATCACGCAACCGCGCCCTCAAAGCGAGAAATCTCCCTTTTTTGACCTTGAGAGAAAGCACAATATCAAACTCGATTTTGAGGCACTTATAACCATAATGCCTATTTCCGGCAAAGACTTTCGTATGCAAAAGGTGAATATTCCCTCATTTACAGGAGTTATATTTACCAGCCGCCACGCCATTGATCATTTTTTTCGTATTTGTGAAGAAAGCAAAGTGAGCGTATCGCAGGACACGAAATATTTTTGCGTTACAGAGGCTGTGGCGCTTTATCTTCAGAAGTTTATTTTATACCGCAAGAGAAAGGTTTTTTATGGCGCTGAGGGGACCAATAAAAGCATGTTCGATGTAATTAACAAACATAAAGAAAACATGAATTTCCTTTATGTTTGCTCTGAAAATCAACAGGACAGCGAAATTGTTAACTGGCTGAAAGACCATAACTGCAGTTACCGGCTTGCTTTCATGTACCGCACGCAGAGTACGGAAATCAAACAAGCCTTCGAAAACAAAAACTACGATATTGTTTGCTTTTTTACGCCATCGGGTGTGAAAAGCTGGTTTGACAATTTTCCTAAATTTAAACAAAACGGCTTGATTGTGGGCACTTTTGGTACCAATACAAAAGCGGCGGCCGAAAAAGCCGGATTGAAGGCGGAGATTGTAGCTCCATTACCCAAAACACCGAGCATGATTACGGCATTGGATCAATTTTTAACCAACACAAAGAAAAAGTAGCAACGAAAATTTGATTTCTACAAATGATGTGTTAGTTTTTAATCATCGTAAGCATCATTTTAAATCTCTCTTTTGCCTTAACAGCATGGGGTATGTTTGCCGGCATAATAATACTTTGGCTTTTTGAAACGGTGTGCAGTGTTCCTCCGATTGTAATTTGAGCTTCACCATCATACACCTGTATGAGTGCGTCATAGGGCGTAGCGTGTTCGCTTAGTTCTTCTCCCACGTCAAATGCAAAAAGGGTGATCGTTCCCGCCGGCTTCTTAATAATAGTTTTACTAACGATCGCACCTTCAGCGTAGTTGATCGTATTTTTAATAGCAAAGGGTTTATTGAAATCTTCCATAATTGAATTTTTGTAAATTTAGGAGGTAATTTCTATTTATCCTTGTTCTAAAAGTCAACAACCGAAACAAACAAAGGCTATTTGTTTCTGCCTTACTACTCTCATCACCTACAAAAAAATGGCTACAATTGCCCACAGCGATTCTTTGAACTTCTCCTGTACAAGTTATTGTTTAATTTGGCCGGATAAAACTTTACACGAAAGTCAGATGAAAAATTTCATGTACGTTTGCTAACAATAAATTTTTCTATGGCGGTTTTCCTGTTCTGGCTGATAGTGTTTTGTATTTCAAACATGATTTCTATTACATTAGTTGGTGAAAGATCACTAATCTCGGGCAACTTACTCAATCTTCATAACCTTTTTAAACTCGTCACACACTGGAAATTTATAGTGGCAATGTTGTTTGCAATTTTTTCGCGGCTGAGTTTTATTATGATCAATAATTCGCTTTTAAAAATTCCCAGGCTGGCGCTTGCCTCCACCACTATCACTACTTTCGCCACATTAATTTC
>MKRO01000101.1:395-8586 GCA_001896965.1 Sphingobacteriales bacterium 41-5 | reverse complement strand
TGGGTGAAAGATTTAGTTTTCAGCAACTCGCGGGTGCAGGAGTCGTAGTGTTTGGTATTATACTCATGGCAAAGGAGTTTTAAAATGCAGGAACATATTTTTGTTATCCCGGTTTATAAAGACTCGCCCTATTTAGAGGATTGCATCGTGAGCTTAAAAAATCAGCATAGCTCATCAGAAATCATCGTTACAACGGCCACGCCATCACCTTACATTGAAAATTTAGTCAAAAAATACAACCTGCCTTATTTTATCAATCAAAATCCCCCCTCTATTGCAGGTGATTGGAATTTTGGATTTGCTATGGCTAACGCAAGATTTGTTACCATCGCCCACCAGGACGACATTTATGAAAGAGGGTTTTCGGCACAGGTATTGAAAGCTATGAAAAGCAAAAGCGACTGCCTTATTTGTTTCACAGATTATGTTGAAATGGCTAATAATGTTGTATTCAAAAACTCGTTAAACCTTGTTGTTAAAAGAATATTACTGTTGCCGTTTTATTTATCAGCAACCATCAAAAACACATTTATCAGAAAAGCGGTATTAAGTATCGGTAATCCGATTTGCTGTCCTTCGGTGACAATAAATAAAGAACTGATAAGCAATTTTGGTTTTTCAAACCGATACTCTTGCGCACTGGATTGGCAGGCATGGCTTGCCTTAACAGACAAAAAAGGAGGCTTTACTTACATCAATAAAAAATTGCTCAGGCATCGTATTCATAAAGAGTCTGAAACCACCAGTCAAATCGAAAATGGGCAAAGGCTTGCGGAAGAAAAAGAGATTTTGCAGCGCATTTGGGGCAAAAACATTGGAGACTTTATTTCGAAACTATACAAATTCAGCCAGAAGGGCAACCGCACAAAAGTATAAATGTTATGGCATTTTTCCCGTGAGCGCCCATTGCATGTTTCCTTTTGCAAGCCTGTGGTTGGGATCTATAGCCAGCGCTTTTGCACATGCTATTTTGGCTTTATTCCATTGCTGCAGGTTATTATAAGCTGCGCAAATATTGCTATATGCATCTGCAGAGTTTGGATTGAGCCGTATGGCGTTTTCAGCCGCATCAATGCATTCACTAAACTCTCCTGCGTTGTAAAAAACAAGACTTAGGTTTAAATATTCATCTGCCGTTTTAGGAGTATTAGTTACTTTTAAGCGGCTCGTATCAATTACAGCAAGTTCCTTTATTTTCGCTTTGGCTAAAAACTCAATAGCAGTCGGGTCTCCAGGGTAAGAATTTAATTTTTTGTTCGCAACCGCATTCAATTCATCCCAACGTTGCAGCGATTGTAATGCTCTCATTTTTGCATCTAACGCTACATCATCAAAAGGATAAAATCCCAAGGCTTTATCAGCCATTGTATTCGCTTCCTCAGCTTTGCCCAAATTAGCAAGAAATTGCGCGTAATAGGAATAAGATGCAGCTTCGTTAGGCGCCAGTTGAATTGCAATCTTAAAATATTGTTCCGCCTCAATATTTTTTACGAGGGCAGATGATGCAATACCCAGATTTACATAAATAAGATTATAGGTGGGTAAAAGTTGCTGTGCCCGTTGAAAGTAGTAGAGCGCCACAATCGGGTTTCCTTTGGAAGGTTGTGTGAGGCCATAATTCATCAACCCCCGGCCATTACCAGGACTTTTTTGAGTTACATCATACCAAAGCGTTTCTTCCGTGCGCCAAACCTTGTTTCGTTGAAATACGCCGTACGCATTAGCGCCAATCACCAAAAAAGCAAATGCGAACAAAAGCCTCTTTCTGGCCTTTGTAATATTCGGAACAGCCCATCGGCGCTCTAAAATCAACGCGCAGGTTGTAACAACGCTTAATGAAAGCCCAGTAAAAGCGAAATACATCCTGTGGTCATTCATCACTTCTGCAAACGGAGCCAGAGAAGTGGGCAATAACGAGCCCGCGAACCATAAAATTCCAAAAGCAATCGGCCTTGTTTTTTTATGAACTGAAGTTTTGAACACAATAATCAATAGTAAAATCACAAAAACAACTCCGGTAAAAATGCGTGTATCCCAAATAGTAGTAATTACGTGCAGATCAGTATCGGCGCTGAGATGGATTGGTAAAAAGAACGATTTAAAATAAAGAAACCAAACATAGGATTGGGTGAGCCAGTAATACCCGATTGGATTTGGCATACCATAGGATGCGGATTGACCGGCTATTCGGGAGAGTGTATAAACCTGTACTATTAGTATGGCAATGAACACGGGCAACAACCTGCCAATTACACGCAAAACCCCTTTAAAATTCGTTTTTCTGAAAAGATCTTTTAATGACATCTCTTCTTCAAACAAAACCTCGTAAAAGAACAAAAGGATTACAAGTACAAATACTGTTTCTTTGGCAAGTACTCCAATTACCGCCGGAATAATATACAGGTAGGATTTTCTTTTTGCAGGATAAGCCACATACAGATATAATGAAAGCAAAATGAAAAAAGTAGAAAGTACGTCTGACCTTGAAATCACGTAATTTATAGTTTCGGCTACCGCTGTATGAATTCCAAACCAGGCAGCCCCAAAAAGAGCGATGTACTTAACCAAATTCGGTTCAAAAAGATTAGAAAGAAGTTTCCTGAAAAGCAGAAACAATATTATACACAAACCAATATGCCATAAAAACGTGGATAAATGAAACCAAAAAGGTATCAAACCATTCCCCATTGCATAGTCAATTGCTAAGGTTGTAGAAACTACCGGCCTTATTCCCCGGTGGTTGACGCTGGCGCTGAATGTGCCGGGATCATAAAAAAAACTAGGGATATTGCTCAGTTTTTTTATGGCAACGTTGTTCACAATCGTATGAAAATCGTCAAAATGAAAACTGTTCTCAAAATGATTACTGTAAGCAATAACCAAAATTAAAAACAGGGACAGAGCAACACTTAAAAATTTTTTGTCTTTAACCATGTTAATGTTTAATAATAAGGGCAAGCATCTTTTTTTAGCGCCGCTAAATTACAGAAAGTAAAAAATATGATCCCAATATAAAATGTCAAACACACGAAAAAGCCCTACCCAATTCCACAGCATATTAAAAGCCCATTTAATTCAGGATTGGTTTTCAGTGGAAGTTGATTTTTCTGTTTCTCCAGTCGACAATCGTTCCAATTGTTCTTTTAAAATCGCAAATTCCTGCGTAAGCTTTGTAACGTTTCGCTGCAACTTTGAGTTCACCAGCGAGAGATGTAACAAATAAATAAGAATCAAAAAAATCAAGCCACCAAAAATCAGGTTTGCAGGAACAGTAACACCCAAAAATTCGCTTACCTCATTCTGTGCTTTCGTCCAAATGGAAAAAATCGTTAAAAAAACGGCGCTTATCCACCAAATAAAAGCGTATTCTTCCCTTAGCCTGCCTTTAATGATCAACCTTGAGATGTATAATAAAAACAGAAGGTTTAAAATAATTATAAGGACCTGTAAACGACTCATGATTTTAGATTTTATTGTTTACGGATATAGGAATAGAACATTGCCGCTGTTACTTTTACCCAATAATATACCGAGGCAAAAGTACCAATTGAGGACTTACCTCCCTGGCGGTGATGCATTGTTACCGGTACTTCAACAATTTTTAGCCCGTGCTTTGAAAAAAAAACCAGCGATTCAGGTTCAGGATAATCGTCAGGATAATAATTGGCTGCAAGTTTCATTGCCTTTTCGCCAAGGAGCCGGTAACCGGATGTAATATCATGAATGCTTTTGCCCGTCAATACCCGGTTGAGAAAATGAAAATACTTAATTCCAAGGCGCCTGATAAAAGTTGACTGAAAGCCTTCGCCGGTTAAAAAGCGGGAACCAATCACCACGTCTGCCCCTGTTTTTATAGCAGTGCTGATGAGTTTTTCAAACTCTGCGGGTGGGTGCTGACCATCGCCATCCATCTGAATACAATAATCAAAGCCTTTACTCAGGGCGTATTTAATGCCCGTTTGAACCGCGCCTCCAATTCCAAGGTTGCTAGGCAAATTCAGAACATTCACACCTAAGCTGCGCGCTACAACTGCCGAACCATCACGCGAACAATCATTGACAACCACCGGTATCACCGTAAACGCTGATTGTGTGATACAATCTTTTAAATTAGCCAACAAGCCCGGAAGCGATTGCTCCTCGTTAAAACATGGAATTATTATTAATACTTTAACGCTCATAAACTCTGTTGCGCAAAATAGGAAAAAAGACAGCAATTTTGAAAAGACTGCCGAACGCCCGTGTACAAGATCACATTTCAGCAAAACTAAACATTTGAATATCAATTACTTTTACTAAAATAAATGGTTGGGGCAACTTTACAAAAAGCTTAACTACCACTACGCTCATAAATTTGATAAAATTCCCAACATTTGCCCATTAAACGTTAACTTTGCACACTTTATGAGATTTTTCATAGTCATTTTTTCAGCCGTTTTGTTAGTTTCCTGCGGGCCCGGTATTAACAAGATTCTCAAAAGTAAAGATCCTGCCTATAAATTAAAAATGGCAGATGAGTTTTACGCAAAGAAGAAATACACCAAGGCCATGCAGGTATATGAGGATATCATACCTTATTACAAAACGCAGCCGCAGTTTCAGGATTTGTATTATAAATACGCTTACTCAGCTTATAATCAAAAGGATTATACAAATGCCGAAAACCTGTTCAAAACTTTTTTAGAAAGTTTTCCCAACAGCACAAAGGCCGAAGAAATTGAGTTTATGAGGGCTTTTACATTTTACAAACAAGCCCCAAAGCCTGAACTTGACCCTTCGAACACTTATAAGGCAATCGGGGCATTTCAAACCTTCATCAATACCAGGCCGGGTTCCGTTAGAATTTCGGAAGCTAACCGGTTGATTGATGAACTGAGAAAAAGGTTAGAGATCAAAGAATTTAAAGCTGCCCGGTTGTACTATGACATGGGAGAGTTTAGGGCGGCCGGTGTAACTTTTTCAACGCTTTTGGAAAATTTTCCGGAATCGAACGATGCAGATCAGTACAAGCTTTGGGCGATAAGGTCATATTTTAAATATGCCGAAATGAGCATCGCTGAGAAAAAAGCCGAAAGATACAGGCAGGTGGTAACTGAAAGCAACGATTTTATTGACCGCTTCCCCGATAGCAAATTGCGCGGTGAAGTGGACAAATTTATAAGTTTATCAAATACAGAAATTCAAAAATTCAGCAATAATGAGCAAGTTAAGACGACAACTTAGTGCCGGCATTCCCAACAATGTGGAAACAAAAGATTTGGGAGCCATTAAAGAAAAGACCGGTAATATTTACGAGTCTATCACAATTATTTCAAAAAGGGCTAACCAGATCAATATTTCTATTAAGGAAGAATTGCACTCCAAATTAGATGAGTTTGCAAGCCACACTGATAGCCTTGAGGAAATACACGAGAACAAAGAGCAGATAGAAATTTCAAGGGCATACGAAAAAATGCCTAACCCTGCTTTACTCGCTTCGCAGGAATTTATGGAAGATAAAATTTATTTCCGTAAAGCCGAAGACGAGCTGTTCAGTTAATAAATTCCCGGCAAAATAATTCAACCACAGCGGTACACTGCTGTGGTTTTTTGTTTTTAAAAAAGTTTGATGCACATTCCCTTGAATTATGGGAGCATAAGCGAATACATTACATAAATTAGAGTCAATCCCTTCTTTTTTACTATAATCAAATACATTAATTGTCGGCTGAGAAAAAAGATAAAAAATTGTGCAAAATTTGAACGTGATTGTAAGGAGTAGCTTGGTCATATTTGTAATTTTTGACAGTTCTTACGGAAGGAAATTTGAAGAATTAAACAACCCTGTATTACCATTAGTTGTTTCCCAATCACCTCTCATGTTAAAAGATTGATCGCAACTCCCGTTGATCAAGCCTACAAATGAAATTTTACCATTAAATACCACATTCCCATCAGCCGGTTTCAGCGGCACATGAATGAAAGCTACACTATCTTTTATCGTATAAGTCCCTTCCGAAACAAATGGGATCTCCTGTCCGGTTTTAGCAGTTTTAAACTCTACCTTTCCTCCTTTTTTAAAAAGAAACGTATAAGAATACCGAAGATACGCGGGATTCATATCCATAATCCGCCCCTCAGAACCAGCTAACCAGAGCTGTTGGTCTTTTCCCTGTAACAATAAATCCGTAGAAGATTTTACATCACAACTTTCTGACTTATTTCGGCTGCATGATGTTGCGGATAAATATAAAAAACCAACTAACAGCAAAATTTTCAAAGGCTTCATAAAACACTTTTAAAAGTTAGAGAGGAACCTCAAAGCTAATCCACAAAAAATACCGACGCAAGCTATTTTATATGATTCTTATCATTTTTCTCAATATTTCTGGCAAAGTCAATTTTGGTAAACTAAGCCGCGATATTTTAAGTAAGTTTTTAACTATAAAGAAGGGAGAGGAACAACTTCAAAGGCACCATTTGTGTTATTACTATCATAATGTATTGCGCCCGAAAGAATTGTTTTTTCAGCGTTTCGAACACCACTAAAAAGATAGGGGATACCAGTTTTAAAAAATGAAATAGTAGCTTCAAAATTTTTGCCATCGAAAGTGTAAAAGCCCTTGCCTTTAAGGCCGCTCGTTTTATCTTTTTCATACACATTAATAAAGCCATCCGACCGAAATTCGAGCATAATTAACGTATCTAATTGGCGGTATTCGGGATATTCCCTTCCGTAAGCGCCCAACCAGATTGTATTGCTGAGTTCATCGGTCTTCACCGGAACAGGAGTTGCGCAATTCTTTTTTCGGCAGGCAAAAAGGAATAATGAAAAGATTACGGTAACAAGCAAAATTTTCAAAGGCTTCATAAAACAACTTTTTAAGTTAGAAAGATTTCTCATAGCTGCTATTTTACAATAATATAATCGGGGTTCATCATAAATGCTCCTTCGGCGACATCCGAGAACTTAATATCGCCGATAATAGCAGCTTTATTAGGGCTGATGTTGCCTGTTAAAATGTATGGTTTCCCAACTCTATATAACTCTATTGTTGCATTGAAGGTTGTACCGTCATACCTGTAAAAACCCTTACCATCAGGAACCCGATTCTTTAGATCCTTATAAATTTTTATAATACTATCTGCGTTCTTATGGTAAAAGCTCTTGTCAATGTAGATATCTATAAAGCCATCGCCCTTAAGGGAGAATATAAAAGTTGTGTCATAGATCGTTGGGGTAGCTTTTTGGCCATAAGCACCCAGCCATGTGGTATTGCTGAGTTCATCGGTCTTCACCGGAACAGGAGTTGCGCAATCCTTTTTTCGGCAGGCAAACAGGAATAATGAAAAGATTACGGTAACAAGCAAAATTTTCAAAGGCTTCATAAAACAATTTTAAAAGTTAGAGAGATACTACAAAGCTAATCCACAAAAAACACAAACGCAAGCTGTTTTATATGATTCTTATCATTTTTCTCAATATTTCGGGCAAAGTCCATTTTGGTAAACTAAGCCCCAATATTTTAAGTAAGTTTTTAATTTTCAGAGTGTATTTTTGGCAACCGATGTTAAAAGGCAAAAAAATACTAATCGGCATTTCTGGAAGCATTGCGGCTTACAAAACCGTGCAGTTGGTTCGCCTGCTGGTGAAACAACACGCTGAAGTAAAAGTGGTGATGACGCCTGCTGCGAAAGATTTTGTGTCACCATTAGTGCTTTCAACCCTTTCAAAAAATACTGTGCCGGCCGACATGTTCGCCGAAAATACCTGGGCAAACCACGTGCAACTGGGCCGCTGGGCAGATGTGATGGTAATTGCCCCGGCAAGCTGCAATACACTCGCAAAAATGGCGCTGGGGCTTTGCGACAATCTTTTACTTTCGGTGTATCTTTCTGCAACCTGCCCGGTGATGGTGGCTCCGGCAATGGATGAGGATATGTGGCATCACCCAGCCACTAAAAAAAATATTGAAACAATTAAAGGCTTTGGCAACCGCGTTATTTTCCCTCAAAACGGAGAACTGGCCAGCGGGCTTTTTGGCGATGGCCGTATGGAAGAACCGGAAGAAATTGTGGAGATTATCCGGTCGTTTTTAAAAATAAGCTCCGATAAAAGCCTGTCGGGTAAAAAAGTCCTGGTCACGGCCGGCCCCACCCACGAAGCGATTGACCCTGTTCGGTTCATCGGCAACCATTCATCGGGCAAAAT
>MKRO01000101.1:0-274 GCA_001896965.1 Sphingobacteriales bacterium 41-5 | reverse complement strand
GAAATGTATGCCGCTTGTCATGATCATTTCACTACAACCGACATCGCGCTGATGGCCGCGGCGGTTGCAGACTACAAGCCTGATGCAAGTAGTAAAATAAAGATCAAAAAAGAAGAGGGGGCCGCTCCCGAACTGAAATTGATTAAAACAAAAGATATTTTAAAGAGCCTTGGTGAAATAAAAACGAATCGTCAAATCCTGCTGGGGTTCGCTCTTGAAACAAATAATGAAAAACAAAACGCACTTGAAAAATTGCAAAAGAAAAATGCAGATT
>MKRO01000100.1:2382-10985 GCA_001896965.1 Sphingobacteriales bacterium 41-5 | reverse complement strand
GGACGAAAAATCGAAAAATATGGTATCGAAGTCGGTATCATGACAACCATCCACGCTTATACCAACGACCAGAACACGCTGGACGCTCCTCACCCCAAAGGTGATTTAAGAAGAGCTCGTGCAGCAGCTGCTAACATTGTTCCAAACAGCACAGGCGCCGCAAAAGCAATCGGTTTGGTATTGCCTAATTTAAAAGGTAAATTAGATGGTTCCGCACAGCGCGTACCAACTATTACCGGTTCTTTAACTGAGTTGACAACCATTCTGAAAACTCCGGCAACAAAAGAAGAAATCAATGCTGCAATGCAAGCTGCGGCCAACGAAAGCTTCGGTTATACTGAAGACGAAATTGTGAGCACAGACATCATTGGCACACACTTCGGTTCTTTGTTTGATGCAACACAAACTAAGGTGATGCAGGTTGGCGACAAACACATGGTGAAAACAGTAAGTTGGTACGACAACGAAATGAGCTATACAGCGCAATTGGTTCGCACGCTCGAGTATTTTGCGAAATTAATCAGCAAATAATTCTTTGAAATAATCTTAAAGCGGGGCACTTGTGTTCCGCTTTTTAGTTTTGCCTGTTGTCATCCGGCTGTAGGGCAGTAGCATCTTTGCCGCCACGCCCCCGTCCGTACCGGCACGGGCGGACGCCTGTGCCATGCGGGCCGGCCCGGTTTAATGAAGCGGCGAAGGCACAAAATCACAAAGAGGTAACAAGGCTCTTCTTCGTGATACTTTGAGTCTTTGAGCCTTGGTGGCAAATTTCAAGTTTCATCCTGATAGTTATTGGGACAAATCATAAATCATAAATTATTTATTATGTCAGAATTTTCAAGTTATAACTTCAAAGGCCAAAAAGCTTTGGTCCGTGTTGATTTCAACGTTCCATTAAACGAAAAAATGGAGATCACCTCTGATGCGCGCATGAAAGCCGCGGTGCCCACCATCAAAAAAATACTGGCAGACGGGGGCAGCGTTATTTTAATGAGCCACCTCGGCCGTCCCAAAACCGGGCCCGAAGATAAATTCTCACTAAAACATCTTGTAAATCATTTGAGCGATTTGCTGGGTGGTATAAATGTAAAATTTGCTGACGATTGTATTGGCCCGTCTGCGGTTGATGCCGCAGCGGCTTTACAACCAGGGGAGGTATTGGTACTCGAAAATCTCCGTTTTTATAAAGAAGAAGAAAAAGGCGATGAAGCTTTCGCAGAAAAACTGAGCAAGCTCGGCGATGTGTATGTGAATGACGCCTTCGGCACCGCACACAGGGCGCACGCTTCCACTGCCATCATTGCAAAATTCTTCCCGCAGGAGAAAAGAATGTTTGGCTTGTTAATGGAAGGCGAGGTAAAAAGCGCACAAAAAGTTTTAAGCGAAAGCGAAAGACCTTTCACTGCAATCTTAGGCGGCGCAAAGGTTTCGGATAAAATCCTCATCATCGAAAACCTGATGGAAAAAGCGACCGACATCATCATCGGTGGCGGGATGGCTTATACTTTTTTTAAAGCGCAGGGCGGTAATATTGGCTCATCCCTTTGTGAAGAAGACAGGATTGAAACTGCAAAAGAAATTTTGAGCAAAGCCGGAGAAAAAGGCGTTAATATTCACTTGCCTGGTGACAGCATCATCGCTGATAAATTTGCAGAAGATGCAAATGTTGCCGAATCACCCAGCAACAATATTCCTGATGGATGGATGGGGCTTGATATTGCCCAAAACGCGCGTGAGCAATTCTCAAACGTGATCAAAAGATCAAAAACTATTTTATGGAATGGCCCAATGGGTGTTTTTGAAATGGAAAAATTTCAGGCCGGTACAAAAGCAATCGCTGAAGCAGTGGCTGAAGCTACCCAAAGCGGTGCTTTCTCTTTAGTGGGTGGCGGCGACAGCGTTTCGGCAGTGAACAAATTCGGCTTCAATGATAAAGTTAGTTATGTTTCAACCGGCGGCGGCGCTATGCTTGAGTTTTTTGAAGGAAAAGACTTGCCGGGCATTGCTGCAGTGAACGCGTAAATTTTTTTTAAAGTTTAAATCCCTGACATCTTTCAATCCTCAGGGATTTTTTTATTCTTGTTTTAAAATTCCTAATCATGAAAACGATTATTTTTTTAACGATCGCTTTGTGGTTAAACTCGTGTATTGTGTATGATCCTCCTCAAAAAGGCAAAGAAATCCGGGTTGTTAATCAAACAGGGAACGGGTTATATTTTTTTGTAGATTCATTTGGTTTAAAAGAAGATCGCTTCGATGTCTTTGGCACTTCCAATCTCAACGGCAAACTACACATCACAAATAAATTGAAGTACGTTCATGGATTTTCCAACAATGAATTTTTTATATCTGATGATGAGCTGAACTATTTTGATAAAAAACTTGGCTCCGATATTCAGTTTTACTTTATAAAAGATTCCAATATTTTAAAACGATTTTCAGAAATATCAGGGCGCGGCGAGATCAAACGCTTTTGGTTGAAAAGAGATAGTTTGCGCTATCCGTCTTTAAGTGAAAACTCTCTGAATATTCTTTTTGTTTACCCCGATTCGATTTATTTTTCCCGCGAGTATAATCAATCACCGTGGTCCAAATGAAATCCTTGCTAAAAAGTTTTACCCACGCATTTAACGGTCTCCGGCAAATGGTATTTGCCGAAAGAAATTTTACTATTCATATTATCGTTGCTTTTGTTGCCGTAGCTTTTTGCTTTTTATTACAAGTTAACGATATTGAGTTTTTGATTGTGGTGGTTTGCATCGCCACCGTGATTTCGGCAGAAATTTTTAATTCGGCGGTTGAAAAGCTCTGTGATTTTGTTCATCCGGAGGAACATGGACAAATAAAAGTTATAAAGGATCTTGCTGCTGCAGCAGTTTTGATGGTAGCTCTTGCATCTTTTATAGTTGGTGTCGTTATTTTTGTCCCTAAACTTGTAGATTTATTTTTTTAGAAAGCTATATGAAATTTTTAATCTTCTTAGCCGTTGCGCCAGTTTTTATTTTTTTGTCGTGTAACCAACATGGGGATGCCCGGCAAATCCCGCAGGATTCCGCGATTGCCGCGCAATTGCTGGATCTGCAAACCTATAAGCCGCTGAACGTGATTGCAAAATATGACGGTCCGGACGTGGCGCTGTTGAAAAAAGATTCCACTCAAAAGTATAAATTGGAAGCCCTGCTTTATTATGATGAAAACAATGTGGGCGAAATACTTTCTAAATTCATGGATGCGGATTTTCCCAAAGCAAACTATTCCAGGGAAGAATTTGAATTCAATTGGTTAGATGACGATTTAAAAAAGGAAATTGAAAGCGGTGATCCAAAATACACGGGTAGCCCCGATATATTTTTGGGCACAAACGGCAAAGCAAAAATCTGGTTCGTGGGAAGAAAGGTTTTGGTGAAATTGGAAAATTAATATCACCTGACAGGAACGGTTTGGATTAAAGTTTACAGGCAGTGCTTTCCGGATAGGTTGGTAGCGAAAATATCATGTGTTTTTCGCTCGGCCAAAATTGTTTTTAACGAGATGTTTACCGACACTGCAAATACATTTACCGAAATGCACGCTCACAATTTTAATATGATCGTATAAATACTATAAATTTGTTTCTTAAACTTTAAAACACAAAATATGAAAGTAATCGGTTTAATTCTTCTGATTGCACTTGTTGTGGTTGGGTTCATGGGCTGCAACGGTTATAATAGTCTTGTTAAAGAAGACGAAAATGTAAAGAAAACCTGGAACAATGTTCAGAGCGAATATCAAAAACGTAATGACCTTGTTGGGAATTTAGTAAACACGGTAAAAGGTGCTGCCAAGTTTGAGCAGGAAACACTTACACGCGTAATTGAAGCGAGAAGCAAAGCTACCTCTGTAAACGTAAGCCCCGAAAACCTCACACCTGAAAATATTCAGAAATTTCAGGCGGCACAGGGTGAAGTGAGTAGCGCGTTGAGCCGTTTATTGGCAGTAGTAGAAGCGTATCCTGATTTAAAGGCCAACCAAAATTACCTGCAATTACAGGGCCAGTTGGAAGGTATTGAAAATGATATTCGTGCTTCACGACAAACGTTTAACACCGCGATAAACTCATATAATAATAAAGTACGTTCGTTCCCTATGAACATTTTAGGCGGATTGTTCGGCTTCAAAGCTAAAGAAGGCTTTCAGGCTGATCCCGGTGCTGACAAAGCTCCTAAAGTGGAATTCTAAAAAAGTTTCAGGTTTGTGGTTTAACAGGAAAGTTGAACCACAAATTTTATACAACTTATAATGAATCGAAAACGATATTCGGGATATTTAATTGGTGCTTTAATTGTACTGATCGGGCTGTACATCATCGTGGCTTATAATTCTCTTGTAAAAAAAGAAAATGAAGTCAACCGAACATGGAGCGAGGTGCAAAGCACATATCAGCGCAGGCTCGATCTCACTCAAAACCTGGTGAACGTTGTGAAAGGTATTTCTGATTTTGAACAGGGCACCTTAACCCAAATAGCCGAAGCAAGAAGCAAGGCACTTGGCGTTGTGGGAGGCGAACCCACGGCTGCAAATGTTCAAAGCCAGACTGTAGCGCAAAACCAGTTAAGCGCAGCAAGCAACAGGTTGATTGTGGTGGTTGAAAAATATCCACAGTTAAAAGGTACAACCGCTTATAGTGGTTTGCAAACACAATTAGAAGGCAATGAGCGAAGGATTAAAGTAGCACGAAATGATTTTAACACAGCAATTGCAGATTACAATAATTCGGTCAGGGGGTTTCCTAAAAGCCTGGTTGCAAAAATGTTTCGGTTTGATGAAAAACAGGGGTTTCAATCTGATGCCGGAGCAGATAAAAACATCGAAATAAAATTTTAATGGCATTTTCATTGTTCAATAAAAAACCTTTGGATGTTCTCAACGATGTTGAGAAAGAGCAGATCGTTCAATCCATCAGGTTGGCTGAAAGCCGTACCAGTGGCGAGATACGGGTGTTTATGGAACAAAAATGCAACTATGTGGATCCGGTGGAAAGGGCGGCTGAGCTGTTCTTTCAATTAAAGATGGACAAAACCACCGACCGCAATGCTGTGCTTTTATACGTAGCGGTTAAGGATCATCAACTGGCGATTTTTGGCGATGAGGGCATCTATAGAAAAACCGGAAAAGAGTATTGGGAAAACGCAGTGAATCATATTCTACAACATTTCAATCAACAAAATTTTGCAGCGGGCGTGAGTGAATATGTGAGTGAAATTGGTGAAGCGCTGCATCAATATTTCCCATACGATCGCGTGGCCGATCAAAATGAACTGCCTGACGAAATTGTTTTTGGCGACTGCATTAAAAAATAGCTGGGTTCAGTGTAAATTAATTTATCATCAACAACATTTCCTTTATACAATATTTTAATAAACGGGCCCAGGGGCTTTTTCATAAAACCCTCGCCATCGCCATCGCGCTGGCTTTATGCATTATTTCTTTTGCCCAAATTGAATCATCCATTCCCAATCCTCCGCAGCCGCCTAGGCTTGTTAATGATTTCAGCGATAAGTCAAACGGGCAAGCCGGTTTTTTGAGCGGTGACGAAGTACAATCTTTAGAAAATAAATTGGTAGCTTATGTTGACAGTACATCCAATCAAATAACTGTTGTTGTGGTTGATGATCTGGGCGGATACTCGATTAGTGATTACGCGATAGCCTTGGGAAGAAAATGGGGTGTGGGCGGCCAAAAGCAATTTAGCAACGGTGTGGTGCTTTTGGTGAACACCGGCAAAAAGGGCGGCCAGCGTGGTGTTTTCATTGCCACCGGCTACGGCCTTGAAGGCGCTGTGACAGATTTAGTGGCTAATGAAATTGTTCAAAATAACCTGTTGCCAAATTTCAGCGCGGGTAACAATTACCAGGGAATTGATGAAGCCGTAGATAACATTATTGCCGCTGCCGCCGGCCGATACACGGCTCCGGAAGGCTACCAACAGCGTGACGAAGGCAGCGGTATGGGCATCTTCACCATTATTATTATCATTTTTATTGTGTTCGTTATACTTTCAATCATCAGCCGCAAAGGAGGTGGCGGCGGCGGCTACGTGTCGCGCCGCGGTTATGCTGATGACTGGGGTGGCCGCCGGGGCAGTACGCCTTGGATCATTCCCGGAGGGTGGGGTAGTGGCGGCGGCGGTAGCTGGTCAGGTGGTAGTGGCGGCGGCTTTGGTGGCTTCGGCGGTGGTAGCTTTGGTGGTGGCGGTGCAGGCGGCAGCTGGTAAAAACCCCATTATCGATCATTGATTATTGAATAAAATACGCTGCGCTGTGGACTAAATACTTATCGGCCTCCTAAAAAATTTCCTTAAATTAAATCTACTCCCCGTAGTTTCCCACATTTTAAAGTATTTTCGTGGTCAGATAATTTATTTAATATGATCAGGCATTATTATTTGACGATTCTTTTTTTACTGACAGGATTTGTTTCTTTCGCTCAGTACAGTGTAACATCAAAATATTTCGTTTATCTTCAAACGGAGCCCGCGCAGCCTTTCTACATAAAAATTAATGGCCAGCAATTGAGCGCTAACGCATCGGGATATTTAATTCTTCCTCAGTTAAAAGATGGCGATTATAAACTGGTGGTAGGCTTTCCTCAGGAAAAGTTCCCACAGCAAACTTATAATTTCGCTATCGACAGCAAAGACAAGGGCTATTTAATTAAAGATTTTGGCGCAGAGGGTTGGGGTTTGTTTGACCTGCAAACGATGGCCGTTCAAAAACCGATGAGCGCAACAGAAACAAAAGCAATTGCAAATGCTCCTGCGCAGCAACCTCAAACAACGCCTAAAGAAAATGTGACTGATTTTACCAAAGTGCTTTCGAAAGCGGCAAATGATCCGAGTTTGCTCGAAACGCCAAAAGAGGAACCCAAGCCGGTTGTAGTTCAAACTCCCAAACCTGCTGTGGTGGAAACGCCAAAGCCGGCAGTGGTTGAAACTCCGAAACCTGTTATCGCAGCTGCTGTTGATTCTGAAAGAAAAGAAGAGGTGGCTGTTATTGAACAATCAAAAGAGAAGGCCGTAGAGAAAGAAATTGAAATAGTGAGCTCTGCCCCGCAACAAACAGCGGAAAAGCACGTTGAGCCAGTCGAAATCGCTATCGAAAAGCCAAAAACCGAAATAACGGCTCCCAACAATCCCGTTATCAGCCAGGCGCCTCAGGGTCAGAGCGGTGTAATGTTAGTATATAACAACAAAAACGAAAAAGGGGAAACAGAGCCTGTGACGATTTTTATTCCAGAACCTAAAACCCAGGTAGTGCAGCAACAACCCAAAGTCGAGTCAACGCAGGAAACTACTACAGCGCCGGAGGAACACCCTGAGGTTAAAGAAGAACAGGTAACAAAAGTTGATGAAAAAAAATCTTTTGAGGTGGAGGAAAAACCGGCTATGCAGCAGGAGCCGGTGAAAAAAGAACCAAAGGTTGTAAAAACAAATTCCGCCTGCAAACGGGTGGCGGACGAAAGCGACTTTCTAAAGCTCCGCAGGCAGATGTCGCAAAAAGATACAGACGATGGAATGATTGGCCAGGCAGCGAGTGCTTTCAAAAGCAAATGTTATACAACCGCTCAAATTAAATATCTCAGCAGCATGTTTCTATCAAACGCTGGAAAATATAATTTTTATGAGACTGCAAAACCGCATGTGGCAGATATAGAAAACTTTGCATCCTTGCGGGATGACATAAAAGACCAATATTATTTGGGAAAATTCGACGCGTTAGCGGAGCAATAATTTTTGTACCAGCATAAGAACGAATAGCATCTTCGTTGCGTCGCACTTTTCAACTGATGAATGCTAATTATTAAAAATAATTTTTAGAATTTCTCGCAAACTATCCTCTCCGGCACAAGAGGGGCTGGGGGTGAGGCTACAAATCTCAATTTTTTTTGTCCCGTTATTTTTTAGAAGTCAGTTACAAAGGCACGCACTACGCAGGTTTCCAGGCGCAGCCAAATGCCGTAACCATCCAAAGCGAAGTAGAGCGTGCATTTCACACGCTTTTTCATTTTCCCACTCCGTTTGATGGCGAGGCCCACTTACAGAGCAGGCAGGCGACAGGGGTGAGGCTTGCCTGTTCTTCGCGCACTGATGCCGGCGTTCATGCACAGCAAAATTTTTTTCACTTCGATTGGTACGAAAATTTTAAAACCGAATGGATTTATAATCTCAATGCAATTTTACCCTCCGATATTGTGATTAGATCTGTAACGCTGGTTAGCGATGAAGCGAATTCCCGCTTCGATGCAGTAAGTCGTTTGTATAATTACAGGCTATACAACGCTAAAAATCCTTTCTTAAAAGACACTGCATATTTCTTTCCCTATCCTTTGGATTTTGAAAAGTTAAACGAAGCTGCTGAACTTTTAATAGGGTACAACGATTTTACAAGTTTTTCCAAACGCAACACGCAGGTGAAAACATTCAACTGCAATATCATTGAAAGTCGCTGGTTTCAAAGGGATGGGTTATTGATCTACGAAGTAAGGGCCAATCGTTTTCTACGCGGTATGGTACGTGCGCTTACTGCAACTATGTTGAAGGCAGGGCGCGGTAAAATAACAATCGA
>MKRO01000100.1:0-2320 GCA_001896965.1 Sphingobacteriales bacterium 41-5 | reverse complement strand
ATGATACGCCCGCTCATGGCTTGTTTTTGATGGAGGTGCAGTTTCCGCCGAATTGTTTCGGTAAGGAGAATAAATAGCCAATTATCACCAGGTTTCAAATAATTTTTTTTCGGTTGTTTTAGTCGGGATGTTAAATTCTATTTGACCTTTGAATCTATAGCATCATCGGGATAATCCAAATAGCGATCAGAATTTCGATGAACTTTCAGTTTAAAGTTTTCAATGCTGTTTACGCAAACTCAAATAACTTTCAGTCCATGGATTTCAACATATTGATTTGCAATCCATAGGTGTTCAGTCATATATTTATTTCTGAATCTATTTGTATTCTCCATATACTTCCACAAGCGCTCCGGCAATTTCACCCAGTGTGCATTTTTTTTCAACGGCTGCTAACACGGTCGGCATCAGGTTTTCAGTACCGGTTGCTTTGTTTTTTAGCTCAGTGATTAAGCTATCGCACTCGGCCTGATTACGGTTGTTACGAAGTGTTTGTAGTTTCTGAACCTGACCTTCACGAATATTATCATCAACTTTTAAGATTGGAGTATCGTTATGTTCTTCAACCTGGAATTTATTTACGCCGACAATAATTTTTTGATCGTCTTCGATATTGCGCTGGTATTCATAAGCACTGCGCGCGATCTCATCCTGTATAAAACCTTCTTCAATCGCTGTCACGCTTCCGCCCATCGCATCAATTTTCGCGATAAGTTCGGTGGCTTTGTCTTCAATTTCCTGCGTTAGCGCTTCCACATAGTAAGAGCCGGCGAGCGGATCAACGGTTTCAGTAACGCCGCTTTCAAATGCCACGATCTGTTGCGTACGCAATGCAATGCGGGCTGCACTTTCGGTTGGTAAACTCAATGCTTCGTCAAAACCGTTGGTGTGTAAGGATTGTGTACCGCCAAGCACCGCTGCCAGTGTTTGAATAGTTACTCTGCTAATATTGTTTTGGGGTTGCTGCGCCGTTAAGGTTGAGCCGCCCGTTTGCGTATGAAAGCGTAGTGCCATCGCCTTTGGATCGGTGGCTCCCAACTCCTTCATCATTTGCGCCCACATTCTTCTCGCTGCCCTGAATTTTGCAACCTCTTCAAGTAAGTTATTGTGCGCATTAAAGAAAAACGAAAGCCGTTTCCCAAAGACGTTTATATCCAAACCCTTTTCCAGGGCCGCTTTTACGTATGATTTGCCATTGCTAAGCGTGAAGGCGATCTCCTGTACTGCGGTGCTTCCCGCTTCGCGGATATGATAACCGCTGATTGAGATCGTGTTCCATTTTGGCAACTCATTACTACACCATTCAAAAATATCCGTAATGATGCGCATGGACGGCTTTGGCGGAAAACGATAGGTACCGCGAGCCGCATATTCTTTTAAAATATCGTTTTGAATAGTTCCCGAAATTTTCTTCAGGTCAGCGCCCTGCTTTTTTGCCTGTGCTACGTACATACTCAACAAAACAAAAGCCGTGGCATTGATCGTCATGCTTGTTGAAACCTCTTCAAGTTTAATACCATCAAATAAAGTTCCAATGTCATCAATGCTGTCAATAGCCACGCCCACCTTGCCTACTTCGCCTTCACTCAATGGATGATCGCTATCGTAGCCAATTTGTGTGGGAAGGTCAAATGCCACGCTCAGGCCCATCACACCCTGCGACAAAAGATAATGGTAACGTTTATTACTTTCTTCGGCGGTGCTAAAACCCGCATACTGCCTCATCGTCCACAAACGGCCGCGGTACATATCTTTTTGTACACCTCTCGTATAAGGAAACTCACCCGATTTTTCGTTCAGTTCTTCCGGCGATGGGAGGTCATGCGCTGTGTACAAGGGTTTTACTTCAATATTACTGTCGGTCACAATCTTTTTTTCTTCCATATCAGGCTGTTTTAGATGTAGGCAAAATTACAGTTAAAAACCTGATGAGGCAGCCCTATCTGCCTGATCCTGATATAAATCATCTATTGAGTTGATCAATTTTTTCTGCCGGATCCGGTTAAATAAAAGCCCTCAGAGCCACCCCGTTCCAGTAACACGACATTGTCGCAGCAATTGGTTATTTTTGTGGTATGGAAGATACAATAATAGCAACACCCGTTACCCTTACTGCGGGTGCGGTGAAAGAAATAAAACGGCTGATGGATGAGCCGGATTTTGACACATCGCAGGTTTTGCGGATTGGCGTGAAGGGTGGCGGCTGCTCGGGCATGAGCTATATTTTAGGCTTTGATAAAAAAGAAGACAACGACAAATCTTTTGATATTGAAAATATTCCCTGTGTGATGAACAAGGCGCACGAGTTATACCTCTCTGG
>MKRO01000099.1:15652-17214 GCA_001896965.1 Sphingobacteriales bacterium 41-5 | reverse complement strand
ATCCACAACAGGACTTTAAACCTGTTATCATCGTTTAAATTCAAATTGTACGTAGTAAAAGCATTAATGGTACTGCTTGAGAAGTCCTCCACACGCCTGTAAATGTGATCAGGGTTGGCACCAACTGCGGTATAAGTTTCATTTGAAAGATCAAAAGCTCGTATGGCACCCGGTGTTGTGCTTGTAACCACATTGCCTGAACTATCAACGTATACGGGTTGACCGTTGGCATCGTTTCTTACAATGGGCGCCGACCAGGAGTTGGCGGCCGTGTATCTTGTTCCGGGTCTTCTCCATGTTTCAGCCTGGTTGCTAAAGGTATAATCAAAATCAAATTTCCAGTCTTTGGTAATAGACACGGTGGAACCCAGACTGACATTCATGTAATTTCTCAAAATATTGGCAACATTCGCGGCTGCCGCTTCGCTCCACGGGCTCCTTACAGGATTTCCGTTTTGGTCATTTCCGAAAGGATACAAAGGCCCCCACCGGTATAAATAAAGCCAGGGGTCAGCCGTTGTTGAATTTGTTATGTAGGGGTATTCTTTATTTCTTTGGGAAAACATGGCACCGCCCCGTACCGTAATATATTTATTAAGCTCTGATGAAAGACGAACTGCTGCATTATATCTTGTAAATTCATCCTTCTTAGCCGGTTTCATCATACCACTTTGGTTTAAATATCCCAAAGCAATATTGTAAGAAGTTTTGCCAACAGTGTGCCCTATTGTAAAATCGTGTTGCTGTGTTGGCGTCCATTCTTTTATCATATAGTCGTAAGGATCATATGTCCTCATTCCCATTTTTTGATTAGTGGCACCTTGCACATACCAGTCACGGCCAAACACTGTAGGATCGTTTGGCCCGATTGAGCCTCCCCACTTTTGTTTCCATGCTACAGCCCGTTCGTAGCTGGCACTATCCACATAATAAAATGCGCCCGTTGGCGTTCTTGTACCCACGCGCAAAGCTGCATCTATGGTATACCTCAAAGCGTTCACATCTCCCATATCTAATTTTTTCCAAACATTTTGCCATGAAAAGTTATTGGAATATGAGACCTGAGGTTTCCCGCCGGATGCGCCTTTTTTGGATGTGATAAGAATAACACCAAAAGATGCTTTGGAACCATAAATGGAGGTTGCTGCCGCATCTTTTAATACGCTGATCGAAGCAATATCATTTGGATTGACGATTTGAATACTCGGTATCTCCACGTTGTCCAATAATATCAAAGGAGAACTTCCGCCTCTGAAAGAACCCATTTGGCCCCTGATCTTAATTAAAGGGTCAGAACCGATTTCCCCACTTGGAAGCCTCACGCTTAACCCCGAAGCAGCACCCTGCAAACCTCGGCCCACATCAGCTACCGGGCGGTTGGTCAATGTCTTGCTGACATCAACTGTGCTTACTGCACCGGTAACATTCCGGCTTCTTTGGGTACCATAACCCACAACCACCACTTCGTCCAGCTGGGATGTTTGCCCCGATCTGGAAAGTGTGATGGCAAGCGGCTTTGTGTCTGCAATCTTAAAAGTTTGGGTTTGATAGCCTACGTACGA
>MKRO01000099.1:14054-15646 GCA_001896965.1 Sphingobacteriales bacterium 41-5 | reverse complement strand
CAGTACATCTCCCGGCGCAGCCGTGATGATGAATGTGCCATCGTTTCCCGACGCCGTAGCCTGGGCAGTACCCTGCACTGCAATGGTAACGCCTGGCAATGGGTTGCCGCCTTCATCAAAGACCGTACCCGAAATAGCGGTGGTTTGTGCTAACCCTGATTTTGGCAAGATGCTGATGAACAGGATCATCAATAAGCCAAACTGAATGATTCTTCTCATACTTTTCTTTTTGTTGTGATTATAAAACAGCGACACCTTCATCTACAAACGGCCTCAGCTTTTCATCGCGGGGGTCCAGTTCTGTAATGAGGTAATCTATCTTTTTGAGTTCGCAAACCTGCATGGGCTGATACGTTTCCAGCTTCTCCGAGATCGTCATGCAGGCCACCTTTGCAGCAGAAAAAACCATCGCTTTTTTTACCTGTACCACATCCCGGTCGTTATCGGTAATGCCATGAGGCACGTCTATGGCGTTGGTACCTAAAAAACACAGATCGGCATTAACCCGGCTGATCTGCTCAATGGCATCTACGCCAACAGTGAGTTTAGCATCTTTAGACAACCTGTCTCCTATCACCACCACATCAATGTTTGGATGGGCTAAACATGCATTTACGACCGGAATACTCCCCGTCATAAATGTGGCTTTTAAATTCATGGGCAGGTTACGAACCAGTTCCAGAATTGTTGTGCCACCGCTGGTGAGTACATACATTCCATTAACAATCAACTTAAGAGCCTTACCGGCTATAATCGATTTTTGAGATCGCGAATACACATTCACCGGTGCAAACTGAACTTCGTTAAAAGCCATGCTCAACGCACCACCGTGCACTTTAATTAACCGGCCTGCTTCGGCCAGTTCCTGGAGGTCTCTGCGCACGGTGTCTTCTGATACGCCGATTTCGTTACATAAATCGATACTCAATACCTTGTTGTGCAGATTGAGCCTGTGTAAAATAAATGCCTGACGTTCTTTTTTTAGCAAGCGAGTCGCGTTTTGTTAATTATATATTAAAGGTAAAGTGATTTCCTGCACAAAAGCGCACAAACCAGAAAAAATAAATTTTTTCTAAAGAATAACACGTAAATAGCTGTATTTATGCAAAACATAGCCGAAAATTTTAAAAAACTTTGAAATTTATTCAAGAATTGTTGGCTGGTATTTATTTTAGCTGCTACAATACAGCGACTGACCCGATTATTAAACCCCGGCAATTCTTTTTTTGTACTCATGCAGGCAGTCTTCAAGCCTTTCTTTAGCAGTAGTATCGCCCGGCACGTTGTGTGAAGGATGAATGTGGAGTTTGACGCCCCGCTCTGCCAGTATTTCTGCAACAGTGGTCACGGTCATCCATACACAGGTTACAAAAGCCATCGTGGAGAGTGGCCCGATTTTATCTTGGTGGTTTTTCAAATCAACAGAAGCGTCCTGTATGGGAACGCAGGTATCTACCACTAAATCTGCAATGTCAAAAATGGTTTTACCGCTGGAGTGGCGGGTGGTTTTACCTTTCGCCTCAGCAGCCGAACCAAACACTACCACCTTCATGCCTTTTTCTTTGGCATCAAGCGCCACATCAATATTTACA
>MKRO01000099.1:8699-13991 GCA_001896965.1 Sphingobacteriales bacterium 41-5 | reverse complement strand
GTAGCCTTTCATGATTTCCCTGCCGTAGCCTTCCACCCTTTCAAGGAAAACAAACTGATGTACGCCCATTTCCCCGGTGATACGTGTAAAAAATGTAAGGGGCAATTCACACATGGGATGAAAACCCACGAAGCCGCCAATGCGCGGGTACATCTCTTCGATAGGCAGCGTGGCATGGCCGCAGCCAAAGGTATGTACCCAGCGCCCCGCTTCAATTGAATCAGCCATTAAAACAGCCGCCTTTTGAATGTTTTCCATTTGTGTTTCTTCGATCGTTGACATAATGCCTCTTGCATTATCAAGCCATTGCTTTGCTAATAACATTGTTTAATTTTTTTATAATGATGAATCAGATTTTGATTTTTTAAAAATATACCCATATAAAATTGCCATCGCCGCTACTTCAGCAATTATAAGTGTTGTTACGTTTTCTATACCGTAATTTTTGGCAATAATGCCCATCAGGTAATTAATAAGCATATTGCCGATGAGTGCAATGCTTAATATAAAGCTGAACGCTGTGGCAGAAATGGCGGCGTGGCGCCTGCCTGCAATGGCATACATCATGGGAAAGCCTGCGGCCATGCCGGCGCCGAGCACCACAAGGGCGATCGTGGCTCCTGTAAACCCGCTTGCGCCATACAGCATCACGCTGCTGGCCAGCATCATCACAACAGAAACCCACAGCAGGGTTTGGCCTGAAGCATTTCGGAACACAGTTCCCATCAACAAACGCATTACCGCCATGCCCACCACATTCAGCGTGAGGGCATACAGGGCTTTGTCTTTGGCAATGCCGAGGCTTTCGTTTAAATAGGTCGTGATCCAGTTATGTACCACGGCTTCAAGGCTGCTTTGAAAGAAAAGAAAAAAAGCAATGAGCAGTAAAACGCGGTCGCCCATCAACCGGAACATCTGGCCCGAATGCATGCCGCCGGTATTTTTTGCGGGCGGGAATCTTACAAAAAGAATGATTGCAAAAATAAGTGCAGCAATGGCCGCCACCATAAAAAGTATCTTTTCAAACCCCAGGCCTTCTCTTAAAATACCAAGGATGAGTGGCATACCCAAAGCGCCTATGGCAAAAAAAACGCCCAGCAGGCTCAGGTTGGCTCCTTTGTTTTTATCACTGATGTCGGATACCAGCGCATTGGTGGCGCCGTTAATGCAACCGCCGCCAAATCCAAAAATAAAAATGCAAATCTTAAGCAATAACAGTGAACCGGGCAAAGCCATGCCCACAAGCCCGGCGGCCACCATCAGGGAGGAAATTGAGAGCAGGCCTTTATACCCATAACGATCACAAAAATACCCGAAAACGAGCGAGCCGGATAAAATACCAAATGGCAAAATGGCGAACAATGCCCCTGCCGTGATTTCATCCAGAGAAAATTTAATTTTCAGGTCAGGCAGCACCGCGCCTAATGTAATGAGCGTGACGCCAAACAGCAACATGCCCGCACAGGCAACAAAAAAATTAATGGTTTTATGATACACGTTCTTCGTTTATCCGGGCGTTTAAAAATTGCAATGCTGCGTAAGCCGCGCCATACAGCCCCGCGTCTTTTCCCAGTTGGCTGGCTTCAAGCGCGTATAATTTTTCACTCACGGGCTGAGCCCATTTTTTTGCTTCCTGCCTGATTTCGGGAATAAAGCGCACCGCAGGGCCGAAAACGCCGCCGCCGAGCACCAGCTTTTCAGGATTAAAAATACTCACCAGGTTGGCTACCGCCATGCCCCACTGTTTGATGCAATGCTGTACCACTTCCCGGGCTATCTCGTCGGTATCATAAGCCGTAAAAATATGCTGCGCTTTTAACGAGTCACTTATTAGAGTACTGTTATTCCCGGGGGTGCCGTTCATCATCCCCTGCGCTAATTTTACCATGCCGTTGCCTGATGCACAGGATTCAAAAGCACAGCCGCTACTGTCAGCCTTTCCGCGCTGTGGGGCGCTGTGCACCATCCAGCCTACGGCGCCGCCTATATCGTTAGCGCCTTTTACCAAAGACCCGTTTGCTATAATGCCTGCCCCTATTCCTGTTCCGATTGCTAAAAAGATGACATTATCACAACCCTTTGCGCACCCCATCCATTTTTCACCTAACACATAGCAGGTTCTGTCGCTTTCTAGTATGATGGGAATACCGGATGAGGCCCGCTGAATGTTTTCTTTCAAAGGATAATCTTCCCATCCCTTAATATTCGGCACCCATACCCTGCCGGTTTGATGCCGTACAATACCCGGTACCGAAACGCCAATGGCATTGATTTGTAACCGGCCTTTATCAAATTGCTTTATGATTTGCGAAATCTTATGAGTGATCAATGTACCAACAGCATCGCCATGCAGGTTATTGATTAAAACGCGCTCATTAAAATGCATGGCGCCATGTTCATCAATCGCCCCAAATGCTACCTTGGTTCCGCCAAGGTCAATCGTTAAGATCATTGTAGAAGGCATGTAAAACCATTTTTTACAGTTGTTTTAATGCTGCCGCCTTTTACCCGCGCCAATTCACTTTTTTGCTCCTCCGCCGCTTTCCAGCGCTGCCATCAGGTACACCAGCGAGGCCGTTCCATCCATGGTGGGTTCATTGGTGCTGTAATCGCCATAATCATCGTGGTACACAACCAGGTCGCTTTGAAAAGGCGCATACTCATCGGCATCGACAAGTTTGATGCCGATAAGGTTTTTAAAAATAGCCGCGTAAACGGGGCCATCCACCAAACCTCCGTTCACTGGGATATGGCCTATTTTGGAAAATGCAGCATGAGGATCCACTGGTGTATCGCCCCAGGCAGGAAGCCCAAACACCATGCTGGTTCCCCAGGGATTGCAGCCAAACAGCCAGTCAATATTTGATTGCATCAGCTCGTCATAGCGGTTATCTTTTGACAGGTTTTTGTACCACAGGCATTGTATGGCAAATGATGTGGTTAAATTATTACTGCACCAGATGAAGGGGACCCCACGGTAAAAGCCGTTTTGCTTTGCTTTGTTCCAAACTTTTTCAATTCCCTGTTTATAATATTGAACCAGCTCCTTTTTGTGAGCAGCCGAATAGGTAGCCAGGCTATAATGCCCTACGTTGATAAACGGGTACCACTGGTAATGATGTGCCGTATCTTTTCCCAGCCACGGTGTAATTTTTTCCTGCCTTGCAAAATCAATGGCCTGTTGCTCATATTTTTTTTCTTTGGTTAGACGAAACAGTTCGGAGGCAGCCAGTTCCATATCGTCCACATAATTATCTTCAGCATAAATATAGGGCGAAACCACTGAAGCTGTCTGGCTCACGCCGGGTTGTTTTAAACCCATTTGATACGCCGTAAACGCTTTGTTGTACAATACCTGCGCGTAATCCTTCTGGGTGTTTGAAAAAATAGAATAGCCCAGTGCAAAAGCGCTTGTGAATTTTCCGGCAGTAGAAGCCACGCCGGTGGTTTTATTCATAAACTTTCCTCTTTGCTGCGGCTGGCCTGAACAGAAATAGACCGGGCGTTCAAAACCTCTGCCGTAAAAGGAATCCATTTTAGGCATCCGCATACCCCTGTGATCCCTGTCGTCGGCCACCTGGTTGAACATCCAGCCGGCCTTAGGATGCAGTTTCACTAAGAAATCCATTCCCCATTTTGCAGCATCAAGAATGTCCGGAACCCGGTTGCTTCCTTCTAACCCGTTAGCGGCATAATGATCCCTGAAAACTGAAGGAAAATGTTTGTATGCCGATAGCAAATGGTACACTGAATTTGCGGTAGTGGTTGAGTATTGTAAATAATCAGAGGCATCATGCCAGCCACCTACCACGTCAATGCGCGTACTGTCTTTCATAGGGCCGTACAGCGTGTATCCATCCTGCGTATGGCAGGAATCTTTTGTGTGAGGATTAAAACCGCACTGTTGCTGGCGCATGTAGTTGAGTACAAAATCAGCCGTGCCGTCATAAACGTTTGAAGCGATTTTAAAATAAGGCGACCGGGCTTCCCCGGCTTTTACATAGTAAGTTCCTGCTTTGGTAAACTTTGTAAAATTCAGCCGCAGCGTGTTGGCAAAAGGGCCATAGCTACCAAAGCTTTTACCTGAAGATGCTTTGAACGCGGTTTTACCGGTGGCCGAATCGATCAATTGAAAATCGCCGGGAACGGCTGCTTCTTTTCCACCCCATACCGCTACTTTAGTGCCTTTGGGCAAATAGCCTAATTGATTGATGCGTATCCAGCTTTGTTGCGAATAGCTTATTGCAGGTAATATGGCTAATAAAAGAATACCAAAAAGTTTCATTGGCAAATATTTATGTTGAATATACAAATCAACGATTGACGTTATAAAATAAAACCGCTAATGGTTTAACGGCGGTTTCACTAATATTGGAACTGTTTACACTTTTATTTTTTTACCACAAGGATACATTGGGAAAAACCACAACGAACACCACGGGGTACGTAAATTTATAAAATTCTGTGATCTCAGTATATTCTTTGTGTTCTCCTTGGTTATTGTTCGGTTCATCTGGCGACCGCTACCTGATACAGGAAAGCCGAAACAACTTCAACAATTAAAATATATGCTATTTTGTTACAGCTTTTGAGGGCGCACTTTCCGTGTTATCTGCATTAAGCGTGGTAACCACGTAATGCCCTGCGCTTGTGGCTGCCCATTCTGAGTTATTAGTAACCGCGAGGACTTTTCCTTCCTGCGCCGGATCTGCAAAATAATATACCACGGATCTTACATCACCGGCTTTAGACCACTTTAACATACTGCCTTCAATCCGCACATTGGATGGCTCCGCTGGTGCCGGCGCGGTGGCACGGCCAAGGAAGGGAATCACTGCCGGAGTATTGTATATCTCTGCCATTTTAGTCGCAAGTTCGGGCTTTGTATTTAAGTATTTGGCACTGTAAAAAAGACTGCCCACAGCGGCTTTTTTATTTTTAACAAGGTTGAGTTCAAGCGATAACTGGTTAGGCGTTGACTCAGAAAAATAAATAGCATGGCCAATCATCAAATGGGGCTTATTATTGAACCGATCCCAATCGCTCAGTCGTGTTTGAAATGATGCATGCTGGTAAATTTGCGGGATCACCACATCCATCCAACCCTGGTTGGCCCATTTTACAATATCCGCATACAGCGTATTTTTGTTATAATCAAAATTTGAGGTTGGAGAAATAGAAAACACCACACCGGGCTTTGTTGCCACGATCATATCATGAACACCCTGAATGGCTTTATCCACGTTAGCCAGCCGAAATTCCTGAATGGTATTGTAGCCAGCTCCATATTTT
>MKRO01000099.1:0-8640 GCA_001896965.1 Sphingobacteriales bacterium 41-5 | reverse complement strand
CAGGATAAAAATAATCATCCATGTGAATACCATCTACATTGTACTTGGTAATGATATCTTTTACAATATCTACCAGCCTTTGGCGTGCTTCGGGTACTGCTGGGTTATACAATTGCCATTTTTCGTGGCTTATCACCCATGTTGGATCTACTGAGGCGTGTAAGTTGGGATAAGGCGTGCTGCTGTTGGCTCTTGTTGCTATGCGGAAAGGATTGACCCAGGCATGAAACTCAATACCTCTGGCATGGGCTTCATCTATCATATACTTCATCACATCATAACCGGGGTTTTGGCCCCTTGTACCTGTGATGCTGCCACTCCAGGGTTCGTAAGGAGAGTTGTAAAAAGCATCGCCCATGCCTTTTACCTGTACGAAAACAGCATTCAGGTTAAGCTGTTTAAACTTATCGAGATAGGCTGTATATTTTTGTTTTTGTGCTGCTTCGCTATAGGAAGTTTCGGGCCAGTCTAACCCCCACACCGTTGCAACCCATGCTGCGCGCATTTCTTTTTTAGGCAATTTCAGGCCTGTGGGCGGCGGTGTGGGCGGATCGGGAGTATCGGTACCGGGCTTGTCTTTGGTACAGGCGTTTACCAGTATTATTAAAGCCAGAGCAATTAAAAAACTATACTTCATTTGCTTCATTTTCGATAAGTTTAAGATGTTTCAATGTACGGTATTAAAAAAAAGTTCCCCCGCTCATTTACGGGGGAACCTAATTAAAAAAGCCACTAATCTGTTTGTACTTTTTTGCCAAACTCGACTAATACAAAACCAGCATCGGTATGTGCCGCATATATCATGAGTTTATCATCTTTACCCTGCGCATCTTTTTTTACATGCCATTGTACCTGTGTAAAACAGTTGGGAGTAGCGGTGCCATTTAACGAGTATTGATACACCGGCGACTTATCTGAACGTGCATCAAATAACTCCAATGCCTCCTTGGTTGTACTTCCACGCGTAATATCGTACACATATAAAACCACCGGCTCTGAACCTGTTCTTGCAGCGGTTATCATAATCAGATAACGTTCTCCATTAAAAGTAATAATATGTGCATCAGACCCTCTTACCGGTACTGCCGTGTTAGTTAACGAGTAGGTTATTGAACCGGCATCTGTAGATAATCTTAACGGCCCTTCGTAGCCGGTATATACATAATCAGAAGTGCTTCCCACACGGTTTACTGACGTGTTGTATCCCAAAGGCATTGACGCTGCAAACCCAAGTGGGTCTGAAACAGTGGTATAATTTGTTACCTTAAGCCTGCCCATGAAACCTGACGGGTTGCTTCCGAAATAAAAATACCCATTCCCATTTGCATCAAGGTTGGCTGACATGTTATCACCCAGGCGTCCTCCACCACCAGGTATCATATCGGCCCAGATCAGTTGCGGCTCAGCGTTGGGATTTGTCCAATGGTATATTTTTAATGGCGACGCTGCCGAGTTGCCTGAAAGGTTGGTTACATAAGTATGGCCGTTTACCTGAGCACCTGCACAAACTGGGAATGTACCTCCGGCAACCCCTGTTAAATTTAAAGGAATTGCTGTTGTATTATCTTGTTCCAGATCGCTGACTTTTAATAAATGCGACCCCATGGCATGACGGGTAACAATTAATACATGTTCTCCATCAAACCCTGACCCCCTGGTTAATGCGCTCGTGAACGTTGGATAAATGGGGTTACCAATACTATTGATTGAATTATCATGAATTTCCGGCTTGCCAAAATCTGCGCCGAACACGGGTATATTCAAACGCAGGGTTACCAGATACTCCCTAAAACGATCATTGTTTACCACTTTCACCACATTTGTTTTAGCGGCGTCTCCTTCGCCAAAAACAAACTGGTAGTTTTCTTTGTCTAATACGGCGCCATCCGACATTTCTGCCTGAAACCTGATGGCGTCAAAATTCGTTGCTAAATCAATACGCGGGAAAGAAACTGTCTTTCTATTTTCATCTATCACGCCTTCTATAACGGTATTCCCATTAGCCCCGGCATTAAGGATTTTTATTGATTTTAAAACGGTTTCATAAGGAGAATCCACATTTTTAGGATATTCCTTTGCACAGGAAACAAATACCATTAAACCTGAAAGGATAAGTATTGTCCGGTACTTTAAATAATAGTATATCTTATTCATATCTGTATTATTTATTTTTTGTTATGGGTTTGAATTAATTTTGCGGCCAACCTTCGGTTTGTGTTAGCACATAGCCTTTACTGGCATAATCATCCATTTGTACTCTGCCCACCGGTGACAAATAAGGGTTCACGCCGGCCAGATTCAAGAATGGCAATCTTCCCACTGTATTTGTTCCTCTATAAAATCCTTTCAGACTCGTGCCATTACTACCGTTATATACTGTAATCGTTCCGTTTTGTGCAACGGTTGATATCTGGTTCACTTTTGACGCGATTAATTCTCCGGGCAATTCGGTGGAGAAGTTTACCCAACCACCGGATAGAAGATCACGATTGTTTTCAGAATTCATGTAACCCAGTTTTGACCATCGTTTTAGATCTTCAAACCTCGAATACTCAAAAGCAAATTCCATACGGCGCTCTCTGCGTATTTCCCATAACAGGGCTGGAACTCCGGGGTCTCTGGTTGGGTCAGTTGGTAAACCGTTGATATCCATGGGTGCAGTTTTTTTCACGCCTTTGGCGGCTGCTTCAGGGGCTAAGGGCCTGTTCCTGATTTTATTAATAGATGCATCTATATCGCTTTGGCTAACAGCGGCACCACCAATGGTTGACAGCTCTGCCTTTGCTTCAACCCAGTTCAATAACGCTTCTGCATAACGAAAAACCGGATAGTTGGTCTGGTTTTTACTACTTGTGTATTCCACCGGAGGTGGATTGCCTGCCTCAACTGTAGCAACAGCGCTTCTCGGGAAAAATTTAATAATGTACCAATAAGAAGCTCTGTTTTTATTGATTGGCTTGTCATAAAACGTTGCTTCAAACCTCGAATCCCTTGTTTTTACTACGTTAGAAAGGGTAAAGTCAGTAGCATTAGGCTCTGTTGAGTTTTGCCATGCGTTTCCATCCGCACAAATAAATGACTTGATCAAATCTGTAGTGGGCCCAAAAGCGACTGATTCGGAAAGGTTGTTGTTCGAGGCAATAGCATGAAGGATGTTTACAGCCGGGTCATAGTGCCTGTAAAACACTACGTCCTTATTACCGGCAAGGTTATTTGAAACAAACAGATTCCTGAAATCGGTAACTATATCGTACTTGCCACTGTTTATTACCATATTTGCTGCTTCAACTGCCAGATCAAAGAATTTTCGCGCTCTTTCGTTGTTTTGATAGTAATACTTTTGCCAGCTTCCTTCAAAAAGAGCAACTCGGGATGCAAAGCCCGCCACTACGTATTTATTCACGTACTGATCTCCATCAGACGTTCTTACGTTAGCCAATGCAAATGTCAAATCTTCATAAACGGCATCCATTACTTCGTTTCGTGGAGTACGGGGTTTGTACAGATCTGCTTCCTCTATATCACTCGGCACATAATCGTAAAATGGTACATCTCCAAATCTCGTCACCAATTCAGAATATTCCAATGCCCTGAAAAAGCGTCCGATTCCCGTCCAGTGAT
The DNA here is from genome assembly GCA_001896965.1 of Sphingobacteriales bacterium 41-5. Taxonomy (GTDB): domain Bacteria; phylum Bacteroidota; class Bacteroidia; order Chitinophagales; family Chitinophagaceae; genus Niabella. Next base: position 5,019 of record MKRO01000099.1, on the reverse strand, counting down.
TAAAGGCTTCATCAGTTAAGGTACCTTTCATTTTTTTGTCAATTCGGTCCAACATTATATTTATGGACCTAAGTGTACCCATACCCCAGATGCTGCTATTTGGAACTGCACGGGTGAAATTCCCCTGTGTACCCATTAAAAATACATCGTCATTAAATTGATAGTCCATTAACGGAGCGCCGGCATAATCAAAGCCTAAACCGTAGCCAACAAAAAATGAGGGGTAATACTTATTGGCATAAAGGCGCAGGTTATCTTCTGTAGTCCACGCTGTTTCGTCGTTCATCGTAGTGAGCGGCGGCCTTTCTAAAAATTTTTTACATCCCACCAGGGTTGCTGCAAAAAATATAATAAGGGTAATTTTTATATATTTCATAATACTGTTTCTTTAGGGTTTACAATGATATATTTACTCCAACTGATGCAATTTTAAACACCGGGTTATCAGTACCCGTACGGCCCAAATTGTAATTGGAATTAAGCATAGAAACACCAGATATAGCTTCCGGATCAATTGGAAGGCCACGCAGTTTGTCAAATGTGATATAGTTTTCCAAAGACACATATACACGGGCTTTTTTCAGGTGCACATTATTTAGTATGTTTTGAGGGAGGTTGTAACCCAGCATGATATTTTTAATTCTAAAATAAGCCATGTTTAACACGTATCGTGTTTGCGGTACCATTACAAAACCCGAGTTGCCTCCGTTAAGGTTCCATGCCCTGGGGTAGAAGGCATCCGTGCGATCTTCTTTCCAGAAATCACCTGCAAAAGTTTGTGGCATACCGCCATCTTTGGCATGGAAGCCCGGAATGGCTAAGGATCCTGCACCCCAGATGGCTCTTTTTCCGATTCCCTGGCCCATTACTGCAAAATCGAAGTTTTTGTAGTCCAAACCTATTCGGAAGCCGTATTCATAACGCGGTAAAACGTTGCCTATCACTACTCTGTCACCGGGATCTCCGTAAGTGCCTTTGCCTGCTGTAATATAGCCATCACCGTTTACATCTACAAACTTCACATCACCCGGACTGATTAACAGTACCTGATTACCGTCTTCAAAATTCGTTTGATAAACAGGGTTGTTACCGGCAAGTTTATTGGTACGTTTGGCGGTACCCTGCCAAACAATAGTTTCCTGAACAAAATTGCCGTTGTCGTCATACACGAAATCGTTTTTTTGGAACAGGCGGTCAGTTACATAACCATATATATCTCCGTATCGTTTTCCGGTTACGAACGTATTATCGATGATGCGATTTTCGTAGGGGATATTCCAGTCGGCGGCCTTGGTAATATCAGTAATCGCATCGGATAAGTTTGCAGTTAAATTAAGTCCCAATCCACTTTGGAAGCGATGGTTAAAATCTAAAGCTATCTCCCAGCCTCTTGTTCTCAGGTTTCCAAAATTACCCTGAGGCGCCCCGGCTCCAAAAGTAGCAGGAAGCGCATTACCCGCAATAATCATATTAAGGGTTTGTCTTTCAAACCAGTCAAACACTAAACCAAACGTGTTTTTAAAAAATCTGAGATCCATTCCCAGGTCGAGAGTAACTATATCCTGCCAGGTGATTCCTGCCGAAATAGGATTGGGAGTTCCTAACTGAAAAAATTGATTTCCGGCGCTGTTTAGCCATGAATTCTTAGCTATACCCATTGTAGACAGGTATAATGAATTTGATACTGACTGGTCTCCGATAGAACCCCAGGAACCCCTTAGTTTCGCAAAACTTAAAACCGGTTTCAGGTTAGTCATAAAGTTTTCATTACTTAATACCCATCCTGCCGAGAACGATGGATACCACCTCCAGCGCATAGCAGCCGGGAATTTTGAGGTAGCATCATATCTGAGGTTTCCTTCTAATAAATATTTATCTGCGAAAGAATAGTTGATCCTGCCAAAATATCCTAACTGAGATTCCCAATAAGCATCACCACCAACTGTTTCCGTTCCTGTGGCAAAGTTAAATTGTGGATTTTCTTCATTAATTAATTCAGTTTTTCTGGACCAATGGCTTTTTGTTTTATATGCTACTACGTTAGTGCCAAGTGTAAACTTAAAGTTATTATTTTCGTTCAGATTCCAATTGTAAGTACTATAAGCATTTACCGTGTGCCTTTGTCCGTTCCAGGTAGATTGATAAATATTGCTTTGCGCCTTTGTAATATAATTTACCAAGGGGAATCTGTAGGCCGGTTTTCCTCCTGATTCTGTAGGATTGCCATCCTCATCCACATAAATGCGATTACCGCTTTCGTCCTTCAGCGCCACAGGTGTGTACCAGGGTTCCCGGCTGGTAACGCTGGGGAGGGAAGTATTACTGGTTTCCCAACGAATATCATAGGTATAGTCGGCAAGTATCTGCCAGTTTTTTAAAACATCAATAGTAGTTCCAAAATTAAGATTGGTGTATTTACTACCCAGATAAGCAGTATGAGCTTTCTTGGTATCCCAATAAGGATCTCGCATTTCCTCACCCAGTTCTTTAACTCCGGTAGGGAAAAGACGGCTCCAGCGGTACACGTACAGCCAGGGGTCAGCACCAAAACCTGTAATCGAATTAGCATAACGTTTCATCCTGTCAGAATACATTGCTCCGCCACGTAAAGTAAGATAATCAGTAACTTTTGTGGAGAGACTCAGGCTTCCGGTATACCGGGTGAAATCATCATGGTTTGCAGGGCGCATCATTCCATTCTGGCCTAAATAACCAAAGCTGGCGTTGTACTGCGTTCTTCCTGATTTTCCGTTTAATGAAAGGTTATGGTTTTGAGTGAAAGCATTTTTATTTACCATTGCCGCTATTGGGTCAAAAATTCTATACCCGTATTTATCCGTGCCATCAAAATACCAGTCTCTACCATAAACTACCGGATCAAACGGGCCTATTTTATCGCCGTATTTTGCCTGCCATTCTCTCATTTTAACGAGGCTTGTACTATCTACCCGCCAAAAACCTCCGCCGGGTCCACTGCCTTTCATGTTTTTGTGGGATTCCCAGGCGTAATCCAGTCCGTCAATTCCAGCCACGTTCAGGTCTTTTGCAAGATTCTGCCAGGACAAATTGTTGGAGTAGGTAAGTGTGGCACCGTCAGTTTTAGCACCCTTTTTTGTAGTAATTAATATTACACCAAACGCAGCTTTTGCTCCGTAAATAGAACTGGATGCCGCGTCTTTTAATACGGTTATCGATTCAATATCGTTAGGATTCACTAATTGAATGCTTGGAATTTCCACGTTATCTACCAATATTAATGGTTCGCTGGATCCCTGAATGGATCCGATAAATCCACGGATTCTCATAAGAGGATCCGAGCCAACTTCACCGCTTGGTATTCTTACCGAAAGACCTGGTACCGCACCCTGCAGGCCCCGGCCGGCATCGGCAATTGGGCGGTTGCCTAATGTTTTTTCAACATTTACATTGGTTACAGCGCCGGTTAAATTCCCCCTGCGTTGCGTACCATAACCAACAACAACTACTTCGTCCAGGTTGGTACCCTCCGATGCAAGCGTTACAGAAAGTTGGTTCGACGTTCTAACAACTGCCGATTGAGTGATAAACCCAACATGCGTAAATTGAAGGGTTTCGCCTGCTATAGCCTGAATTGAATACGCTCCGGCCTCGTCAGTGACCGTTGCCCTGCTTGTGTTTACCACAGCAACTGTTACCCCCGATAACGGAGTTCCATCGCTGGCTAAAACGTGACCGGTGATTGTTCTTGTTTGTGCCTTCGCCGTTGAAGTCCACATCAACAATACCAGCAGAGACATACTTAAACAAATAACTTTTCTCATACTTTTTCCTTTTTCGTTAAAAAATAAAAAATTTATATAACAGTTATGCCAGCATCAATAAATGGCCTTAAAATTCTATCATTCGGGTCAAGCTCTGTTACCAGGTAATTAATTTTTTTTAATCCGCAAACCTGCATCGGCTGGTAGGTTTGCAATTTTTCAGCAATCGTCATACAAACCACTTTTGCAGAGGCATTCACCATGGCTTTTTTAACCTGCACCACTTCACGGTCGTTATCCGTGAGGCCATGTTCCATATCCAAAGCGTTAGTACCCAAAAAACATAAACCCGCATTTACCCGGCTAATCTGCTCTACAGCATCTACTCCCACTGTTAGCTTCGAATCTTTTGACAACTTATCGCCTACCACCACTACATCAATTTTGGGATAGGCAATGCAGGCATTTATTACCGGTACACTCCCCGTCATAATTGTTGCCCGCAGGTTCATGGGCAGGTTGCGCACCAGTTCTAAAATAGTCGTTCCGCCGCTAGTTAACACAAACATCCCGTCTTCAATCAGTCGCAACGCTTTCTTTGCAATAATGGCTTTATGTGCCCGGGAGTACACATTTAATGGTGCAAACTTTACTTCGCTAAAGGCCATTGATAACGCGCCGCCATGTACTTTTATCAGCCTTCCTGCGTCAGAAAGTTCCTGCAGGTCGCGACGGATGGTATCTTCCGATACTCCAATTTCCTTACATAAGTCCACAGATAATACTTTATTGTGAAGATTAAGCCTGTGTAAAATAAATGCCTGACGTTCTCGTTTTAGCAAGCTGCAATTTTTTTTAGATTTACTTCGTTATGTTAAAGGTATGATAATTCCCGCAAAAAAACGCAAGAACCTGAAAAAAGAATAAAAAAAATAAAGAAGAGACGGTATTAGATATGTAGTTGGGCGTCATGGGCATGACAACTTTAAACCTTTAAAGAATTTTGTATGCGGACCATCAACATTGACATATCTGATTTGGAGTTTCAAAAGTTTGGACTTAAAACGGACAGACTTTCTTTTTCAGACCTCGTTGACATCACCGGCCGTGAACTTAGTCGCCAGAATTTAGCAAAGATGGTTGAGCTTGCCGAACGCTATGGACTCTCCAACATGACCATGGACCAAATTACCAATGAAGTAAAAGCCGTAAGAAATAGCAATGCGGCTCATCCCTGACACTTGTTTCAGGAAAGTTTAAACAACTTCATTCTAAATTA